>CAMDNL010000087.1 GCA_945902975.1 Chitinophaga pinensis
AACTTTTGGTTGGCTCTATTCTTGTCTCTTTTAGAAGCATACAAAGTTGCTAAGAAATCCACTGATCTTGCAGCTACATTCCTTTCCTGTTTAGTCAATACTGGTTTATCCTTAATGATATTGAATGCATTTTCGATCCACTCAATGGCTTGGTCCACCTTTGCCTTCATAGGTGCATCTAGTGCAAGATTCAACTTTTTGATTGAATCCTGTTGAGCCTTGAATTTGGCATCAAATACCAATTTCTTCTTTGGATCTTTAGGCGCCACTGGCTTATTGGCATTCAATTGCTGTAAAGCCCTGATATTGTTACCAACTTGGTCGTCTAACACAGTGTATTGGTTGTAATAACTAATACCTACGTTAAATGCAGCTGCAAAGTTTTGAGTATTCAATTTGTAAGCTCTCATGTAAGCATCTGCTGCTTTATCTAAAAAATAGTTTGCCTTATCATCAGATAAACCATCTACGTTTCTGGAAGCCATAAACATGTCACCATACATTTGACATTCTGTTTCATTAATACTATTCGCAGCAACTTGAGCTTCATAATTTGCTACTTTTTCCTCTGCTGAATAATTTTTATCGATATAATCTGCTCTAAATTCAAACCATTTTTCTTCTGGATAATTCTTCTCTGAAATCGTATAATATTGATCAAATAAGGCTTTGTCCTTCTTCTCGGCTGCTTTAATTAATACAAATTTATACATGTCCAACAGCTCAGGCGTTTTCATGTTCGCATTAATCATTCTAGTATAATACTTAATGGTAAGGTCATCATTACCAGCATTTTGATTCGAATAACCAGCATACATTAAAGTAGTCGTATCAAATGGTTGCTTATTTGTAGACCAACCTTTTGAAAAAATGATATCACTTAATTCCACTCCTCTACCAAAATTTTCAGCAGCATCTTTCCATTTCTTTTCTCCAAAAGCAGCTACGCCATCTTTAAAGCTTTTTATGTACACTTCAAAAAATGGCTCTTGACCACTTTTAATAGCTATAGTGAATTCAGGATCAGCTTTAATATAGTCGTTTAAACTCTTTAATAATTTATCGAAAGCATCTGGATATTTAACAGCTGGATCCTTAGATAAACCTGCATAAATTTTTGATTTCCAGTAATACCCTTCTGCAGTTGTTTCTATACTTGGTTTTTTAGCAACTGCTTTTTCATATTCTGTTTTGGCAACCTCAAAATTATTTAATAATAAGCCCGTCTCCACTTTTTTAAAGTCTTGAGCAAAAGCTGCGTGCATCAATGTCATCAAAAACATTGTACTAATCCATTTTTTCATAATGATTATTTTAAAGTTCTAAGTTAATTAATTTATGCTTCGGGCGTGTGGTCCCCTTCGTTATTAATAGTTTCATCAAACTCAGCAGCTGTATCATCCCCTACATTTAGATCTGATTTAGTTGAAGTATCCTCTGTAACTGATTCTATATCAGTAATTTCGCCTTCATCTGGAACGTCTTGTTCTTCGATCTTAGAAGTAGCAGCAATTTCATCATTTTCGTCTAAACGTATCAATTTAACGCCTTGTGTTGCTCTACCCGCTTCTCTAATATCAGCAATACTAGTTCGTATGGTTACACCAGATTTACAAGTGATGATTAAGTCTTCTTTTTCTAACACGTCCATTAAACCAACCAGGCTTCCCGTTTTTTCGGTCACATTGATTGTTTTAACCCCCTTACCACCACGGTTGGTAATACGGTAGTCATCAATTGGGGTTCGCTTGCCATAACCTTGTTGACTCACCACTAAAATAGTGCGGTCTTTATCTTCTCGGCTTACACAAACTAAACCAACTACTTCGTCCGTTTCGTCATCCACTTCGATACCAGCAACACCAATCGCGCCTCTACCTGTTGGTCTTACTTTTTCTTCTGGGAAACGAATCGCACGACCAGACTTCACAGCCATCATGACTTCGTTGTTACCGTCGGTTAAACGTGCTGCTAATAATTCATCACCTTCGTTGATGGTAATTGCGTTTACACCATTTACTCTTGGGCGACTAAATTCTTCCAAACATGTTTTCTTGATGATGCCCTTCTTAGTACATAAAATGATATAATGATTATTCACATAATCCTTATCAGCCAAATTACGCACTTCGATAATGGCTTTTACTTTATCGTCTTGAGGAAGTTGAATTAAGTTTTGGATTGCTCTACCCTTACTTGTTTTTTCACCTTCTGGAATTTCATATACACGCATCCAGAAACATCTTCCTTTTTCTGTAAAGAACAACATGGTGTCGTGGGTAGATGCAATAAATAAATGCTCTACATAATCTTCTTCTCTTGTCTTAGATCCAATGGCACCACGTCCTCCACGCTTTTGTTGACGGTATTCAGTGGCAGATGTACGCTTGATATACCCTAAATGAGAAATGGTAATCACCACATCTTCTTCCTCGATTAAATCTTCGATACGCATTTCATCCGCTAAGTATTGGATCTCAGATTTTCGCTCGTCACCAAACTTTTCTTTTACTTCTAATAATTCTGTTTTGATGAGTTCGAAACGTAAATGTTCGCTTCCTAATAATTCTTTTAAAGAAGCAACCAATTTCATCAATTGATCAAATTCTTCTTTAATTTTTTCACGCTCCATGCCCGTTAAACGTTGCAATCTTAATTCTAAAATTGCTTTCGCTTGAATATCTGAAATACCCCATCCTGCTGTGATTAAAGCTTCCTTAGCCGCGTCAGGATTGGCTGAATTCCTAATTAAGCGAATTACTTCGTCTAGGTGATCTAAGGCAATCAAATAACCTTCTAAAATATGTGCACGTTCTTCGGCCTTTCTTAATTCAAATTTAGCACGACGAATCACTACTTCCATTCTAAAATCAACGAACTCTAAAATCAAATCTCTTAGGTTCAAAATTCTTGGACGACCTTTTACCAACGCCACATTATTGATACCATAACTGGTTTGCAATTCTGTGAATTTGAATAATTGGTTAATGATCACCTGTGCCACCGCATCTTTACGTAATTCAATTACGATTCGGGTTCCCTCACGCTTATTACTTTCATTGTTAACATGTGTAATACCTTCAACAACTTTATCTACTACCAACTGACCAATACGATCTGTTAAGTGATCACGATTCACTTGATAAGGAATTTCATTGATCACAATCATCTCACGACCGTTGGCTTTTGTTTCTACATTGCATTTTCCACGCAATACCACACGACCGCGGCCTGTCATCAAACCTTGCTTCACCCCTTCCATGCCATAAATCACACCACCTGTAGGAAAATCGGGTGCTTTTACAATGGCAATTAATTCTTCGATCGTGATATCTTTATTGTTGATGTATGCGATACATCCATCCACTACTTCATTCAAATTATGTGGCAACATATTCGTCGCCATACCCACTGCAATACCAGATGAGCCATTCACTAAAAGCTGTGGAATCCTTGTAGGAAGTACACTTGGCTCAGATAAGCTATCATCAAAGTTCAATTGATAATCCACGGTATCTTTTTCCAAATCATCCAACATCGCTTCGGAAATCTTTTGTAAACGCGCTTCCGTATAACGCATTGCTGCCGGTGGATCACCATCTTGGTTACCAAAGTTACCCTGTCCATCTACCAATCTATAACGCATGGTCCACTCCTGTGCCATACGCACTAAAGTGTCATAAATTGCGGTGTCACCGTGTGGGTGAAATTTACCCATCACTTCTCCCACAATACGTGCAGATTTTTTATAAGCTTTATTGCTATTGTTTCCTAACTCATGCATTGCAAACAAAACACGACGGTGAACAGGTTTAAAACCGTCACGAACATCGGGTAAAGCACGACCTACAATCACAGACATGGAGTAGTCAATGTAAGAGGTTTTCATTTGCTCTTCAATGTTGACTCTTATCACACGATCATTGTCTTGGGTCTGTTCCAGACCTAAATTTCCACCTAAATTTTCTTCCATATTTTTTGTTTCTTATAGTCTATTTCCTGTGCCCAAAAAGACCCAGGATATGCACCGTTACGAAGATACCTTTTTGACCTCTTTTTTATGCTTAAAATCAGTATTAATTTACACAATTTTATCCACAGTATTTGGTATTTAATACTAACTTTAACCCATACATTTTTAACCACTTATACATTCAACAATGGGCCAAAAAATCCTCATTATTGGAGCTGGCAAATCTGCCACAGTTTTAATCCAATATTTACAACAAAAAGCGGTTGAAAATGACTGGTATATTGTACTAGCAGACGGAGATGAAGCAACGGCTAAAAATAAGTGGAATAATGCCCCCAATGGAACTGCCCTTGGTATCGATATCAAAAATGATTTAAATCGTCAAAATTTGGTTCAAAAAGCGGATATCGTGGTCTCCATGCTGCCTGCTCACCTACATTTTTTAGTGGCTAAAGATTGCTTGGAATTTGAAAAACCATTGTTTACAGCATCTTATGTAGACGATAATATGCGTTCCATAGCTGCACAAATTGAGTCAAAACAACTTTTATTCCTCTGTGAAATGGGTTTAGACCCCGGAATTGACCATATGAGCGCGATGGCTATCATAGATGAGATTCATGAAAAAGGAGGCAAAATTACTAGCTTTAAATCGCATTGTGGCGGATTGATTGCACCAGAAAGTGATAACAATCCCTGGCATTATAAGATTAGTTGGAACCCTAGAAACATCATTTTAGCAGGAAAAGCAGGAGCTATTTATTTAGAAAATGGTGCTACAGTCACTAAAAATTATCCTGAAATATTTGATCAAGCGCCGATTGTGCAACTACCTGGTATTGGTGATTTGGCCTATTATCCAAATAGAAATTCCTTGTCTTATATCGACACTTACCACTTACATGGTGTCAACAATTTTGTGCGCACTACCCTTCGCTATCCAGCATTTTGCACTGGCTGGAATGCCATAGTACAATTGGATTTATCAAATGAGGCGGAGATTAGTTTAGCACCAAATACCAGTGTTAAAGATTGGTTTAATGATCATATTCAACAAAATGGATTAGAGGCGGTCTTGATGAAATTTAATCAAGATGCACAGATCAAGGAGCAACTTGAATTCATTGGTTTGAATGATGCTACAAGTATTCCAGCTCAATTAAATTCCAATGCAAGCATCTTACAATGGTTGTTAGAAGATAAATGGAAACTTGCAGACACAGACAAAGATTTGGTGGTGATGTTACACGAAATTGAATATAGTATTGGTGATCGTCATTTTAAATTAGATAGCAGCATGGTACTAACTGGAATAGATGCCATCCATACCGCCATGGCTACCACAGTAGGTTTACCATTGGCCATGGGTGTATGCGCCTATTTAAAAGGAGAGATTCAAATGACTGGATTGCATATTCCAATTGATGCAAGAATTTATCAACCCATCTTAAAATGCTTAGCAGAAGAAGGCATTATTTTTGAAGAAACATTGACTGCTTATTAATTGCAAATCAATCTTTTTTATTCAGCATCCCATTCACTTCCCATTCAAAATCTAATTGGCGTTTATCCAAATTGGCTGCGGCTACTTTGACAACCACTTTATCCCCCATATTGAATTTACGACCCGACCTAGAACCCACTAAAGCATAGTCTGCTTCAATTAATCTAAAGTCATCAAATTTAGATAAGCTTGCAATTGACACTAAGCCTTCACATTTATGCTCCACTGTTTCCACAAAGAAACCGAAACTTGCCACTCCGCTAATGATGCCTTCGAAACTATGTCCCAAATAATCACGCATGAATTCAACTTGTTTGTATTTGTTGGCAGCACGCTCTGCTTCCATTGCTGCTCTTTCGCGCATGCTACAGTGTGCACATTTTTCTTCTAATCCTTCGTCATTCATGGCATTGCCCATTAAGACACTTTGCACGATTCTATGCACGAGTACATCAGGATATCTACGAATAGGTGAAGTGAAATGACAATAGTGTTCAAAGCCTAAACCATAGTGGCCAATATTGTTAGTGGTATACACCGCTTTTGCCATGGTACGAATACCCAATTGCTCTAAAACATGTTGCTCAGGTTTGCCTTTTGACGCCAACATTAAATTGTTAAAGCTATGCGCAATATGATCGGGAGAATCAATATTAAAAGGGTATCCATGCTTTTTAGCAAATACCACAAAAGGATTTAATTTATCTTCGTTAGGTTGGTCATGCACACGATAAGGAAAAGGCAAGACTTCTTTTTTTACTTTCACATTGCCCATTTTTTCTGCAATCAATTGATTGGCTTTTAACATCAATTCTTCGATCAATTGATGAGATGCTTTACTTTCTTTTACAGTGATCCCAATAGGTTTTCCATTAGCATCTAAAGTAAAACGAACTTCTTGTGAAGAGAAATTAATCGCTCCATTTTCGAAACGTTTTTTTCTCAAATTTTGGGTATAGTCATGCAACCATAAAATTTCATCCTGATGGTCTCCTTCTTTTGTTTCTATAATTGTTTGCACATCCTCATAAGTGAATCGACGATCAGAAAAGATCACTGTTTTGCCATACCAGGTATGTACAATCTTTCCTGCAGCATCCACTTCAAATGTAGCTGAGAAAGTTAATTTTTCTTCCTTAGGTCTTAAAGAACACAATTCATTCGAGAT
>CAMDNL010000088.1 GCA_945902975.1 Chitinophaga pinensis
AGTAATGCTAAGTCAGCTAAATTTCTTGCTTGCTTTTGTTGCTTATCTGTATCTGTTTCTTTTAAGAGTGTTTGGTAGATTGGATGGTTACCGTTAATGGTTAATTGAACTTCGTCAGGCATTTGTGCATAAAATGCAGTCATCCCTCCGCCGCCCATACCAGCCATATCTTTCATACGACGCATGAATTCGGGTCTTGTAGCAATCACCGGTGCAGCATCTTGACTCAATCCTTTCACATCCACGATTAAAGTGATTTCAGGTACTTGGAATTCAAATAATTTTTTAGCTTGTTCTACTTCGTCTTTAGATAAAACTGAATCTACATTTTCTTGCTTATCAATTAAATTATCTACTACATCGGCATCGACTCTTACAAATTGCACACCTTCCCATTTCATCTCCACATTATTAATAAAGGCAGCGTCCACCATTGTTTCCAACTTGATCACCTTGTATCCCTTACCTACTGCTGCTTGAATGAAAGCGTCTTGCCCAACCGGATTGGTCGTGTACAATAAAACCTGCTTACCTTCTTTATTTTTTTGATTTGCCTCTGTTGTTGTTTTGTATTCCTCTAAAGTGTAAAACTTACCTGCTTCAGCTGCATCTTCTAAAATCAAAAACTTATTCCCTTTTTCTAGGAATTTGTCATCGGTAATCATGCCATATTTTACAAACAATCCTAAGCTCTCCCACTTTTCTTCGAAGGCTTTTCTGTCATTGTTGAAAATCTCTTCCAACTTATCCGCCACTTTTTTAGTGATATGCGCATTGATCTTCTTCACATTCGGATCGCCTTGTAAATAACTTCTGCTTACATTCAAAGGGATATCTGGACTGTCAATCACCCCATGTAATAACATTAAGAACTCAGGAACGATGTCTTTTACTTCATCGGTTACAAATACTTGGTTGCAATACAATTGGATCTTGTCCTTTTGAATTTCAAAGCTCTGCTTGATCTTAGGAAAATATAAAATACCCGTTAAGTTAAATGGATAATCCACATTTAAATGAATCCAGAATAAAGGCTTTTCGCCAAAAGGATACAATTCCTTGTAAAAATTTTCATAATCCTCCTTTGTTAAATCGGCTGGCTTTCTAACCCAGATAGGATTGGTATTATTGATTGGTTTTTCAACTTCAGCTTCAACTTCTTTACCTTCTTCCGCCTTAGCCTCTTTCACTTCTTCATTCGCGTCCTTAAAGAAAATAGCGACTGGTAAAAATTTACAGAAACGATCTAAAATAGATTTCACTCTTGAAGGCTCTAAAAATTCTTTGCTTTCTTCATTGATATGCATCACAATCTTAGTTCCTCTATTGCTATAATCTACCTCGTATAATTCATAGCTTGGGCTTCCGTCACAACTCCAGAAAACACCTGGTGCATCTGTATGACTCTTAGAATAGATATCTACTTTATCACTCACCATAAATGAGCTATAAAATCCTAAACCAAAATGACCAATGATGCTAGCATCTTGGTACTTCGTTACAAATTCCTCTGCTCCACTAAATGCCACTTGGTTAATGTACTTGTCTACTTCTTCGGCAGACATACCAATACCATTGTCAATGATAGAAATTGTTTTTTCTTTTGCATCCACAATCACGTCCACTCTTAAATCACCTATGTCTCCTTTTACTTCGCCTTTTGAGCTTAATGTTTTTAATTTTTGTGACGCATCCACTGCATTACTCACTAATTCACGAATAAAGATTTCGTGGTCACTATAAAGGAACTTTTTAATGATTGGGAAGATGTTCTCTGTCTGAACTCTTATTTGACCTTTTTGCATAGTTATATCGTTTGGTTCTACTATTGCAAAATAAGGACCAAAGCCATGCTTCTGCCAAGCTGACAAGTCTACGCGGTAAAAAGGGTCAAAAACCGTTAATTTTTCAGCCAGGCTGCGCCTGAACATCGCGGATTGGTCAACAAAATGTCATCTGGATGCCGGATTAAGAGCTGCTTTTCTGAGTTAAAAACAGAATACACCCCCAATATGGATCCATTGCCGTTCGGGATGGCTCCTCCAGCAAAATCTGCATACCCACTGGTCCTTAGATAAATCGTGCCTCCAGTACAAAATTTAAGGGCGCGGCTAGCACCCAATTTGTTTTTTTTATCTGCAAATGTTTGAGCTGTATCGGAAGCCGAAAATTCGATATTGGATAATTGTATCAAACGCCCTTGTAAAGAGTCATGCAAATTTTTAAATTGAACTTGGAGGGGAATGATCGGGTAATTGTCTTGTAGAATTTGAATATGCTGTTTGAATAAAGGCAGCGGAATGCCACCTGTCACTAAACTACCCGAACTACTATCCACAGCACCAACCAATTGAACCATGCGTCGATAATCAGATAAGAGCAAGTCTTTTAAACGCAATCGAATCAATGTACCAACGGGATAATCTTGAAAAAGATTTTGACCATCTAATAACAACATGATACCGCCAGTACTATCTTGAATGACGATTGATTTATACCAATTATCATACTCATCATTGGCCACGACCACCGCTTGAAGCATCCATTCCTTTTGAATGGGTTCAACTTCTCCAACCTGATGTAAACGTTTAAGTTGCTTGATAGTGATTAAGCTATCGCTCAGTTGACCTTCAAAGGATGAAGCGTAAGCTGCTTTCTTGAAACAAGCCATGCAGCAAGTGATTGAAAACAGTAGCATCATTAAAGCAGCTAAAGAAGAGACATTGTTTTTCATAAAATAAAATTTGATAAATAAAAGTTTGAAGTGAATGATTTGAATAAAATAAAAATTTGAGTTATGAAGTCGTATTAAAGCATCGATACCTGCAGGCCAATTGTGTAGGTTCTTCCCAAATCATAAATATATTTTGCAGGAAATTTATCTGTCTTAAAATTTTTGTAATCATACCTTGACTGTTCAAAGATTAAACTAGGTATAGAGGCTCCTAATAGGTTTCGTATAGAACTCGTCAATCTTAAATTTATTTTTCTGTTTTTAGTTTCTACTTCAAAGTTTTTTGAAATGAATAAATTTGACACCCACTGATTAGAAGCCCAAACAGGCTTGTACAGGTCTTCCCAAATGATATTTGTTGGACTATTTAATTTCACCCAATCACTTCTCCTAATTAGATCATGACTGATTGCGCGTCTACTTGCATACACTGCCGTATAGCTAATGCGCAAGGAATAAACAGGTTGATAATTAATCGTAACCGCTTGCACGGATTGAGGATAGGATGTGGCAGGGAAATCTTTTAATAGCAATCTACCCGATTGCACTTTATACAAGTTATCGGCGATCCTAATTTCATACAATGGCTGATTGGTAATGGTATACCAACCATAGCTATTGCCAATACTCAACTGAATTGGGCTGGTCCAATTGGTTTCAATATAAGATTCTACGCCATAATGCATCGTCTCCATTTGTCCAACACTGGCCCTTACAAAAGCATTAAAGTAGTCGTGATAGAATAATTTATATTGACGTTCATTTTGATTAGACTGCGCAAAAAGTATAGCATTGGCCTTTATACTACTCCCCATAAATTGTAATTTAATTTCAGTACCTAAATGGATGATTGGCAAAAGGAATGGATTTTGTATTGCATGATTTGCAGGGTCTGCATACAACTCGGATGCATCCGGCGCTTCCCATTCCTGAAACAACCGCGAAGTGAGATACCATCTTCCATTGAATTTGTAACGCAGATACAATTGGTACTGATAAGAAGGAAAGAATGCCGAAGCAGATACGCCTTTGGAAAGATCAGGGAATAAGCCATTTTGTTTCAAGCCTTCCCTTTGCATTTTATCAAGGTTCATCTTCACGCCTAACCCCCATTCCAATAAAGGGGTAGCACTATTTAAGGAAGTCCAAATACTCCTATTTAGATTGGTCAAAACATAATGCGCACCCCATGATTCCCCTACTTGTATTTTACGATCTGGAAATTGTACGTCATTTTGAAAAGCAGCTGCAAGCCCGTCATCATTCACCCAAGTATTGTAATTGTAATAAAATTTTCCACCCAATAGGTCTGCCACTTGATTGCTGTACCCGATTTTATCTGCATTGAGTGATAAACCAAAATGCCATTTTGTGATTGGGCTTATGCTATAATTTGAAAGTACAGAAAAACGAAGCAATTGTAATTGTTGTATTTGTTCATTGATAATATATTGTGCCGCTCCATTTTCATTTGCTAGATTTTTTGCTTTTAACTGATCAAATTGAACATGTAATAATTCAGGATGTATGGCATACCAATTCAATAACTTGTTTTTAAGTTGTTCGTCAATGGCATAGCTAGGTAAGTATTTATAATAGTCAGGTCTGGGGTCTGCAGCTTTAGACCAGTCCAACTGCGTCGAGCTTTGTCTTCCAAGCACTAACCCAAGATTCAATTGAATTAGGTTTTCTTTTTTTGTTCGAATATCATAATGCAGACTCATGACTGGCGCATTGCTTTTTTTCGTATTGGCATAAAAAGGTTTGCCATCAAGCCATCCCCAACTTGGGTTGTACAATGGATCCTTAGTAAGGGTATACAATTCTTGTACCGTTGGCGCACGTTTTCCTTGCACTACCGGACTCCACCAAAAAGTAAAACCCAATTGCTGTCTTGTTGAGATGAGTTTTTCAACACTCAATAAAAAACCTTGTCGATCTTTCACGCCATTGGCCAAATAGCCTAAAGGTGTTTTTTGAAGGACTGCATCTACATTCATCATGTAACTATTTTTTAAAAGTCCAGTATGCCATTGAAGCCGGAGCTCTTGCATGGTTGTTGCATTGGACAAACTCGAACTAATTGATTTTGTTTTTGTAAATAAGGACGCATTGGATGATGTAAAACTATTTCCAGATGCACCACTCATTCCAAATGCATCCATGCCATAGGGCGGATTCAGATTGATTGTTTTAAAACCTCTATACAATCCTGCATAACTAAAGCTTGGATCCCAACCATTTAAATTGGTACGCCAATCAATGCCATTGATTTGATTCCCCCTATTGCTTAATAATCCTCTAGGAACCCAATTTAATGCGAAGCCGTGGTATTGTGCCATTTCATGCAGTCCTCCATTACTAGATTGTAATAAATTAGGCACCCAATAGATAGATGATTCTCCAATGATATCAAATTGTTTTGGCAATGCATCTGCATTTTCAATTTGTGCCATCAATGGATTTGCGTTTATAAAAATGCAAGAGGAAAAAAATAAACAGTAGCGTGCAAATTGATTCATGCAAGCAAATTGCATTTTTAATCCATTCAATTTCTTTCGGTAAATACGCTGTTACCTTATTGATTAAAACTGCATATTTATAAAAAATCATGAACAAGGATAGCAACATAGCCAATAAGCCAATAGTGAAAAACGTAATAATATTAATGATTCTGGTATTCATCACTTGTGGTTTTCAAATTCAAATACAAGCTGCACAGGTGGTCGCTTTCTACAATTGTGAAAATTTTTATGACACCACCAATCAAATCATTGTAAATGATGAAGAGTTCTTACCCAATAGTGCAAAGGGATACAGCGCATCAAGGTATGCTCAAAAAACTGCACAACTAGGCAAAGTGATTTTTGGACTAGGTCAATTAGGGAATAAAGAAGGTCTTGCATTATTGGGTGTAGCAGAAATTGAAAATCAATATGTGCTTGAAAAAGTCATCCAGTCCAATGCCATCAAAAAATACCAATACCGATACATCCACTTTAATTCAAAGGATCCCAGAGGGATTGATGTTGCTTTAATTTATCAACCTCGTTTTTTCAAACCCTTTCAATACAAATCCTATTCTTTAAAAGACGCCAATCATTTTCAAGACTATGCCACCCGAGATATTTTACTAGTAAAAGGACAACTTCAACAACAATGGGTTTATATATTAGTGAACCACTGGCCCAGTAGAAGAGGTGGCTCTAGCTTAGCCAAAAAAAATAGAATCTGGGCAGCCACTACCTGTAAGCGGATTATGGATAGTATCCATCTTGTAGATCCAAACGCACATTGGATTGTCATGGGCGATTTTAACGATAACCCAACCAATAAAAGTTTGAAGACCTTGGGCCTTGATAACCCGTTTTTACCCATGTTTAGACAGGGCCAGGGCACACTAGCTTTTAGGGATAGCTGGAACCTTTTTGACCAGATCTTACTTAGCCCTAATTGGAAAACCAATAAATCGGACTTAACTCATTATCAATCAATTATTTACAAAACACCAGATATGATCGAAAACCAGGGTAAATACGCTGGATATCCTAAAAGAACCTGGAATGGGGACCAGTTTAGGGGTGGGTATAGTGACCATTTTCCTGTGGCACTAATTTTTAAGTCAAATTTGAGCGGAAATCCACTGAAATAGCCTACCTTCGCCCTCCCAAATCTGTTTTGGCAGATTCATTCTGAATAAGGATGTCCACTGGGAAAAACCAATTATTTAACCAAAAAATTCAAGTAATGAACAATTACGAATTAATGGTGATTTTTACACCG
>CAMDNL010000089.1 GCA_945902975.1 Chitinophaga pinensis
TTTGACTCCTTGGTTTCTTCAATCAAGAGCCCTCGTTTAAAACTAGCCGATTTTTGTTTGCCCTCTCTATATGCTGTGACTTCAAAGTCTTCACTCAAAGCATTGACTGCTTTTGTACCTACGCCATTTAATCCAACTGATTTCTGGAATGCCTTGCTATCGTATTTTGCCCCAGTATTGATTTTACTCACTACATCCACAATCTTACCTAAAGGAATCCCTCTGCCATAGTCACGAATGGTTACTGTTTTATCTTCAATAGCAATTTCCACTTGTTTGCCATACCCCATGGTATGTTCATCAATACAGTTATCAATCACCTCCTTCATTAAAACATATATACCATCATCTGGTGCAGATCCATCACCCAACTTTCCAATATACATTCCTGGACGCAAACGAATATGCTCCTTCCAATCTAATGACCTGATGGAGTCTTCATTATATTCTGCCCCTATTTTTGCTTCTGCCATAATTATCAATACTTTATGAGCAATAAATGCCCTAATCAAGCTGCAAATCTAATACTCCAAGTAAGTTTTGCAATCTAAATATTTGCAAAACTGGTCAAATGTGGATAAAAGGATTAAAGCATTATCTTTATCCTATCAAAAATGACGCTACATATCCTATCACCGATCTTGATTTTATCAAAAACAAGGCTGTTGAACTTGAAGCTGAAAACTTAGAATTCCAAGAATTTTTAAGGAATTTAGATAGTTTAAGCCTTGATAAAGCGGTTTTTGAGTTATCTGAAGCTATTTCACCCAAAATTGAATGCACTGACTGTGGCAATTGCTGCAAAAGCTTAATGGTCAATATAGATGAGAATGAGGCCAACCACTTATCTGCACATTTAGGCCAAACAAGGGCCGAATTTGACCAAAAATACCTGGACAAGGGTGACTCGGGCAGAATGGTCATCAATGCCATTCCTTGTCACTTTTTAGACGGCAATAGCTGTACTGTCTATTCGCACCGATTTGCTGGATGCAAAGAATTCCCTGCATTTCATGTACCTGATTTCAATAAAAGGTTGTTTACCACCTATATGCACTACGATCGATGCCCAATCATATTTAATGTGATGGAAACTTTAAAAGTAGATACAGGATTTAAACAACCAAGTTCCTAATTTTCAACAAATAGTATGGCATTACATTTTGGAATTGATATCCTATTACAACAAGATCCAATTTGGAAAAAGAATCGTATTGCCATGCTGACGAATGATGCAGCAAGAACAACAAACGGAATCATAAGTAGATTGGCATTAAAAAATGCAGGCTTTAATTTAACGACTATCTTTTCTCCAGAACACGGCATCCAGACAATTGGTGAAGATGGCGCCTTGATAAAAGATGGACTGGATGATGTCACTGGGCTTCCAATCATTAGCTTGTACGGAGAAAAATATATGCCGTCTGCAGATGACTTGAAGAATATTGATATCCTATTATTTGATGTACCCGATGCAGGCACGCGGTTTTATACCTATTTATGGTCCATGACTTATTGGATTGAAGCAGCTGCTAAATACAATAAACAAGTGATTATTTTAGATAGACCCAATCCTTTAGGTGGAAACCTCGCATTATGTGAAGGCCCCATGTTAGATGAATCCATCACTAGTTTTATTGGACGTTTTAATATTCCAGTGAAGCATCAATGTACACTCGGCGAATTAGCCATTTATTTTAATACCGTTCAACATTGGAATGCTAATTTAAAAGTCATTCAATGTGAAGGATGGGAAAGAGCAGAATTATTTTTTGATTGGAATCAAAAATGGGTCAACCCTTCACCTGCTTTACAAAATATTGAAGCGACCATTTTATATCCTGGTTTATGTTTTTTTGAAGCCACCAATTTGTCGGTTGGTAGAGGTACTCCCTATTCTTTTGAATGGATTGGCGCCCCTTGGTTAAATCAAAAAGAGATTATGATGTTGGCGCATACTATGCTTGGGGAAGATTATAAATTAGAACCCATCAACCTCCCAATTCAGGTTGGGAATGAAACATCCATATTTACAGGCATTAGAATGAAAGTAAAAGATCCATATCATTATCCGGCTGTGATGAATGGACTTGTTTTGTTGAAATTAATTAAAGATTTACATCCGAATGATTTTAAATGGATGCCTTATCCAACCAATGCAAATCCAAGTGGCGAAAATCATTTATCCTTATTATTAGGGATTCAAGATGCAGAAGAATTATTTGAACTGCCATTAAAAGAATGGCTGCAAAATTGTATTAAAATAATTAAAGTGCGTAACTGGACTACTACTATCAAACCCTTTTTATTGTACGAATGACCAATTTAATTTAGAGTAAAAACTATAAAGGATTTGTATCAATCGTTTTATCCACTCTTTTAGTTCCAGCGTATAATTCATACTCCAATAACCTACAATCTATTGTGGCATTAAAGAATTCTATTCGACGACTTGGCTTCAAACGAATCTTTTTAGCCAATTCTAAATTACCTGTAAATATATAGCCGGTCATCCCTTTGCACTTGTTCTTCATGTAATCACCCATTCTTGCATAAGTGGCTTCTAGTTCTATTTCCTCGCCTAGTCTGTCACCATATTCAGGATTGATCATAACAATCGCGCCTTCTTCGGGTTCAGGCATTTCTGTTGCTTCAAAATCGCATACCTGAAAATCAATTAAGTCTTCCACGCCAGCAACAGATGCATTGATTTTAGCTACCTTAATTGCGTCTTTACTAATATCAGAAGCAATGATCACTAAATTAGGCAAATGCCTTACTTGTTCTTCAATGATAGTACGTTCTTTTTCATACACCGTTTTATCATACCCTATGACATGCATAAAAGCATAATTATTTCTAAATAAACCAGGAGCTCTTTTAGTTGCAATCAAAGCTGCTTCAATCGCTAAAGTACCAGACCCACACATTGGATTCACAAAGGCGCCAAACTTATTCCATTTAGTAGACAAAATAGTTGCAGCGGCTAAAGCTTCTAACATAGGCGCTCTGCCGGGTAATTTTCTGTAACCATGACGCGCTAAAGAATCTCCAGAAGTATCTAAGAAAATTTCTGCTTCATCATTTTTCCAAAATAAATACACCACAGCACCAGCTAATTCAGCACCGGTAGAGGGACGCTTTCCACTTACTTCACGCATTCTATCTACCACCGCATCTTTCACTCTAAGGTTGGCAAATAAATTGGTAGAAATGGTATCATTAAAAACATTACTGATCACCGAAAAATAACCATCAGGCTTGATCATGGTTTCCCATGGAATGGTCACTAGATTTTGATGAAGCTCATCCGGATTATTACAAATGAATGTCTTCAGAGAATACATCACCTGACTTGCACAACGTAGGTTTAAATTTAAACGGATACAATCGTTCACCGTGCCCGTTAATTCCACTCCGGTTTGAAATACTCGGTCTACATCAAAACCCAAACCAATTACTTCGGCCCTTAAAGCAGGAGCCAACCATTTATTACAGGTAATGATGATTTTATTTCGGGTGGAGAATACTTGCATAATATAAAAATAGTTCAAAAATAACGAAAGGCCTTAAAGCAAGAATCCCCAACAATCTAGAGGATGTGTTGAGGATTCTTTGTGGGAGCACACGGGCTCGAACCGCGGACCCTCTCGGTGTAAACGAGATGCTCTAAACCAACTGAGCTATGCTCCCTAAGGGGTGCAAAAATAAGGGGGTATTTTCAATTTCCCAAAAAAAAGGTAAACTAATTTAATTGAACCGCTGGAAGCCTGTTGGATTGGCTATCATAGACAAATAACTCCACTATTTCCATGCTCCAGTATTTATGCAATGGAGATGCTTTTAATACTTCCTCTACATCCACTTTAGAATTGGCATTCACGACTATCCAAGACTGCTGTGTCTCCATACTTACAGTGTAGGTTTCTATAACACCTTTGTTTAATAAATAGTTGATATAAGTTCTGTGAGGAGGAACCAAGGACATAAACTCCTCGTCCATGTCAAAAGATATAATTGCTTGATACTTATTCATCCTTATCTAAATTACAAAAAATCTTGAATTTACAATTACATCTATCCTAATTTTTCTTATCAAAATTTATTGTGTCTAAACTGTCTAATCACTTGTCTATTATAATTCAACAAAACTGATCCTTCCTCCGGATCCAGCTAAATAAGCACCTCTTTTTGTTGGATGTTTTTTGGCGATATGAAAAGGTTCTTTGCTAATGGTTTCCCAAGAAGCCCCATTATTTCTTGAAATATCTACCCCAGAAGTACCACAAGTAATTAAACGATCATTGTCCAAAAATTCAACACAGGATTTATATCCTTTAGGATTTGCAATAACTATTTTTGTAAAAATGAGTTGGGTTGCAGATAAATCTTTTACAGATGATTTAGGTGTTTCAGATAATTGATACCCTACGATATTTTGAATTGCAATCGAATCATTTGCAAAATCTCCACCAACAACAACCACCCAACTGCCATTTGGTGATACGGCAATACTATTAGCGCCTGTAGAACTGGTTCCTTGCATGATTGGCATTGCTTCTGCCATTCCATTGATCCAAAGTCGGCTACTTAATCCACCAGTTACAAATAGGAGTTTATTTCCGATTTGAATTAAATTTGAATTGCTTGATGCGAAAAAGGCTTCCCCATTATTTAAAGTCGATTTAAAAAAGGTATTAGGCTTTTGAACCCATGTTGCACCTTTATTATTTGTAGTCAAAATAAATAAATGGCCCTCAATGGGATCACCTATCACAGTACCATTATTTTCATCACTAAAATGTAACGCGTCTAGGAACATAGATGTGTCCGTATTTTCATACACTTTATTCCAAGATGCACCGCCATCATTCGTTTTTAAGATAATTGCTGGAGAAGCTACAGCAACAATGATAGCTTCTTGATCGTTCCAAGCATGCATGGCTCTGAAGTCTCTTTTTTCATACCCTTTTACTTGCATCCATTCAAAAGAGACACCCTCATTGGTAGATTTTGCCACCATCCCCTTTGATGCACTTGCCCAAATTACTTTTTCGGAAGGCACTGATAAACTTCTTATACTAATGCCTTTTTGTGCAGTTAATTCTTTGATTTGATATTGCGCATTCAAGCTTGAAGAGATGAAAAAAGCACAGATAAAAAAGATTTTTGAAATAGACATGGTTTTATGATTTTTGCAAGATAAAGATACAATATGATACCTTATTGGATGAGTAGAACAGAACTAATGTTGGGACAAGAAAAACTGTCCTCCTTAATGGGAAAAAATGTCTTAATTATTGGGCTTGGAGGCGTTGGTGGAATATGTGCCGAAATGATTGCAAGGGCTGGTGTAGGCAAAATGACTATTGTAGACAATGATACGATTGACTTAAGTAATATCAATCGACAAATCCCTGCATTGCATTCTACTGCTGGAGCATCTAAAGCTCAAGTACTAGGCGCTAGATTAAAAGACATCAATCCTGAATTAGACTTAACCATTTTAGAAATTTTTATTAAAGAGGATTTAACCAAGGAATTATTGGATAGCACTCAATGGGATTATGTGGTAGATTGTATTGATACTTTGTCTGCTAAGACATTCATGATTAAAGGATGCATTGACCGAAATTTACCCATTGTAAGTTCCATGGGTGCAGGTGGAAAAGTAGATCCAAGTCAAATCAAAGTCACCGATATCTCTAAAACCTATATTTGTAATCTTGCGAAATATGTTAGAAAAAGATTACAATCTATGGGCATAAAAAAAGGCTTGAAAGTGGTGTTTAGCCCAGAGAAGGCCGACCAGGATAAAATCATTGTTACAGAAAAAGCCTTTCCTAAAAAATCTATTATTGGCACACTAAGCTATATGCCTGCCATTTTTGGCTGTACAGTTGCCTCTGTGGTAATTCGTGATTTGATGGTAAAGGATTGACGCAGACCAATTTGAGTCAAATTTTCTTTGAAAAACGCTCAAATTATCTTTATTTTGCAACCCCAAGGCAATATTTTGCAATGTGGGTAGGGTTCGGTAGCTCAGCTGGATAGAGCGTCATCCTTCTAAGATGAGGGCCATTGGTTCGAATCCAATCCGAATCACAAAGCCTGTCACAAAAGTGACAGGCTTTTTTCGTTTGAGGCTGCGTCACAAGCTCGCCAC
>CAMDNL010000090.1 GCA_945902975.1 Chitinophaga pinensis
GGCTTCATTTGCGAAAAGTATTGGATTAGAAGTATTGTTGGAGATTCATGACGAAGACGAACTTGGACATATTTGTGATGCAGTTGATTTTGTGGGGATTAATAATAGAAGTTTAAAATCATTTGAAGTCAATATTGAACATAGTTTAAAACTCAAGAGCCAACTGCCAAAAAATATATTAAGTATTGCCGAAAGTGGTATTTATAGTGGAGAGACTTTTAAGTTATTAAAAAAAGAAGGCTTTGATGGATTCTTAATGGGAGAATATTTTATGAAGCAAGCAAATCCTGCTGCAGCTTTTGAAGCATTTGTTACATCCATAAAAACAGAAAACGATGCAGTTTAAAGTATGTGGCATAACAAGTATAGAACAAGCAACTTCATTGCAAGCAATGGGCGTAAACTATATTGGCTTTATATTTTATTCAAGCTCAAAGCGCTATGTGTTAGAAAAATTAAGTTTAGCTGATGTAGCTAATTTTAAACCCACAGATGCCAAAAAAGTAGGTGTCTTTGTGAATGAACCATTGGAACAATTACTTGAAATAGCGCAAGCGGCTGGTTTAGATCTTGTACAATTGCATGGCGATGAAAGTCCGGAATATTGCGCTACAGTAAGACAAAAAGTAGAGACCATTAAAGTATTTAGAGTAGGGGCATCAGTCCCAGATGTTGCAGCCTATGAATCAGTGGTAGATTATTTCTTATTTGACACAGATAGCGCATTGTATGGTGGAACAGGTCAGCATTTTAATTGGGAATTAATCAAAGGATCAACCATACCTAAGCCCTTTTTTCTGAGTGGAGGGATTGGTCCAAACGATGTACAAGGGGTGCAGGTGATGGAAAAAACAAATGCAGGAAAATCATTACTTGCTTTGGACATCAATAGTCAATTTGAAGTCACACCAGGAGTAAAAAATTTAGAAAAAATAAAAATCTTTATCAATGCATTTATTTAACGAATTAACCAATTATCAGCAGCCATCCGAGGAAGGGTATTATGGGCAGTATGGTGGGGCCTATATTCCAGAAATGCTGTACAGTAATGTAGAGACATTGAAGACGCAGTATTTGCAGATTATGGATGATCCTGCTTTTAAAGCAGAGGTGGCGGCATTACTTAAGGATTATGTTGGTCGACCAACGCCATTATTTTATGCCGAAAGACTAAGCGCTGAAATTGGTGCAAAAATTTATTTAAAGCGCGAAGATCTATGCCATACTGGGGCACATAAAATCAATAACACTGTTGGTCAAATTATTTTGGCACAAAGACTAGGCAAGAAGAAAATCATTGCAGAAACGGGCGCTGGTCAACATGGTGTGGCTACAGCCACTGTTTGTGCGTTAAAAGGAATGGAATGTGTGGTGTATATGGGTGAAAAAGATATTGAGCGACAAGCACCCAACGTGGCCAGAATGAAAATGCTTGGTGCGACAGTAGTACCTGCTAAAAGTGGAAGTAAAACTTTGAAAGATGCCACCAATGAAGCCATTCGTGCTTGGATCAATGAACCAGATACGACACATTATATTATTGGCAGTGTGGTAGGACCGCATCCTTATCCAGATATGGTTGCTCGTTTTCAAAGTGTAATTAGTACAGAAATGCGCACGCAATTGGAAGCAGTCACCGGATCGCAATTGCCAACCCATGTGGTGGCTTGTGTAGGCGGAGGCAGCAATGCTGCTGGCGCATTTTATCATTATTTAAACGAACCATCTGTGGAACTAGTCGCTGTAGAAGCAGCTGGCCATGGGGTCTATTCTGGCATGAGTGCAGCCACCACGCAATTAGGAAGTGCAGGTATTTTACATGGAAGTAAAAGTATTGTGATGCAAACCAAGGATGGACAAGTGGTGGAGCCACATAGTATTTCTGCAGGTTTAGATTATCCTGGTATTGGGCCATTGCATGCTTTTTTATATGAAAGCAAGCGTGGTACATTCATGAGCGCTACAGACGAAGCTGCACTTGAATGGGCTTTTCATTTATCCGAAATAGAAGGGATTATTCCAGCTTTAGAAACCGCACATGCATTTGCAGTTTTACCCGAAATGAATTTAAAGCCAACAGATGTGGTGATTGTTTGTTTGAGTGGCAGAGGGGATAAAGATTTAGCGACTTATATGCAAGCAATGGATATAAAATAAAAGTCATCATGAAGGAAACTTCAAAAGAGGAAACCTCAAAAAAAGGAGTCAAAAAATATAAATTATGTCAAGGTTAACGGAATTATTTGAACAAAAAAATAAGCGTGTTTTAAATGTGTATTGCACTGCAGGCTATCCTCAATTGAATAGTACAATGGAAGTGATGGAAAGCTTACAAAAAAATGGCGCCAATATTATTGAATTAGGCATGCCCTATAGCGATCCACTCGCCGACGGTGAAGTGATTCAAAATAGCAGCCTTGCTGCACTTGAAAATGGTATGACCATTGATGCTTTATTTGAACAATTGGCAACCATGAGAACATCTATTCATATCCCAGTGGTATTGATGGGTTACATGAATCCAATTTTACAATATGGCTTTGAACTTTTTTGTAAAAAAGCGAAATTACTAGGTGTGGATGGATTGATATTGCCTGATTTACCTTTATACGAATTCGAACAAGTATATGGCAGCACAATTAAAGCGAATGATTTAGATTTCATTTTTTTAGTCACACCTGAAACACCAGAAACAAGATTAAGGAAATTAGATAGTTTAAGTTCTGGATTTTTATATGCAGTAAGTTCATCTGCAACAACTGGAACGGATAAAGATTTTACTAAAGTTGCCAAGTACCTGGAAAGATTAAAATCAATGCAATTAACAAATCCATTCTTAGTAGGATTTGGGATAAAGGACAAAGCTAGTTTTGACGCGGTGAATGTTTATGCAAATGGCGCAATTATTGGTTCTGCCTACATACAAGCATTATCTAAGGGGAAGGATGTGGAAACCACTACAAAAACTTTTTTAGAAGGAGTTTTAAGCAACTAAAGCATTATTTCAAAAATGAATATAACAATCGTACAATACAATGCAGGTAATATCCAATCAGTGCTATATGCCCTAGAAAGACTAGGCGTAGCAGCAACAGTGACAGATGACCCAGCGATGATTCAAGCTGCTGATAAAGTGATTTTTCCAGGAGTAGGAGAAGCGAGTACAGCAATGGCTTATTTGAAGGAAAGGAATTTAGACCAATTGATTGTTTCATTGAAGCAACCTGTCCTAGGAATTTGTTTAGGTATGCAATTGATGTGCAAGCACTCTGCAGAAAATGATACCAAATGTTTAGGCATTTTTGAAGAGCAGGTATTGGCATTCAAAGCAACTGAAAATACAACCAAAGTGCCACAGGTTGGTTGGAATACGATTACAAATTTAAAAACGGAGCTTTTCAATGGGGTGTCAGAAAATAGCTTTACCTATTTTGTACATGGTTTTTATGCGGGCATAGGGACAGGTACAATTGCGACCACAGATTATATCCAGGCCTATAGCAGCGCTTTGCATAAAAATAATTTTTATGGGGTACAGTTTCATCCCGAAAAATCTGCAGCAGTTGGGGAACAAATCATTCAAAATTTTCTATCCCTAAAATCTTAATGCATATGCAAATTATTCCAGCAATCGATATTATAGAAGGCAAATGCGTTAGGTTGACCGAAGGGGATTATGCGCAAAAGAAAATCTACAATGAAGATCCATTAGAAGTTGCAAAACAATTTGAAGGCGTTGGTTTAATGCGTTTACATTTAGTAGATTTAGATGGCGCTAAATCTGGCAAGGTTATTAATTGGAAAGTACTAGAGAAAATTGCCAATAAAACTAATTTAGTCATTGATTTTGGAGGAGGAATTAAAACAGAAGCGACTTTAAAAATAGTACTAGATACTGGCGCAACTTATGCCACCATTGGCAGCCTAGCTGTAAAGGAAAGAGCCGTATTTGAGCAGTGGATTGAAGGTTTTGGGGCTGAAGTATTCATGTTGGGGGCAGATGTGCATACCGAAAAAATTGCTGTAGGCGGATGGCTTGAAAAAACCGAGATAGATGTATATGATTTTATAGGGTCTTATATGAATAAAGGGGTGACACAATTATTTTGTACAGATATCCAAAAAGATGGAAAATTAGAAGGGCCATCTATTGAGCTTTATCAAAAGATTCTTCAACAATTTCCGACTTTACAATTAATTGCAAGTGGAGGTGTCAGTCAGTTAAAAGATTTAGACGAGCTAAGAACCATTGGCTGTTCCGCTGCCATAGTAGGCAAAGCGATTTATGAAAATAAAATAAGCTTATCGGAGCTTTCCACATTTTAAAATCAATATTTATCCATCCACTTAAAAGTGGCCATCCTATATAAAATTATGCTAACAAAACGAATCATACCTTGTTTGGATATAAAAAACGGACGCACTGTGAAAGGTGTGAACTTTGAGCAAATCAGGGATGCCGGTGATCCAATTGAGTTGGCCGCATTGTATGCAAGCCAAGGTGCAGATGAATTGGTTTTTTTAGATATCACTGCAACTGTTGAACAACGAAAAACTTTGAGCGCATTGGTGCATAAAATTGCACATCGTATTAATATTCCATTCACGGTGGGGGGAGGGATTAAAACAGAAGAAGATGTGCGTGTATTACTACAAAATGGTGCAGATAAAATTTCAATCAATACGGCCGCGTTTTTAGATCCTTTAACAATCAGTCGATTTGCAAAGCAGTTTGGAAGTCAATGTATCGTATTGGCTATTGATGCAAAATGCGAGTCTGATAATAACTGGTATGTCTATTTAAATGGTGGCAGGACCAAGACAGATAAATTGGTGGTAGATTGGGCAAGAGAAGCGGTGGATTTAGGTGTGGGTGAAATTCTATTAACTTCTATGAACCATGATGGAACAAAGCAAGGTTTTGCATTGGACATCACAGCGCAATTGTCCGAAAATTTACCAGTTCCAATCATTGCCTCAGGTGGTGGTGGAACGGAAGCGCATTTTTTAGACGTATTTACAAAGGGCAAAGCGGATGCAGCGTTGGCTGCGAGTGTCTTTCATTATAAAGAAATTGCAATTCCTGATTTAAAACAATATCTAAGTCAAAATGGAATTGCAGTTAGAATTTAAATCATCTTTACAATTAAATAAGTAATCAATTCGATAAAATAATTCATTAATAAATTCAATTTATCAATACTAATTATCACACTATGAATATCAATTTTACAAAATACACAGATGGGTTGGTGCCAGCCATTGTGCAAGACGCATCCACAAAAAAAGTATTAATGTTAGGCTTTATGAATCAGGCTGCAGTGGACGCGACTATCTCCCTGCAAAAAGTCACTTTCTTCAGTCGTTCAAAAAATAGACTATGGACCAAGGGCGAGGAGAGTGGCAATCACTTAAACTACTTGAGTATGGCATTGGATTGCGATCAGGATACTTTATTGATACAAGCCAATCCTGTTGGTCCAGTTTGTCACACAGGTACAGATACCTGCTGGGGCACTGAGAATAAAGTTGAATCGCATGATTTTTTAGTTCAATTAGAGCAAGTCATTGAACAAAGAAAAACTGCTGACCCAGATAGCTCTTATGTGGCTAGTTTATTTTCTAAGGGTATCAATAAGATAGCTCAAAAAGTAGGGGAAGAAGCAGTAGAATTGGTGATTGAGGCTAAAGATCAAAACAACGAATTGTTTCTAGAGGAATCAGCCGACCTTCTTTTCCATTACTTGATGCTGTTACAGGCTAAAGGATATAAACTAGCAGATGTTGTTAAAATATTGAAAATGAGGCACAAGGCCTAGTGCCTAACGAGATTAAATTTATATATTTGACTATTAATAAAACACTATGAAAAAAAATATCATCGCAATTGTATTGATTTTGGCTAGTCCATTTGTACAAGCCCAATCATTGAATTTGCAAGGTAAGTTGACGAATGTGAAAGACGCTTCAACAGTATCATTAATTGATGGCGTTTCCAATAAAGAATTAGTCTCTGCTAAATCTACAGCAGGTAATTTTAGTCTTCAAACAAAATTAGAATTCCCAAGTTTATTGGTCCTTAGT
>CAMDNL010000091.1 GCA_945902975.1 Chitinophaga pinensis
ACATGGCAGAGCCAAATACATGGATTAATTTTTTTCGTTCATATAAATTGATGCCAGGTAATTGTGAAAAAGCAATGGCATATAAAAGGGATGGATTCATTGCTTGAAAATCCGAATTAAATCAAATCAATATTCAAGTATAAATACGCGAATTAAATTCAAAAAAGTAATTTGTATACAATTCAATGCGCGATAGGGATACGATTATCTAAGCATGATTTTACTTCAGCGTAATCGTGAAACTAGTCCTTCTATTTTTAGCTCTACCCTCTGCTGTTTTGTTATCAGCGATTGGCATAGTAGCGCCCAAGCCCTTGCGCTGTATACGATTAGGCGCAATACCTTTTTGTTGCAAGTAATCGCCAATGGCATTGGCTCTTTGTAATGAAAGTAAATTATTTTGTGCCGCAGTACCTGTATTATCCGTATGTCCTTCAATTAAAATCTGCGCATTCAATGTTGTTTTTAAATAGCGCGCCAACGCATCCAACTCTACGCTAGAAATAGCTTGTAAAACAGCAGAATTAGTTTCAAAGTACACTTGGTTAAATGTTTTTGTAAATATTTTTTCGATTGGTGTCAATGCAAAATCAAAAGTTTTTCCGGCCATGGCCTTTACACTATCTATTGGAAGGATACTGCTCAAATAATCATGACCAGCACTATTTATTTTTAGTCCTAAACTATCAAAATAAGGGAGCGCTAATAAAAATTGACCCATACTATCAATTTGCATTTCCATCATTGGATAACCAGAAGCTGGATCAACAATTTGCAATGCTGCAGCAATGGATTTTCTTGTCTTTGCATCTATAATTTGTCCTTTGATATACCAAGTTTTGTAGGCTCTTGTGTTTTCAGCTAAAGTGATTTTATAAATATCCAATTCACCTCTGCTGTCTGCTCTATCACTCGCAATATATGCAGTGGCGCCATTACTTGCAACTGCAATACTGCCTTCATTGTCATAAGTATTGATAGGATACCCTAGATTAACGGGTGTGGTCCAGTTGCCATCAATTTTTTTTCTTGACACATAAATATCTGATCCTCCAAATCCAGCACGCCCATTGCTTGAAAAATATAAACTATGATTATCGGCATGGATGAATGGTGTTTGGTCGTCTCCTTTTGTATTGATGGATGGTCCAAGGTTGATGGCTTCTTCCCAATAACCTTTTTCATTTTTAAACGATACATAAATATCAATGCCACCATAGCCTTCTGGGCGATTACTAGCAAAGTAAATGGAGTTGCCGTCGGGTGCAATACTTGGTGCACTGTCCCAAAAGTCACTATTGATTCTTTGACCTAAATTTTTTGGCTTTGACCATCCCCATGGACTGCGTTGTACTTTATAAATATCATATCGGCCATAGCCTTGTTCTGCATAATCTGCAGCATAGTATAATGTTTGTAGGTCGGCACTCAAACTCATGCTCCCTTTTTTTGCTGCAAAATTTAAAGTATCAGATAATGGAACGGCTGCAGAAAATCCATCAACACCCATACTGCTAGTGTAAAAATCTTCTCGACTTAAATTCAGCCTGCGCATAAATAAAAACAAACTGTCTTGAATGCTTATAGTTGGAAAATACTCGGACAAAGGGGAGTTAATACTGTCTCCCATATTGTGGATGCTAATTTCGGTTGCCATCTTTTGTTGCATAGCAAATTCACAAACCGCGTACAATGCATTTGCTTTTTCGTTTAAATAAGTAGGCAAATTGTTATTGTTAATATAAGATGCTAATAAAACATATGCAGCATTGTATTGTCCAAGACTAGCGAGTGCAACGCCTTGTTTGACTAAAAGTGGAACAGCTGCGGCACTATCTATTTTTTTTATTTGATTAAAATATTGAACGGCTGATTGAAAGTTTTTTTGATCATGGTATAACTGAAACAAAGCAATTGCAGGATCTAGATATTGACTGTCTTTTGAAAAAGCAAGTGTAAATTGTTCAATAGCTTTTTTTGTATCATTTTTATTTAAGGCACTAATCCCAGCTTCGTAATTTTGTGCAGCTTGTTTGTTCTGTCCCAATACAATATTGGTGCTAAAAATTAAGCAACATAATAAAAGGGTAAAACCTTTGGAATATCGTAATTGAAAATGCATCTACTATAAAGGTAGGATAAGTCCTTAAATGAATTAAGGAACTTGGATATACTTATGTAATTGTGCGCTCAATTCCCAGCTTGGGTTGGACTTAATGTATTCAATGACGAATGGCGTCATGGCATCAGACTTCTCCCATTCTGGTTGGAGGTATTTTTTGCAATCCGTATGAACATCATTTACAAAAGAATTAGCCCAGTCAAAGTCAGATTTGTTAAATACAACCACCTTTAATTCGTCCGCAGCTTTTATAGATTCTGCTAAAGGCGCTTTAAATTTTTTGGGAGACAAACAAACCCAATCCCAGGACCCACTCATAGGGCTTGATCCAGAAGTTTCAATATGTGTTTGAAATCCCGCCGCTCTTAAAGCAGTTGTTAAAGGGTCTAATTGGTGCAATAAAGGTTCACCACCAGTGACAATGGCAATACGGCTTGGATGCGCGACTGCCGCAGCCACAATTTCTTCCACAGATAATACTGGGTGCTTACTTGCATCCCAACTATCTTTTACATCACACCAAACACAACCCACATCACATCCGGCTAAGCGAATAAAAAACGCAGCTTTGCCCTGATGATAGCCTTCACCTTGTAAAGAATAAAATAGTTCCATTACTGGATAAGAGGATGCGTTGCTCAATGTATTGATTTAAATGATTTATAAACCTTGGTAGGCCTTCATCGTATTTTTTAATAAGCCTGCGATGGTCATTAATCCAACGCCACCTGGAACAGGTGTTACTGCAGAAGCTACGGTAATTGCAGATGCATAATTTACATCTCCCTTAATTCTAAAACCTTTTGCTGCAGTGGCGTCTGCAACCCTAGTGATACCAACATCAATAATCACAGCGCCTGGCTTGATCATGCTCGCGTCTATAAAATCAGGCATACCCACCGCTACAACTAAGATGTCTGCTTTGGAACAGATTTCAATGAGGTCTTCTTTTGGTGTGTATCTATGGCAACAAGTCACCGTACAATTGCCTTGTGGATGATCTGAGCTTAATAAAATACTCATTGGTCTGCCCACAATATTACTGCGACCAATCACCACAGCACGTTTTCCTTTTGTCTCAATTTTAAAATGCTCAAACATCAGCAGCACACCATAAGGCGTTGCAGGAATAAATGTATTGAGTCCTTGCACCAGTCTACCCACATTGGAAGGATGAAATCCATCTACATCTTTTTTGGGATTAATTGCTTCAATGACTTTAGCGTCGTCAATATGTTTAGGTAGGGGCAATTGCACTAAAATACCATCTACATTTTCGTTGGTATTCAATGCTTCAATCTGCGCTAATAATTCAGCCTCTGTTACGGACGCTTCAAAACGGAAAAGAGAAGATCCAAATCCGGTCTCTTCGCAGTTTCTTACTTTACTTGCCACATAAGTTTCGCTAGCACCATCATTGCCCACCAAAATGGCCGCTAAATGTGGCGTTCTTTTACCCGCAGCCTTTAATGCTGAAGTTTGCTCTAATAAGCTTGCCTTGACTGCCGCTGAGGATATTTTTCCGTCTAATACTAACATGGCGCAAATTTAGTTCTTTTTAAGATTCGTTCCCTCGTATCTTTGGACTCTTAATTTAGATTATGGAACAAAACCCGAACCAACCTTTAAATATCGAAATCTCCGAGGAGATTGCAGAAGGTACTTATGCCAACTTGGCTATTATTACGCATAGCAATGCAGAGTTTGTGATTGATTTTGTAAATGTGATGCCAGGCACCCCTAAGAGCAAAGTAAAGTCTCGTGTTATTTTAACACCGATGCATGCCAAGCGTTTTATGAAAGCCATGGTCGAAAACATTGAAAGATATGAAGCTGCGCATGGCCCAATTGGAGACATGGAGCAAATAGAGATCCCAATGAATTTTGGCGGTCCAACTGCTCAGGCCTAGTTTTTAGATATTTATTAAAGAGCGGCTACCAGTTAGGATGCTGTTCGGCATAGCTATAATAGCCCTCTGAGCTGACGATTAAATGATCGATTAATTTAATGTCAAAAAGTGCAGCCCCTTTCTTGATTTTTTCAGTCAGGGTATCATCCATCCTGCTGGGTTTTAATTGCCCACTTGGATGATTGTGGCAGATGATAAAACCAGTGGCGCCGTGACTAATGACCAGTTTAAAAACAATCCTTGGATCGGCCACTGTGCCGGTAATACCACCCTCACTTAACACCGCCTCGTGGATGATTTTATTTGCTTGATTTAATAATAGCAACATAAATACTTCACGTTGTTCAAACTGCAATCTATTTTTAAGATGCGAGGCCACATCACGGCTATGATGGATGGTGGCTTGCTTGTCCATTAAATCAATCCTTCTGGAACCTAGTTCTATAGCGGCTAAGATCCGCACTGCTTTGACCTTTCCAATCCCTTTAATTTTTAGATTCACGATATCCCGCACACTATAAGCAGCAAATTTTTTCAGGCTATTGTCTGTGGTAGCAAGTAAGCTCCTGGCTAATTCAACTGCATTTTGTGTAGCTGTGCCATGCTGAATGAGAATGGCTAAAAGTTCTACATCGCTTAAATGGTCGGCGCCCTTGGTACTAAATTTATAGATGGGTTGATCTTGTTCCGCCCAAAGTCGGATATTGCTAGCTTGCATAAACAATTTTATCCAAATATATTTTTAATACAACTGCTAATTCTGCGTACAAATACCGGCTTCTTGCAGGCAGTTGTGCATAACTTGACTTTTTGTTGAAAATTTACATCAGAATAGCCAAAATATGTGTACGATATCAATACCTTTGAAGCACATTTTACCCTTATGAATCCTTCAGTTAAAATTTTCGCGGGCAACGGCTCGCAGGCGCTAGCCGAAAAAATTGCTCAACGTTTTGGTGCCCCCATTGGTAAAATAAATATCCAAAAATTTAGCGACGGTGAATTCCAACCTATCTTTTTGGAAAGTATCAGAGGGGACTATGTTTTTTTAGTGCAGAGCACTTATGCACCAACCGATAATTTAATGGAATTATTGATGATGATTGATGCAGCTAAAAGAGCGAGTGCTTATAAAATTATTGCAGTTGTTCCTTATTATGGTTTTGCTAGACAAGATCGTAAAGACAAACCACGTGTGGCGATTGGCGCAAAATTAATTGCCACTTTATTAGAAGCAGCAGGCGCTAATAGGGTTATCACAATGGACTTACACGCGGCACAAATTCAAGGCTTCTTTGATGTGCCAGTAGACCACTTAGACAGCTCTGCTATTTTCATACCTTATATAGAGTCCCTTAATTTACAGAACTTGGCTTTTGCTGCACCGGACGTAGGAAGTACCAACCGTGTGCGTGAAGTAGCGAATTATTTTAATGCAGAAATGGTGATCTGTGATAAGCACAGAAAACGTGCCAATGAGATTGCAAGCATGGTGGTGATTGGAGATGTGACTGGAAAGGATATCGTGATCATAGATGATATCTGTGACACCGGAGGGACTTTAGTTAAAGCAGCAGCCTTATTAAAAGAGAAAGGCGCAAGAACGGTCCGCGCATTAATTACCCATCCAGTTTTAAGTGGCAAAGCCTACGAGAACATCGACAGCTCTGTGTTAGAAGAACTGGTGGTATGTGATACCATCCCTTTGAAACAGGAGTCAAATAAAATCAAGGTATTGACCGTAGCCGACTTGTTTGCAATTGCGATTCGCAATGCCTATGAAAATAAGAGTATTACCAGCCTATTTGTACATTCACAATTAAAGGCTAGAAATCAGTAATAGACTGATTTTCAATAGAATATAAATAATTAGGAGCAACTTTGGTTGCTTCTTTTTATTTCATTACCTTTGCCGTCCATATTTAAAATTTAAACCATGAAGACAATTACAATCGAAGGACACTTGAGGACCGAGTCTGGCAAAAAAGCCGCCCGCCAAATCCGCTCTCAAGAAAACGTGCCA
>CAMDNL010000092.1 GCA_945902975.1 Chitinophaga pinensis
ACTGCGTCAAAAGGTGTCTTTAGTACTTTAGGCAACCATGATTATGGAGATTATGTACAATGGCCTTCCAAAGAAGCTAAAGCGGCTAATTTAGAGGCATTAAAAGCGGTACATGCTTCCATGGGCTGGAAATTATTAATGAATGAACACGTGGCCATTGAAAAAGAGGGTGCTCAAATCAAATTAGTGGGCATCGAAAACTGGGGTGCAAAAGCTCGATTTCCTAAGTATGGACAATTGAATAAAGCGCTTGAAGGAGTGGATCCTAATCAAGTGATTATTTTAATGAGTCATGATCCAAGTCATTGGGAAGCTCAAGTGATTCCTGAATTTCCTCAAGTAGACCTGATGTTGTCTGGCCATACACATGGGATGCAATTTGGGTTAGAAAATCCCTACTTTAAATGGAGCCCTGTTCAATGGGTCTACAAACAATGGGCCGGATTGTACCAGCAAGGAGATCAAAAATTATACGTTAACAGAGGTTTTGGATTTTTAGGCTATCCAGGCAGAGTAGGGATTATGCCAGAAATTACAGTCTTAGAATTGGTTTAATGTTGCTGCTATGTAACAAAATTTATTTTTTTACGTTCTATATATATTGCTACTTGTTTTTGCTACATGGGTCACCTTTAAAATAAACATCATGAAAAAATTTATGTTAATTGCTACTATTTTTATTGCTTTTGCTGCTAAAGCACAAGAAAAAATAGGTATTGGCATTAAAGTGGGTCAAAATTTTACTAGTGTGAATTCGGTCGCCGTAGACAGACATTCAGCATCCTTTCACGGTGGGGTTACTTTTCAGATTGGTCTTACAGAAAAAATTAGTTTGGTACCAGAGCTTTTACTTTCACAAACTAAATTATCTACGAACCCTTCTATTGTGAATCTTTTGGGAAGTACTTACAATCCAGAAACATATCACTTAAATTATCTTTTAGTTCCATTATTGGTTCAAGTAAAACCATTCTCCAATTTGCTTTTACAAGCAGGGCCTCAATATGGTATATTGATAGACCAAAAGAAAGATGGCAAAGAAAATGCACAACTAGCATTTCAACAAGGTGAGTTCTCCTTTGTGGGGGGCGCAAAAGTCAATCTTGGTGGCTTTTTTGTTTACGGCAGGTACGTGGTTGGCCTACAAAATATCAATGAATTACAAGATCAAGCAAAATGGAGAACAACCCAATGGCAACTTGGTATTGGGTTGAGTCTATTTGGCCTTTAAAGCTTGTTTAAATTCTTTGATCAATTGGTTTAATTGCTTTTGATCCTCAACTTGCTTTGCAATAAAACTATTGTCTTTTAAGTCACCCACAATAGCGTCCATTTCGGCTTGGTTTTGGTAGACCATTTTTCTAAATGGGTTGGTATAATCTTTTTCCCTTGAGCTTTTTATTTTTTGGGTGATCTCTTCCTTGATGACTTGATAACGATCCAGCCATTCATTCATTTTTTTGTTACTAAGGCTACTAATGCTTGTGCCTTCGATGAACTCTAGATAATGTAAAGCGTGTAGATTTTTCTTAGCTAAATAAGTATCTGTTTCTTTTTGATAATATTGATGCACTGCATTCCAGCTTGCTAATTTGTCTGTCTTAATTTGCTGAAGCATGGATTGAACCGATTTACTAGGAATTAACTGTCCACCAATATTGCTCCATTCAGTAGCTGCGCCAGTTGTTTTGATTGCTTTAACCTTTGCTGATAAACCTTTTAATCCATTTTGGTTTAGTTTGAGCATCAGTTGATCCATGCCATAAATGAATATCATTTTTTCAAACATAGCAAATGCATCATAGCATTTGATCAATCTAGTTTTACGTTTGCTATTTTCAAATCCATCCACAAATACATCTAATTGATCTATCTCTTTTTTAGTTTTTGTGGTGAGTAATTTGCAGCCTAATTGCAGCAATTGGTTTTCTGTAATTTGGGCGGACTTTTTTTCTTTTAATAATTGTGCTTTTGCAACTGCGATTGCAATGACCTCCCTGCCTTTGATTAATTCATTGACACTGTCTGGTGCTAAATAGTCGTATTCAAAGTATTGGTCTATATTTTTTCTATTATCTCTGTCTTGGTATTTCCAGGCATTTCTTGCCAGCGCATAAAAATTATATAAAAACCAATAGCCGGGCATCACCACCAATTCATCTTTAAGGGTATCATTACTAATAAGAGAAAATGGAATTGGAATATTCAATTCATAATTGTAATCCCCTTTATTTAAAATGGTGAAACTTGGAAAAATAGAATTATGCTTAATGCTTACACATAGTCCTGGCCAGAAGCCTCTGCCCATAATCACTTCGCCATCAGCCCCTCGGCTATTGTGGTTGGATCCTAATGTCGCACCAGCAGCAATATTGCTTTGCCCCATTACTAAGGCAGCACAAAGAAAGGAGTTGTTATGGTGCTGCTCGTGTGCTGGATAAATTAAAGAGTTCAATACCTCGCAACAAGAGATGGTCGCATTCGCTCCTAAAAATGAGTTGATTAACCTTGCACCATATTTTAATTGTGAGTAGTCCGACATGATAAATCGGACTGCTTTAATACCATAGAATATTCTACAACCATATCCAATAATACCATTCACCAATTCTGATCCTTCTCCAATTTGTGTCTTAGCAACTTCATTGGAGTTGATGGTCACATTCTTTATTTTATTAGCCCCTTTTAAATAGGCATCGCTACCTATCCAAGTGTCTTTAATGATTCTGCAATTTTTGATAACAGTCCTGTCTCCAATTTTTCCATAATAGCCACGCTTATCATCAAATTGTTTTTCGGTCAATTCAATGAATTTTTCTTGTAATACTTTATCCTGCCTATTTCTGGTCCATAAGAAGGCATCTGCAGCCCTCATACCATTGAAAGGAAGGACTTTTCTGCCGGTATTTTCGTTGCATAACTCCAGCCAAATTCTTACAGACTCTGGTTCGCCTTTTTTTAGTATACCATTACCAAATTTTGCATGGTTGGTTGTCACGAGTTCATTGACGTTATTGATAATCACTTCGTCTCCAACTATATAATGAGACATGTAGTTCACACTATGAATGGCGACATTGTTGCCAAAGTCTGAACTAATGATTGTAGAATTGTATAGTCCTACTGGCACCGTTAAATCACTAAAGCAAAGACAGGTGGTTTCTAAATTTCCTATACGAACCAAACCGAAAAATGAACAGTTTTTAACCAGTTCCGGATTAAAGGCATTGGATACTAATAATTTTGACCAGTCGTCACTTGAATTTCCATTGCGCACTAAAATTTCAATCTCTAATGCAGTAAGTGAACGGTATTTTATACCACTTCTGTTTTGTTGATTGCGTAAATAGTATTCATCCTTGCCTTTTGGAAGGTCTTGTATAAAACCGTATCCTAATTGTTGAAGTGCTACTTTCTTAATTTCATTCATAGTCTTTACTAATTATTTGAACATGGTAGGATGCATTTCATCCCAACCAGTTGCTTTTTGATATTGATGTGCAATATTTAAAATGGTGCCTTCGTCAAACAATTTTCCTACAAAACTAATGCCAGTAGGAAGTTGCCATTTTGCATCTAATCCTGTTGGCACACAAACCACAGGATGTCCCGTTAAATTGGTGATTGCAGACTGATTGCCGCCACCTCTAGACGGGCAAATGATAGCATCATATTGCGAGATGACATCATTGACTTTTTGCATGAGTATCGTTCTATGCCTTTGTGCATTGATATATTCTACAGCAGGCACAAACCTAGAAGTTCTAAATGAATTTGGCCAATCATTTTTTGTTTGTCTTGTTAATGCGTCATCTAATCCTGAACGCGTCATATCATCAAATTGTGCACCAGCTTCAGCGCCAATTACAATGTCCATGATATTAAACTGATACACGCCGCTGTCTGGAAAATTAATAGGAATTAATTCAATGCCCATTTTTTTGAACTGTCTTAACACTTCAAACTCTGAACGGTTGGTATCCTTAATTTTATCAAAATAGTTTTTTGCGTAAGCAATTTTGTAAGTTTTCAAATTCGTTTTTGGGGCGTAATTGAATGGCATATTTACAGCAGATCCGTCCTTGCCATCTGTCCCATGTAAATAATGAAATACAATAGCAGCATCATTGGCAGAACGTGTAATAGGCCCCACTTTATCTAAACTATAGCTCAATGCCATAGCGCCAGAGCGGCTGATGCTTCCAAAGGTTGGTCTAAGTCCTGTGGCACCACAAGTTGTGGCAGGAGAGACAATGCTTCCCCAGGTTTCTGTGCCTATCGCAAATGGAACCAATCCTGCAACCGTTGCAGAAGTTGAACCAGCAGAGGATCCAGAAGAGCCATAATTTAAATTCCAAGGATTCTTTGTTCTTCCACCATACCAATAGTCTCCCATAGCGAGTGCCCCTAAAGTAAATTTAGCTACTAGTACAGCACCAGCAGCTTTCATTTTTTCATACACAAAAGCATCTTCTTGAATGACTTGATTTTGGTAAGGCGCAGCACCCCAAGTGGTCTTGGTATTTTTGACAGCAAATAAATCTTTTAATCCGTAAGGGATACCATGTAATTGACCTCGGTATTTTCCTGCTGCAATTTCTACATCTGCTTGTTTCGCTTGCGCTAATGCTAGATCTTCTTGAATAGTAATCACACATTGTAAAGTATCACCGTACTTTTTAATTCTACCAATAAAGAATTGCGTCAACTCAACCGAACTGATTTTTTTATTTTTAATTAAATAAGCCAGTTGTTCGATTGAATAAAAAGCAAGCTCATTTTTATTAGCTGGTAATGTAACTGCTGTAGGTGCGTCCCAAATAATTGGTTTTTGCACTTTATTTAATTGCATCCCTGGAAGGATAGCAGTATGCCAAAGACTGAGTGGTGTACTATTATTTAATGACAATGCATGCATGGCTTTGTAGTTCGCCAAATTGTCTATTACATCATTGAATAAGGAATCAATTTCTGGATCTGTGAATTGCAGGTCTATTAATTTCGCACTGCTTAAAAGATCAGTTTTAGCAATGGGACGATCTTGGGCAAATAAAGAAGTCGTAACAATAGTAACAAGAGGGATAAAGAACAAAAAGCCAATCAGCATTTTTTTCATAAAAAACGATTTAGGTAATTAGCTCAAAGATAATATTACCTAGTCGGTTTTGAATTGGGAAATCTTCTTTTTTGTCCTCCATTTTGGCCTCCATTCTGTCCGCCTTCGCGTGGCGCCCTGCCTCTAACGTTATTGGGTTTGCCCCAACCTGCGTCTTTTGAGGTTTTATTTGCGTGAAACTGCTGCATTGGGTAGGGATGGCTTTCGATCACTGGGATGGATTTGCCAATGAGCTTTTCAATATCCTTTAAGAATACTTTTTCTTCATAATCGCAGAAGGAATAGGCTGCGCCAGAAGCACCAGCTCTTCCTGTTCTACCAATTCTGTGGACATAAGTTTCGGGGATATTCGGAATCTCAAAATTAATCACATGCGCTAATTCATCCACATCAATACCTCTTGCAGCAATATCAGTAGCAACCAATACTCTGGTAGATTGATCCTTGAAATTACTCAATGCCCTTTGTCTTGCATTTTGAGATTTATTACCATGAATCGCTTCTGCAGAAACATTATTTTTCACCAATAGGTTCACTACTTTATCCGCACCGTGTTTTGTTCTGGTAAACACCAATACATTTTTAATATTTTGGTCTTTCAGCAATTCCATTAGCAAGGAATTCTTATTTGCTTTATCTACAAAATAAACTGATTGTTCAATGATTTCTACAGTAGATGAAACTGGCGTAACTGTGACTGAGCTTGGTTTATTTAAAATAACATTCGCTAAACTCACAATTTCAGCAGGCATGGTTGCAGAGAAGAAAAGGGATTGTCTTTTCTTTGGTAAGACTGCCAATAGTTTTTTGATATCATGCACAAATCC
>CAMDNL010000093.1 GCA_945902975.1 Chitinophaga pinensis
TTTGATTATTCAAAGAATATTATTTCAGATAAAACCATTCAATTGCTATTTCAATTAGCCAAAGAATGTGGATTAGATAAAGCCATTGAATCACAGTTTGCTGGAAAGCCAATCAATGAAACCGAGGGCAGGGCTGTATTGCATACTGCATTAAGAAATTTTAGCGGAGCACCTGTGTTACTAGATGGCAAGGATGTGATGCCTGCTATCAAAGCAGTGTTAGAACAAATGAAAATATTTTGTAACAAAATTCATCAAGGCGAACATAAAGGGTATACTGGAAAAAAAATCACAACAATTGTCAATATTGGAATTGGTGGAAGTGACCTTGGTCCAGTGATGGTGACCGAAGCTTTGAAGCCTTATTGGATAGATGGGATACAAACTTATTTTGTTAGTAATGTAGATGGAACACATATTGCTGAAACCTTGAAAAAAGTAAACGCAGAAGAAACTTTGTTTTTAATTGCGTCTAAAACATTCACCACGCAAGAAACCATGACGAATGCCCATACGGCTAGAACATGGTTTTTGGAACACGCAAAAGAGGCAACACATATCGCCAAGCATTTTGTTGCATTAAGTACGAACAAAAAATTAGTGACCGCATTTGGTATTGATAGTCAAAATATGTTTGAATTTTGGGACTGGGTTGGCGGCCGATATTCTTTATGGAGTGCCATTGGCTTATCCATTGCTTTAACGATTGGCTACGAGAATTTTGAGGCTTTATTAAAAGGTGCACACGCCGCAGATGTGCATTTTAAAACAACGCCATTCGAAAAAAATATGCCCGTGATTATGGCATTATTAGGTATATGGTATACTAACTTCTTTGATGCTCAGAGCGAAGCCATCCTACCCTACGACCAATACCTACATCGATTTGCTGCTTATTTCCAACAAGGGAATATGGAAAGCAATGGTAAACTTGTAGACCGTAATGGGACGACTGTGAATTATGCAACTGGTCCAGTCATCTGGGGCGAACCAGGCACCAATGGACAGCACGCTTTTTATCAATTGATCCATCAAGGTACATTAGTGATTCCTTGTGATTTTATTGCCCCTGCCAAAAGTCATAATCCAATTGGCGACCATCATGATAAATTACTAAGTAATTATTTTGCACAAACAGAAGCATTATTGAATGGTAAAAATGAAAAGACAGTGAAAGAGGAATTAAAAGCAGCTGGTAAATCCGAAGCCGAAATAGAAAGCTTATCCCCATTCAAAGTTTTTGCAGGTAATAAACCAACCAATTCTTTCTTAGTAGAAAAAATGACGCCACATACATTGGGTTTCTTAATTGCACTTTATGAACAAAAGATTTTTACACAAGGTGTGATATGGAATATTTATAGTTTTGATCAATGGGGAGTGGAATTAGGAAAACAATTAGCCAATCAAATTCTACCTGAACTAAGCAATAATGAACCTGTAACGGAACACGATAGTTCAACCAATGGATTAATCAATCAATACAAGCAATGGAAAGCATAAGATGTATTGAGCCAAAGGACAATGTAGCATTGGCAGCGGTGATTCGTGCTGCCTTAACTGAATTTGGCGCCAATAAACCAGGTACTGTTTATTACGATCCAACCACAGATCATTTATTTGAATTATTTCAGACTGCAGGATCCATATATTATATAGCGGAAATTGAAGGAACCCTTGTTGGTGGATGTGGCATTTTCCCCACAGAAGGATTACCAGATGGTACTTGTGAATTGGTGAAATTATATTTAACGCCAGCCGCAAGAGGAACAGGACTAGGAAAAGCATTGATGTTAAAAGCAATGGCTTGGGCAAAAGAAAAAGGTTATATGCAAGTATACCTTGAAACAATGCCAGAACTTTCTAATGCAGTTACGATGTATGAAAAACTAGGTTACAACAGATTGACAAAATCATTGGGCAATTCTGGTCATGATGGATGCAGTATCTGGATGTTGAAAACTTTATAGTACACTTACCATTTATCTACTTCCTCTCCACTTAAATTATCTCCACTTGTTTCTGGCGTAATGGTAGGTTCAATTACTTCAAATGTTGATACAGGAGTTTCAGGTGTTGATGTTGGCGTTTCGGGTACAACTGAATGATGCATTGCTTCTACAATTGGCTCTGAAGCTGCAGGATAAGTATTAGGATATTGTGGGGGATTTTCTGGATCAAACTCATGGTTGAATGCATCAAAATCAAAATCAGGCATTAATTCTGTTTTGACATAATCCAAAGATTCAGTCAACGCTTTTAAAAATTTATTAAAATCTTCTTTGTATAAGAAAATTTTAGAACGATCATATCCATTGTCATCAAAACGTTTTCTGCTTTCTGTAATGGTTAAGAAATAATCATTACCCTTAGTAGCTCTTACATCAAAGAAATAAGTTCTTCTTTTTCCAGCACGGATTTTTGAACTAAATACACTCTCAATCTTTTTGTCGTTGTTTTCGTATTCCACAATATCAATTTTAGTTAAGTATTATCTATAGCTAAAATATAAAATGTTTATGAAAAAAGAAAATTTTAACCAAAATTCGTAAAATCGATAGAAATTGAAGCTATTGCTGATTTTGGCTTAATTGGGTCTGATATAATTCGGCATATAGGCCCTGTTTAACTAACAAACTTTCGTGTGTACCTGATTCTGCAATATGGCCATCTTTGATATAGATGATTAGATCAAAATGGAAATTGAAAAAGATGCGGTGGGTGATAAATAAGGCTGTTTTATCTTGCATCAGATGACTTAGATTAGCTAAAATTGTTTTTTCGGTATTAGCATCTACCGCACTTAAGCAGTCGTCGAAAATAAAAAGGTCTGGCTTCTTTATGATAGCTCTAGCGATAGAAATTCTTTGTTTTTGTCCACCACTTAAAGTAGTTCCACGTTCCCCTACCATGGTCGCAAAACCTGCTGGTAATTGTTCAATCTCTTTTAATATATGCGCCGATTTTGCTGCGGCTTTAATTGCTTCCTCAGAGGATACCACTCCAAACTGAATATTATTTTGAATCGAATCGCTGAATAAAAAAACATCCTGTTGTACATACCCAATACGCTTTCTTAAGGCTAAAAAATCGATGGATTCAATTGGCCTGTCATCTAACAAAACTTGACCTGCATTGACATGGTACATTCGATTCAAGATTTGGGCGATAGAAGATTTTCCAGAACCTGTTTTACCAAGTATCAATACTTTTTGACCTGCTTTAATTTCTAATGTAAAATTTTTCAATGCCTTAATGCCAGAATGAGGATAGATAAAATCAACATTTTTAAATTGTATATCCCCTTTTATCTTTTCAATTTTTTGGGTACCCTTATTTTGAATGGTTGGCTCAATAGATAAAAACTCATTCAATCTTTTTTGAGAAGCTGCAGCTCTTTGAATCATACTCGCGGTCCATCCAATCGCACTAACCGGGAAAGTCAACATATTTATATAGATAACAAACTCTACTATAGTTCCAATCTGACTTGGGTCTTTTATGGCTTGTAATCCGCCTAAATAAATGGTTAATAAAGTACTTAATCCAATCATCAAAGCCATGGTAGGCGTGTAAAATGCTTCTACTTTCGCCAAGCTGACTGCATTCTTACGATACAATTCACTATTGATTTTAAAGAAGCCCAACATCGCTTTTTCTTGCATAAAAGATTTAATCACTCTTATGCCAGAATATGATTCTTGTGCATTGGTGGTTAAATCTGATAATTGACCTTGAATCTCCTCACTCTTTTTATTAATAATGCTATTCACTAAATAAATGGTGATTGCTAAGATAGGCAAAGGAGAAAGTACGTATAAACTCAGTCTAATATCTTTTGAGAACATATTGTATAAACAAAAACCAATCAATGAAATTAAGTTGATCAAATACATTAGAGAAGGTCCGGTATACATCCTTACACGACTTACATCTTCTGTGATACGACTCATTAAATCACCTGTACTATGTGTTTTATAAAATTCATTATCCAATGCTTGGTAATGTTCGTAGACTTGGTTTTTTTGATCATATTCAATATGTCGACTCATGACAATAATCGTCTGGCGCATAAAAAACATGAAGACACCTCTTAAAATTGCCAAAACCAAAATAGTGATACTGCAAAATGCGATTAACCATCCAAAGCTCAAATGATTGGCTTCACTGATACCGGCAATCGCTCTAATAATTAAGTCATTTGATGCGCCAGCAACAGGCTTTCCTCCAGGTAATTTTGCTTGAACTAAACCTACTACATAACCGGTGATTTGAGGGGCTAAAACAGCCAAATAATTGGTCGCTATGACCAATCCCATTCCTATAAAAAAACGAAATCTATATTTCCAGAAAAATTGATTTAAAGCCGCTAATTCTCTCACTTGGTCCTTTTTTGTAAAGATACATGGTAGTCAAGTAATTAGAACCATCGAATTCATGAATAAATTGGGCATTTTTTTGCAAAATTGCTTTTCCCTTCCTACATTTGCCGCGGAGAGATGGCAGAGTGGTCGATTGCGATAGTCTTGAAAACTATTGACTGTAACAGGTCCGGGGGTTCGAATCCCTCTCTCTCCGCAGAACTAAGAAAAAGAGGCTAAAAGCCTCTTTTTTTATGCCTAAATGATTGGCATTTTCACGAAGTGAAACCTGATTTATAAAGAAGATAAGACCCAAATCTTGATTTGAGGTCGAAAATGAATTTATAAATAAGGTAAATCCGTAGGATTTACAATGCCATTCATTTGGGCATATTCAATTATTAAACACCTCTTTTTCTTAGTTCTAGCCCCCAAAAGGATGCCGGAGTGCAACGACGGCCATCCTTTTATTCCGTTTGTATAGCTATTTAAATAACTAACTTTAAATAATGGAAAAGATGCCTAATATTCAATCTGTTACATTCAAACAGAATTCAATGATCATTCATATTAATGGCATAGAACATTGTTTTGAACTTGATAAAGTATCAAGTAAGTTATTAAATGCTACTTCAATACAAAGAAATGAATATCAAATTTCACCAGCAAACTATGGTATTTATTGGCCATTAATTGATGAAGATATTTCTATCAAAAAATTACTAGAAAAATAAAAAGGCCACCCAAATAGGCAGCCTTTAATACATTAGTCTAAGAAGATTTTTATTGCTGCACTCCCACTCCTGAGAAATTCACTGTCTTAATTAAGTTATCACTTAAGAAGATAGTTGCATTTTTAGTAAAATTTCCCATTGAAGCTCCATTAAATCCTAGAGTCACTGTTGTTTTTTGACCAGGGGCAATTACTGCATTTGCTTGAAATTTTGGTGTAGTGCAACCACAACTTACTTGAACATTATTTAAAGTAACTGGAGCAGCACTGATATTCTCTATGGTAACAACAAATTCAGTCGGCTTGCCGTAAGGGATATTACCCATATTGTAATTATCGTTGGTAAACTTCAATACCTTATTAATATCCTTTTGAACTTGTGTTGTGGAACTAGCTGGTTTTGTTTGTGCACTTAGCTGAACAAAACTCAAACATACAATTGCAAATAAAATTAACTTTTTCATATTTTTTAATTTAAAAACTTAAATAATTGGTTGTCAAATTTAACTACTTTTTATCAATTATAAATATATAGCTATATCTATTAACAACCTGAGCAGCAATATCTTTTTTAGCGTCAGAACAGTCTTTTAACAGTTCTCGCTCTCCAACATTTTGAATCACTACCTCGTTATTAGACAATTTAGATAAAGTACGATAAATTCGATTGGCCCTTCGTGTAGATAAATCTTCATTGTATTCTAAACTACCATTACAATCGGCAGCAGATACAATTACAATCTTCTTGTTTTTGATCCGTTTAACTGTTTCTATCAATTTATAATAATTAGGAAGATCTTTCTGAATGATATACACTTGATCAAATGGATGGTG
>CAMDNL010000094.1 GCA_945902975.1 Chitinophaga pinensis
ATGAGTAAACCCGATTCAGATGGAATGCCTGGACCAGGTGACAATAAAATTTTATCATAAGCCTTAACATCCTCTAAAGGAATTTCATCATTTCTAAATACATCCACCGAAGCATTAGACTGCTCCTTGATGATTTGAACCAAGTTATATGTGAATGAATCGTAATTATCAAATACTAATATTTTCATTGGAATTTTTTTAAATTTTTTCAGCCAATACAATAGCCATCTTTAATGCATTCAATTTATTATTCACTTCCTGTAATTCGCTTTCCGGGTCGCTAGCCGCAACCACACCGGCTCCTGCTTGATAGGTCAATGTGTTTTGCCTACTCAAGAAAGTACGAATCATGATCGCTTGATTGCAACTGCCGTTAAAGCCTACAAAACCAATGCAACCACCATAATAAGACCTTTTAGTAGGTTCAATACTATCTATCAATTGCATGGCTTTAAACTTTGGTGCCCCACTCAATGTGCCTGCAGGAAAAGTTTTTGCAATTAAATGAAATGGATTGGCGGCTTCAGCCACCTTCCCTTCAACCTCGCTCACCAAATGAATGACATGACTATAATAATGTACTTGTCTAAAATGTTTCACACGCACCTCAGAACAAACCCTACTTAAATCGTTTCTCGCTAAATCAACCAACATCACATGTTCTGCATTCTCCTTTGGATCATCCAATAAAGCTTTTGTTCTTTCTGCATCTACAGCTTCGTCACCAGATCTTTTAAATGTGCCAGCAATAGGATGTACCACTGCTTTACCATCTTTAATAATGATTTGCGCTTCTGGCGAAGAACCCATTAATTTATAATCACCATAATCAAAAAAGAATAAATAAGGAGAAGGATTGATACTTCTTAAAGTTCTATATACATTGAATTCATCTCCACCAAATTGTTGTTGAAATCTTCTACTCAATACAATCTGAAACACATCCCCACGCATACAATGTTGAATCCCTTTTTGTACTGCAGCACGATACGCTTCGTCGGTGTAATTAGAGGTTTCAGCCCCCACAATACTAAATGGATATTGCGGTACGTCTTTATTTTTGATACAAGACACCAATGCATCCAATTCAGAATCAATCCCATCTATTTTATTTTCACAGATGTATAATTCATCTTTAAAATGATTGAATGCAATCACGTATTGGTATAAGCGATAACGCATCAATGGAATGTCTGGCGTCCCTGCTTTAAATGCAATGGTATCAAAAAATGGAATCGCGTCGTAAGTGGTATAGCCATATAAGCCCTGCGCAAAAGCAGCTTCTTTTTGGGCGGATGGCTGCATCTCAAATTGTTGCATATAGGACCAAATTCGGTCAGGCGCATCCTGTACATTTTTAATGACTTCTTTTTGAGGTTCTTGCTTTGGATATTTATATTCTATTTCATTCAAACTAGATATTTCAATCCCCCCAATCGCATTCACACCAATAAAGGAATAACTATTTTTAGCGGCATGTGAGTCTGTACTTTCTAATAATATAGTGTCTCTAAATCGATCTCTCAATCGAAGGTAGATGCCAACTGGCGTAAATGTATCGGCCAACATTGTAGTCACCTCCGTTTGTAATAATATTTTTTTCATCTTAGTAGCTTAGTTGCTTAGTTTGTGTCATTCGTTAAAAAAACAAACCCCGACAGATCCTGTCGGGGTTGATGTATAGCTTGACAATTACGGTCACGACATTACAGTACCCCAACGGAGTTTGTATGCCACCACCAAAAATTGTTTATTGTTTTCATTCGTGTACAAATTTAAGGCATTCGGAATTTTAAACCAAAAAAACCTCAGAGAAAGGGCTATTGATTCTTAGTTTATAAGACCCCTTTGGTGCTTGGTAAAGCATCGCTGGCAGGGTTGCGCTTCACAGCCATTTTGATGGCTTTAGCAAAGGCTTTAAAGATGGCTTCGATCTTATGATGTTCATTCTCTCCTCTACAACTGATATTGATATTGGCTTTAGCCGCATCACTAAAGGATTTAAAAAAGTGAAAAAACATCTCGGTTGGCATTTCTCCAATTTTTTCTCGTTTAAACTCTGCGTCCCAAACGATCCAATTTCTTCCACCAAAATCAATCAAGACTTTTGCTTCTGCCTCATCCATCGGAATCGCAAAGCCATACCTTTCCATCCCTCTTTTGTCTACTAATCCTTTTGCAAAAGCTTCTCCTAAGGCAATGCCCACATCCTCAATCGTGTGGTGCTCATCTATATGCAAATCACCATCGCAATGAATATGCATATCTAATGCGCCATGTCTTGCAATTTGTTCTAACATATGATCAAAAAAACCCAGTCCTGTGTGGATTCTTGCATCACCCTTCCCATCTAAATTCAATTCAATATGAATTTTTGTTTCTTTGGTATTTCTATCGTGCACGACAGTTCGCAATCCTAGTTTCAAAAATTGATAAATCTCATCCCAGTTATTTGCTTCATAAGCAATAAAAGGTCTTAAAGCTGTTTCTTGTTCTGTTGTTAAAGCATGCAAATTGGATTTTAAATAGATGGCTTTGCATCCTATGTTTTTTGCCAATTCAATATCCGACCAACGGTCTCCAATGACATAGGAAATACTTAAATCAAATTGAGTATCATTCATCAAATGCTGCACTAGTCCAGTGCCTGGCTTTCTAGTAGCTGCGTTGTCTTTAGCAAATGTGGTGTCAATATGAATTTCATCAAACACAAAGCCCTCTCCTTTCAAAGTGCGTAGCATTAAATCCTGAAAAGGCTGGAAACTAGACAATGGATAAGCATCCGTACCTAAGCCATCTTGGTTCGTCACCATGACTTTATAGTAGCCGAAATCATTGGCTATTTTTTGCAGGTTGGAAATCGCGCCTGGCAGAAAAATAGTCTTATCAATATGGTCTATCTGAAAATCAGATGCTGGTTCTTCTAAGACCACTCCGTCTCTGTCAATGAATAAAATTGGACGCATCTTTTACTTTTACTTTTACTTTTATTTTTATTTCTTCTTTTTAGCCGCCTGCACCTGAGCAATCGTAACTGCACTTGCTTTATTGGACCAACTGTTTCTAATATAAGTCAACAAATCTGCTATCTCATTGTCTTTTAAGTCTGGGCTAGCTGTCATGGCATTGCTATAATAAAAACCGTCTAGTGCAATACGTTCGTTGTATCCATAACGGATGATACGCACTAGTCTTGCGATATCTTTTCCAACCACATTGGAAGCTGCATCTAGTGGTGCATTCATATTTGGAACGCCCCCTCCATCTGCTTGATGGCATGCAAGACATTTAGCTTCATAAATTTTTTTACCCTTTTGCATATTCTGTGCATTCGCCTGAACACAATAAAACAAGGCTACAACAATCAAGCTGACTATTTTAAATTGCATTTTTTTATCATTATTTATTAAAACTAATTTTAAAGATTGCCCCCTTGCTGTCATCACTTACATATAAACTTCCATCAGGACCTTCTGCTAAACCACAAGGTCTTGCCTTTGCACCTCTTGGTGTTTTATTATTATCTGCTCCAGCAAATCCGTTGGCAAAAATTTCCCATTCGCCAGCAGGCTTACCATTTTTAAATGGTACAAATGCAACAAAATACCCTTCCTGAGGTAATGGCGCTCTATTCCAAGAACCATGAAAGGTAATAAATGCACCTTCTTTATATTTAGCAGGAAATTGATTGCCCTTGTAAAATAACAAGGCCATTGGCGCCATATGAGCAGGGAAAGCAACCAAAGGATCAAGTGCATTTTTACCACCTTCTAATTTACCATCTCCACCATATTCAGGAGAAAGTATTTTTTTCTTTTGAAAAGGATCGTAGTAGACATAAGGCCATCCGGCATCATCCCCTTCTTTCATTTCATACATGGTTTCTGCAGGTAAATCTGCATTTTGCGCATCGGTATACATGGTTGGATAAAAAGTATTCAACTGATCGCGGCCATGTTGAGTAACAAATAAACTATTGGTTTGATTATTCCAATCTAAGCCAATCACATTTCTTAATCCTGTAGCATATCTTTTACCTTCTGCATAAGATTGATTTTCTTTTTTTCCATCAAACTTCCAGACACCACCAGCTGAATCTAATATTGGACAAGGCATCATGCCCTTAGATCCAACTGATCTGTCTTTTTCTTGACATGCGTTGGAGTAAGCACCAATATTGACATAAATATTTCCTTGAGGATCTAAAGTGATTGATTTTGACGCATGTTGTCTTCTGCTATGTAAATTTTGAATGATTGTTTTAGGCGCAGTCGGATTGGTTACTTCTCCATTCGCATCTAATTGATATAAATACACTGCGTCATCTGAGCTTGCATACAACTGATTCCCTTTCACATAGATGCCCGTTCCGCCGTACTTTCCCCATCCACTTATTTTTTCTGCAATACCATCTCCGTTGGCATCTTCCATACGAACAATACTTTGGCCTGCCTTGTTTGCATTATTCAATTTTGCGAACAATACCCCTTTGTCATTGATAGCGATATGTCTTGCAGTACCAATTTGATCTGCAAATAATGTAGCAGAAAATCCAGCAGGTAATCTTAATCCTGCGTTCTCTTGTGCGTTCACCGAAAAAGCAAAAACACAAGCCAATAATAAGTTGCTTAATTTATACATGATGGTTTATTTTATTTTAAAATATATTAGTCTAAAGTTAATTCAAAAGTATTGGTTATCCACTCATACATGGCATCTACCAGTAAAGTATTTTCTTGTTCCGTACCTACGGTGATCCTAAGGCTATCTTCACATAATGCTAAAGCAGACCTATCTCTTACAATAATGCCTTTAGACATTAAGAATTCATATAGTTTTCTTGCATGTGGGATTTTTACTAAAATAAAATTTGTATCCGAAGGGAATACCTGAATCACATGTGGCATAGAAGCAATGACTTGGGCCAATGCATTACGCATATCAACCAATAATTTGATCATATCATTGACCTGGCCCACTTCTTCTAAAGCTTGTAATGCCAGCTCTTGCGTTACAATATTAATATTATAAGGCGCTTTCACTTTATTCATGTACCCAATGATATCTGGGTTAGCAAAACACATGCCTAGTCTCAGACCCGCCAAGCCCCATGCTTTACTCAATGTTTGCATGACCACTAAATTTGGATAGTCTATCAAGGATTGAACAAATGACTTTTGTTTTGAAAAATTAATATAGGCTTCGTCAATCACTACAATACCGTCAAAATGATTTAAAATTGTTTCAATGTCAATTCGATCTAATGAGTTGCCTGTTGGATTATTTGGTGAACAAATCCAAATGATTTTGGTGCGCTCGTTGACTAATTGTTCAATATGTGCCACATTCAATTGATAGTCCGATAATAATGGTGCATTCTGTACTTTAATATCATTGATATTTGCACTTACTTCATACATAGGATAAGTTGGAGGACAAATAATGATATTGTCTTTCCCAGGTTCGCAAAAAGTTCGAAATAAAATATCAATGCATTCGTCACTTCCGTTGCCTATGAATATTTGATTGGCTGCAATTTGTTTTACAAAGGCCAACTTTTCTTTAACTTGTCTTTGATAAGGATCGGGATACCTGTTGTACCATTTAGTTAATGGCGAACCCAAACTATTTTCATTGGCATCCAATAAAATTTTAGCGGCACCCGTATATTCATCCTTTGCAGAAGAATAAGGCTTCAAGGTTTTAATATTCGGCCTTACTAATTTATCTAATTCAAATGCCATGGTTCAAATTTAATTCGTCCTTAAAATTACATTTTTGATTCTATTTCTTTCACTCTAATTGCCACAGCCTGCGCATGGGCTTCCAATTGTTC
>CAMDNL010000095.1 GCA_945902975.1 Chitinophaga pinensis
TGTAGATAGATATAGCGATAGTCCATTGATGACTGAAGCAAAAAAAATAAAGAAACAAACTGATCAATATTTAAATAATATAAAATGAGTAAATTAAGAAGACATATGGGTGCTAACACACCTGCTGTTGTAGAAACAAAAAGTTTGAAAGCCTTGAAAGCAAAGACAGGAAATTTGTATGAATCAATTTCTATTATTGCCAAAAGAGCAAATCAAATCAATATCTCTATTAGAGAAGAATTGCATTCTAAATTAGAGGAGTTTGCAAGCCATACAGACAGCTTGGAAGAGATTCATGAGAATAAAGAGCAAATTGAAATCTCTAAAGCTTATGAGCGTATGCCAAATCCAGCTATTTTAGCAACTGCTGAATTCATTGAAGACAAGATCTATCATCGTAAAAATGAGGAAGCGGATTTATTCCGTTAAACTTATAAAGGTATTTATATAAAACGTCCCGAATCTTCGGGACGTTTTTGTATTTTAGAGGATAAAACAAGCAAGCATGTTTTTAAAACAAATAGGAGTCATATTATTTTGCTTTTGTACTTTTCAACATTTGAAAGGGCAGGAGATCGCTTCCGTTGTAAGCTTGCAAACCAATAAAGTGGACAATCAAGTTGATCCTAAAATTTTTACGCAACTTCAATCACAGTTAAAAGATTTTATCAACCAACGTAAATGGACTTCAGATATATTTACACAAGAAGAAAAAGTAGATTGTAGTTTTTTTATTACCATTGAATCCGTTGTTTCTCCAGGTGTGTATAATGCGAAATTAAGTATTGTTGCTAATCGGCCAGTGTATCGTGCCAATTATACGACACCATTACTGAATATGCAGGATGCTAATTTTACATTTAAATATCAATTAGGGCAGCCTATTGAATTCAATGAAAATAATGTAGCCAGAACAGATGCATTAGAAGCAAATTTAACAGCCACACTGGCCTATTATGTGTATATCATTCTAGGCTTAGATTACGACTCATTTTCTAAAAATGGAGGCGCGCCTTATTTTAGTAAAGCATTAAATGTGGTGTACAATGCGCCCGATGGATCAGGCATCAGTGGATGGAAATCTTATGATGGACAACGTAACCGATTCGTATTCATTGACAATCTTACTAAAAGCGGTTTTGATAAATTACATGAAATTAGTTTTAATTATTATAGAAAAGGGATGGATCAAATGGCCGAACAGCCAGAGCAGGCTAAAGTGGCCATTCTGAATGCACTCATGAGTCTACAAGAATTAAACGAGGACAATGTGAACTCCATGGTCATCCCAATTTTTATGCAAGGCAGGGTGACAGAATTAATTGGGTTGTTTTCGAATGCGGATAGGCCAACTAAAAAGCAACTCATGACAACCTTATCTGCCATTGACATTACAAATATCAATAAGTATAAAACCTATTTTGAATGAAAAAGCTCATTAGTCTAGCATTTTTATTACTTGGGGCATGTGACTCTAAGAAAACAGAAAAGGAGGCCATTTTGCCTATCAAAACGATGCAGCAAACTGTATGGCAATTGATGCAGGTAGATGAATACCTTTCAAGACAAATTCAGACCGACACCACCATAAAGCCATCGCTTGTAAAAGCACAATATTACCAACGTGTATTCAATTTAAATAAAGTAGATCGAGTACAATTTTATACTACAATGGCTTATTTAGATAAGCATCCAGTGGACATGAAAGAGTTAATGGACTCTGTGGAAGCATTATCGAAAAGAGAAAAATTAACCCTTATTGCACATTAATTTTATGTAAATAAATGGAGGTCTCATCAAACACTTTTACATTTGATTTGTTAAATTATTAAAATATACAACTATGCCAATTTCAATCGGACAAAACGCTCCAAATTTTACTTTATTTGATACAGATAAAAATCCAATTCAATTAGCAGACGCTAAAGGAAAGAATGTGGTGCTTTTATTTTTTCCACTTGCTTTTACAGGTGTTTGTACCACTGAACTTTGTAATGTAAGAGACAATATCGCAGCATACAATTCGACCAATGCCCAAGTATATGGAATTTCTGTAGATTCTTTATTTGCATTAGGCAAGTTTAAGGAAGAGCAAAAATTAAATTTCCCTTTATTAAGCGATTTTAATAAAGCTGCAGCAACAGCATTCGATGTATTGTATGAAACCTTCCCTGCTTTTGAAATGCAAGGTGTTAGTAAGCGTGCAGCCTTTGTACTTGATGCGAATGGCGTGGTACAATATGCTGAAGTTTGTCCTACACCTGGAGATTTACCTAATTTTGAGGCGATTCAAACAACATTGAATTCATTGAACTGAAACATTAAATCATGTTAGGTTTTATAGAATATAAACCTACATGATTTAAACTCTAATGATATAAAAAAAGGATAACGTAAACGTTATCCTTTTTTGGTTCTTGCTAGTTTTTATAGAATATAAAAAACGCAAGAAGGTCATATATGATTTTTAAAAAGGGTCCCGATTTATCGGGACCCTTTTTGGGTCTTGCTAGTTTTTAAATCGATTTTGAGTAAAGGTTTTATTTATCACAAACCTCTACAATCAAGAATTTCAAATAATGCGTATTCTCCATGCCCCAAATAATAGGGTGATCGCTTGATTGTGATTGATAGGTAACCTGTCTTATCCTTTTCTTGGCGTCTTTTGCGGCTATAAAGATGGTATCTAAGAACAACTCTGGACTTACTAGGTTGGTACAACTAGAAGTGACTAAAAAGCCTCCATTGTTGATCATTTTCATCCCCCTTAAATTAATCTCTTTATATCCGGTAACTGCTTTTTCGATACTACTTCTGTTTTTTGTAAAAGCAGGTGGATCCAACATCACCACATCATATTTTCTACCTTCTTTGCCCCAGTTTTTTAAGACATCAAAAGCATTCATTGCTTCAAATTTCACAATATGATCTAGTTGATTCAATGCAGCATTTCTATTGGCTTGTGCCACTGCATTTTCAGAAATATCAATACCTAATACTGATTTTGCACCATAATGTGCAGCATGTATTTCAAAAGTACCTGTATAAGTGAAGGCACCTAAAACATCGGCCCCTTTTACAATATGTTGAATAGCACGACGATTGTCTTGCTGGTCTAAAAAATAACCTGTCTTTTGTCCATGTTCAATATCAACATAAAATTGTAAACCATTTTCTTGAATGATGATTTCTGTCGGGAATGGATCGGATAAAAAATCCTTCTTTTGTTCAAGTCCTTCTAGTTCTCTAACAGGCACATCGTTTCTTTCATAAATTCCTTTTGGTTTAAATATCGCATTAATCGCATCTACAATGGCAGTCTTCCATTGTTCAATACCCAATGATAAAGTTTGTAAAACAAAATAATCATTGAACTTATCTATGATCAAAGCTGGTAAGCCATCTGCTTCACCAAATACCAATCTACAATTTTCTGTATAACCCAATTGTTGTCTATAGGCCCAAGCTTCACTAATTTTTTGATGGAAAAATGCTGCATCAATATTGTCTCTTTTTCGAGTCAATAATCGGATCATGATTTGGGACCCTGGGTTGATATAGCCTCGCCCTGCTAATTGACCGTCAAAGTAGTAGACTTCTACAATATCCCCTGGGGCAACTGTGCCAGCAATACGATCTATTTCGTTGTTATAAATCCATGGATGCCCCATGGCGATCCTTGGGGTAATGCGCTTATTTAGGTAAACCTTTGTCATTTGTCAAAGATAGGCACAGATTGAGTGACAACTTGTTCATTTTAAGGCCCTTTTATGTCAATTTTGCTCTTTTATTGCTTTGGCAATATATTTGCGTGAGGTAGAGTACAAATAGTCAATTATGGAAGATAAAGAACAATTAAGTCAAGAACCAATTGCAGATACAGAAAATGGCGCTCAAACAGCCCCTGAAACCGAGGAGGTGCCCTTGAGTGAGTTAGATCAGTTGAAGGCGGATTTGGCAGACCAAAAGGATAAATTTTTGCGCTTAATGGCAGAATTTGAAAACTTCAAAAGAAGAACCGCTAAAGAACGTGTGGATTTGATCCAAACGGCTGGAAAGGATGTGATTGTGTCTCTTTTGGATGTGATGGATGACTGTGATCGTGCAGAGAAGCAATTGAATGGTTCAGACGATATCGCAGTTCAAAAAGAAGGCATCCAATTGGTGTTTAATAAAATTAGAGCAACCCTTCAAGCAAAAGGCTTAAAAGCAATGGAAAGCATTGATCAAGCATTTGATGTTGAATTACACGAAGCCATTACAGAAGTGCCTGTTCCGGATGCTTCAAAAAAAGGTAAAGTCATTGATGAAGTAACAAAGGGATATTATTTGAACGATAAAATTATTCGTTTTGCAAAAGTGGTTGTAGGTAAATAAACAAAGTAATATGGCAAAAAGAGATTTTTACGAAATATTAGGCGTTAGCAAATCTTCATCTGCAGATGAAATAAAAAAGGCTTACCGTAAAGTTGCGATGCAATTTCACCCGGATAGAAATCCTGGAGACAAGGCAGCGGAGGAGAAATTTAAAGAAGCAGCAGAAGCTTATGAAATTTTAAGTGATACAGATAAGAAAGCAAAATATGATCGTTTTGGACATCAAGCTTTTGGACCTGGAACCGCTGGTGGTGGTGGATATGGCGGCGGTGGCATGGATATGAACGATATCTTTAGTCAGTTTGGTGATGTGTTTGGTGATGATATGTTTGGAGGATTTTTTGGCGGTGGACAAAGCCGTTCTAGAGGTGGTGCCAAAGCTAGAGGCCAAAGAGGAAGTAATTTAAGGATCAAATTAAAAATGAATTACGAAGAGATAGCGAATGGTGTCAACAAACAAGTTAAAGTGAAGAAGCATGTGCTTTGTACTACTTGTGGAGGCAATGGTGCTAAAGATAATTCTAGTATTCAAACTTGTGGTACCTGTAAGGGTTCAGGTCAAGTAAGAAAAGTAACCAATACTTTCTTAGGGCAAATGCAAACTGTAAATACTTGTCCTACTTGTAATGGAGAAGGAAGTACAGTGACTGCAAAATGTACCCCATGTAAGGGCGAGGGTAGAGTATACGGAGAGGAAACCATTTCAATAGATATTCCTGCAGGTGTGCAAGACGGTATGCAATTGAGCATGTCTGGCAAAGGCAATGCGGGCGAGCGTGGAGGGTCTTCTGGAGATTTAATCATCATGATAGAGGAGGAGCAACACGAGTTCCTTCACAGAGATGGATTGAATGTATCCTTTGATTTATACATTACCATCCCTGACGCCATTTTTGGTACAAGTGTGGAAGTGCCAACCATTGATGCTCGTGCAAAAATTAAAATACCAGCAGGTACTCAAAGTGGTAAAATATTTAGATTAAAAGGAAAAGGCTTCCCAGAAGTGCAAGGTTATGCAAAGGGGGATCAATTGATCCATGTGAATATATGGACACCACAAGAAGTAAGTGAAGAAGAAAAAATTGCTTTAAATAAAATGCAAGAAAGTGAGAATTTTAAACCTAAACCTATCAAAGGAGATAAAAGTTTTTACGACAAAGTAAAAGAAGCGTTTAAGTAATACTATTTTATACTCTATAATAAGATCGTTAAAAAAGGGACAATTAATATTGTCCCTTTTTTTTATTTATGCTTTTAATTGATAAATGTCTCTACTGTTTCTTCCTAGTCCGTCATAGTCTAGTCCATAGCCCACCACGAATTTATTAGGTATGTCAAAACAAGCATAATCAATTTGAACGGGATATATTAATGCTTCTTTTTTATTGAGTAATACTGCAATTTTAACCGAGGCAGGTTGCATACTTTCCAATTGAGGTAGGTAGTGATG
>CAMDNL010000096.1 GCA_945902975.1 Chitinophaga pinensis
CCACCCAATTGTACAATGACACCTTCTGGTTGTTCTAATTCAATGATCTCCCAAAGGTGTTCCCAAAAAACGGGTTCAAAATATAATTTATCCGCCATGTCAAAATCGGTAGAAACAGTTTCTGGATTACAGTTCACCATAATGGCTTCATATCCTGACTCTTTAACGGCTAGTAATCCATGCACGCAACAATAATCAAATTCAATACCTTGTCCAATACGATTAGGGCCACTTCCTAAAACAATAATTTTCTTCTTTTTAGATTGGACAGATTCGTTGGATTGCAATTGGTTGCTCATAAGTATAAAATTGGGCAAAAATACATTAGCCAAAGCATTTATCCGAATTTTTATAAAATGGTTTTCCACCAATTTTACTTATTTCACTATACAGAGCTCGTCCCAGCGGGTGGTAAAGCGCTTGCTTCTTTTCTCGCTGCGCATTTTCCAGTTTTTCTGTGTCCCGCTGGTGCCAAATTTGAGCACATCGTTGCGGTAGGCGGCGTTCATATTATCAATCACATGCATGAGCTTCTTCTTTTTCGTGTCTATAGGGGCAACGAACAGATTGGTTTGCAAGGCGCTATCGGGCACAAAACCGCTTAGGATCACACCGGCTTTTTTATAGATTTCACCCTTTTCGTAGAGGGATTTGCCAATGGCGACCACCGCCTTGATCAGGTCGGGGGTGCTCTGGGTGGGATTATCTAATTGAGTATAACCACTCACTTGACGGCCACGGTTATAGTAAGTGGCGTCTAATTGAATAGGGGCTTTTTTAAGTAAGAACACGGCGATGCCTGTGGCCGCGCTATGTTGTCTTCTTAATTTCTCGGCAGCCCTGGTGGTATAAGTTGCAAGGGCTTCTTCTATTTCCTGCCATTCGGAAACATTGCGTCCAAACATTCTGGTAGTTGCAATCATTTTTTTTTCTGTTCTCGGGGCTTGCATGGAATGACTTTTAAAACCTTTTAGTTCGCGTATCAAACGCATCCCCACTACGCCACCTAAAAATCGTTTACCCCAACTAAGGTCTTTGATGCTTAATGTATAAGCTGTATTGATGCCATACACTTTTAGTTTTTCACTATAACTAAAACCCACGCCCCAAATATCTTCTACAGGCGTTTGTTGTAATGCCGCTTGTATTTTTTTAGTGGTATCCAACACGACGATACAATTGGTTTTAAGTTTATTTTTTTTCGCTAACCGATTAGCCACTTTACTCAACACTTTATTGGGCGCCGCACCAATCGAAACAGAAATGCCTGTCCATTGTTCAATCTTATTTTTAAGTTCCAAACAAAAGGATTGGACATTTTCTGGAGCTAGGTGAGAGAGGTCTACAAAAGCTTCATCCACCGAATACACTTCTACATGACCCGGTGGTAGCAATAGTCTCATGGTTTCCATCACACGCCAACTTAGGTCGCCGTATAAATGATAGTTAGAGGAAAAAGTAGTGACGCCATTTTTTTCAATCAAATCCTTCGCCTGAAAATAGGGCACGGCCATGGAGATACCCAATTGCTTTGCTTCATCCGTACGCGATACAATACAGCCATCATTATTACTTAACACCACGACCGGACGGTGCAATAACTGTGGCTGAAAAAGTCTTTCGCAGGTACAGTAAAAACTATTGCAGTCAACAATGGCTTGCATTTTTTTGAATTAAGAATAAGTATAAATTGACTAAGTAAATATTACAAAGCGTGAATCACAAAAGTCACGACACCCCAAGTGCTATAGTCCGATAATTGCGCTACTTGGATGCTACCATATTTTTTATTTTCTGGTAATAAACTAATGCTATGTTCCTGCACTTGTAAACGACGCACTAAAAATTCTCCATTCAATACGGCCACCACCACATTGCCCGATCTTGCTTGGACGCTTCTGTCTACAATCAAGGTATCCCCAATATGAATCCCGGCGCCAAGCATGGCATCGCTGTTGACCCTAAAGAAAAAAGTGGCGGGCTTGTTGCGCACCAATTGTTCGTTGAGATCAATCCCTCTTTCCATAAAATCGTCCGATGCCGCACCAAATCCGGTGGCATTGGCTTGTACAACCTGCGCCGACTGGTAGTTTTTAGCCCCCGTATAACCCGTTTTTTGCTCGTATGCTTCCTCTTGAAATTCCATTTAGCTAAATTTATTAGCAATATTAACTAAATAATTTAGTATTTAGTCAAATAGAGGGAAAAATTTATCCTCATTTTGGTGCCTTCATTACCAATGGATTGTACTAGTTGATGTTGTATCTTGGGGGTGAAAATGCACCCCAACATGTCCAACTTTTTTATTGATTCCAATATTGCGAGGGCTAAAACCATCGATACCAGCTTTTACCTAGATCCAGCTTGTTTAGAAAAAGCGAAGGAGCAGATTTTTGCACCTAGCTGGCAATATATTGGTCATACAGGGATGGTTCCGAATGCGGGAGATGCGTTTCCGTTTAGGTTATTGGAAAATTATATCGACGAGCCATTAGTAATTACTAAGGATGCCGATGGGGGCGTACATTGTTTATCAAATGTATGTACGCATCGCGGCAATTTAATGGTGTACGAACCATGTACTGGATTAAAACATTTGCGTTGTAAATATCATGGGAGGGCTTTTCATTTAGATGGAAAATTTATTTCGATGCCGGAGTTCAAGGAAGTAGAAAATTTTATTCCAGAGAACAATCATTTACATGATTTGCCTTTATACCAATGGGGCCCTTTATTATTCACGCAACTAAAAAAAGGATTAGGTCCTGAATTATTTTTTAAAGAGATGGAATCGCGTGTTGGTTTTTTACCGATTGATAAATTAGTGCATGATCCAAGTAGAACAAGTGATTATTATATTAAAGCGAATTGGGCATTGTACTGTGAAAATTATTTAGAGGGATTCCATATTCCATTTGTGCATCCGGGACTCAATGCGTTTTTAGATTTTAAAGATTATACCACAGATATTTTTAAATATTCGAATTTACAAATTGGTGCGTCTAAATCTTCGGAGCATTGTTTTGATTTACCAGCAGGGCATGTGGATGTAGGAAAAAATATTGCTGCGTATTATTTTTGGGTCTTCCCGAATATGATGTTTAATTTTTATCCATGGGGATTGTCATTGAATATTGTTACACCGATTGATGCAGGCAATACCAAAGTGACTTTCTTAAGTTTTGTGTATGATGCAAGTAAGCTAGACACAGGTGCAGGTGCGGGATTAGAGAGTGTAGAGCAAGAAGATGAAGAAGTAGTAGAGCATGTGCAACAAGGTATTCGCTCAAGATTTTATCATCACGGAAGGTATGCGACCAAGCGCGAACAAGGCACACACCATTTTCATAGTTTGCTGGCGGATTTTATGAATCAATCAGCATCAGTCTAAATAGTCTCCCCAAGTAATTTCAACCGTCCAATCTGGGCCCGATCCAATATTGAATTTCTCGGCCATGCTGCCTTGGTTCAACGCAAAGGATAATTGCATTAAACTATTTAAGTAGGCAAGGGGCTTACCCACCGCAACGCCACCAAAAGTATTTTCAAAAGGCATAGCGCCTTGGAATACATTTTTTTGTTGATAGGAAATTTTTACTACAACAATATTTTTAGCATGTGGAAGGACATTAAATGCTTTCCAAAGATCCTGTCCAATATTGGTCCAGAGATTGCCGTATTGAATATCTAGGATATCGATATTGCCTTTTAATGTATTGTTGTTTAGGCTTGCTTTTTGATAAGAAAGTAAAAAAGGTTTTGGTGCTAACAATTGACCAACCGATTCAAAGGTGATGGTTTTAGACGCGATTCTTGCTGCGGTATACGCATACACATCTCTGCCATGAAAAGTATAAGATGCGCCAGAGTTTTTTCTTCTATTCACTGCTTCATCAATCTCACGCATGGATTCAATACCAATACTTGCAGCGAGTAAAGTCAGTGTACCGTTGTCTGGAGTCACAATATAATGTCCTGATTTTGTTTTAGCCACTACTGACTTTCTTTCAGTGCCTACACCAGGATCTACCACAGAAACAAAGACTGTACCTACAGGCCAATAGGGTAACGTCTGATCCAATCTGTAAGCTGCTTCCCAAATATTGTATGCAGGAATCTCTTGAGTTAGATCGTATAATTTCAAATTAGGGTTCACACTACTAGCCACGCCTTTCATAGCAGAGACCGCACCATCCTTGCTACCAAAATCTGTTTGAAAAACAACGATGCCATTTTGTGCAGATGCACTTACAGTCATCAATACTAAATACATTAAGACAGTCATTATTTTTTTCATAGTAGTCACTTTATAATGGATGAAATATAATCATATTTTAAGTAAATAAATAGTTTATGAGCAGCGACGTTTTTAGGAGTCGCGAATAAAGCTATTTATTTACGCACCATTAGTATATATTAAAAAAGCCTCCCTAAATAAATAGAGAGGCTTTGAAGTTATTACATTAAAACGATACGATTTAGAATCGGAAAGCTAATTTGGTAAATAGTCTTAAACCATTGTAGCCCATTTGAACACCATCCCATGGTCCGCCAGTTTCATTGTCACCTGCCCAATATTTTGCTTGAGGATTCACTGCAAAGTCAGGGTGTACATTAAAGATATTGTCTGCACCAAATATGAAGCTTACTTTTTTAGTTAACTGAATATTGCTATAAATATCTGTCGTGAATTTGCCGCCGTAGTTAAAGTGTTCTGGAACAAAAATATTCTCGTCTGCATCTGTTGGAACCACAGGATTAATGCCATCTCCATTATATCCAAATCCTGTCAAGGTTAACTTGCCAAAATAAGTCACTCTTGCACCAATACTCACTTTCTTTCTAGCGTAGTCTGCTGAGAAAGAGAATTTAGAAGCAGGCGCAGAAGCTTTTAAGAAGAACTTCTCTCTATCGTTAAAGAAGGTATTGGCATTGTATTCGTTCGTATTCAAAGCATCAGGTACATTGATTGCGTCAATCTCAATGCCTTGTAAGTTACCAACCAATAAGAATTTCAATTTCTCGGTAGCAGATATTTTCTTTTGGTACTCCACTACGACATCTACACCTGTATTGGTGGTGTTCACTGCATTGGCAAAAAACTGTGCAGTAGCAACACCTAAGCTATTTAATTTATCTGTTAAAGCAGTTGGCAATGTTGCATCACCTGCGCTAAATAATCCAGACAGTACTACACGGTCTTTCATTTTAATTTGATAACCATCTACCGTTACAGATAAACCTTGCATTGGTTTCCAAGAAAAACCAAGACTCATATTATTAGAAGTCTCTTGCTTTAAAGCTGGGATACCAGCAAGTCTTGTAATAGGGTCGTTATTATTTGCTACGCGAGATTGAACCAATCCCCCTTGAGAGAAAGAGGTAAGGGTATTGCTAAAATATTTTTGTTGTAAGGAAGGTGCGCGGTATCCTGTACTGAATGATCCTCTGAAATTAAAGTTATTGGTTACTTTATATCGGAAGGATGTTTTAAAAGTACTTACTGCGCCAAAGTCAGAATAATTTTCGAAACGCACTGCACCTGTAATTAAAAAGGCTTCAGAAGGGGTGTATTCCAAGTCACCATACATACCTGTAACCATTCTATTTGCATCCACTTCGTCGTCTGGACTAAAGCCTGGGAAGCCTTGTGCGCCTGGTGCTTGTTGTAAACCAAAACTATTTGGGAATGCTTTATAAGAAGCAACTTCTCCTCGGTTAATACGGTAAGCTTCATATCTTAACTCCGCACCATAAGCCACTCTTACACCGCCGTTGTTGACTGTACCAAATTGCTTTGATAA
>CAMDNL010000097.1 GCA_945902975.1 Chitinophaga pinensis
AAAAAGCCTAGTGTAAAAACAAAAACAATTGTCCTTGATTCTGAAACAGGAACACAATCTGTATTGGAACCCAATGACGAACCGGGTAATGCTGGTTATGATGCTGATGATGAAACGGAATCAGACTTGCCAAAATTAATTGCCAATAAAAATATTGAGAATACCTCACATACTTATGAAACCATTGTTGGTGATCAAGCCATTGAGGCATTTATAAAAAAGATTATAGCTAAAAAGGAAATCTGTATTGATACAGAAACAACGGGCATTGATGCCAACAATGTGCAGCTGGTTGGATTAAGCTTTTCAAACACAACACATACGGGATTTTATTTACCTGTTGCGAACGATGGCGACGGAGCCGATGGTGCAAAACATATCTTGAATCAACTCAAGCCCTTATTTGAAGATGAAACAATTACATGGATTGGACAAAATTTAAAATATGATTTCTTAGTCTTAAAATGGTATGGTATAATTTTAAAAGGTAAGACTTTTGATACCATGCTAGCGCACTATGTGATAGAGCCAGAAGGCAGGCGTAGCATGGATATCCTGAGCGAACAGTTTTTAGGATATGCGCCAGTGAGTATCCAAACCCTGATAGGTAAAAAAGGAAAAAACCAAGGCACGATGCGTGATGTTCCCTTGGATCAAATCACCGAGTACGCTGCAGAAGATGCGGATATTACTTTTCAATTGAAAGAATGCTTTGAACCTTTGTTGACCAAGCGTGAAGTGAAACGTGTTTTTGAAGAAGTAGAAAACCCCTTAATGCAGGTATTGGTGGATATGGAATTTGAGGGCGTAAAAGTAGATGAACAATTTTTAAATGAGTATAGCAAGGTATTAGAAGCGGATATTAAAATAAGTGAAGAGCGCGTGTTTGAACAAGCGGGTGTGCGTTTTAATCTTGCATCTCCAAAACAGTTGGGCGATGTCTTATTTGATATTTTAAAGATTGATCCAAAAGCAAAGAAAACAAAAACGGGTCAATATGCTACAGGAGAAGATGTTTTAGCGAAGCTTGCAGCAAAACATAAAATTGTAGACGATATTTTAAACTTCAGAGAACTAAGTAAATTAAAATCTACTTATGTAGATGCACTGCCTGCCATCGTCAATCCTAAAACAGGAAGAATCCACACCAGCTATGCGCAAGCAGTTGCGGTAACGGGTAGATTAAGTAGCACGAATCCAAATTTGCAAAACATACCCATTCGTTCTGAGCGTGGAAGAGAAGTCCGAAAGGCATTTATTCCAAGAGACCCATCTCGTATTTTAGTAAGTGCGGATTATTCTCAAATAGAATTAAGGGTGGTTGCCGCCATTAGTGGTGATCCAAATATGTGCGACGCTTTTAAACAAGGTAAAGACATCCACACCGCAACGGCTGCAAAAGTATATGGGATAGCAGAAGCCGAAGTGACCAAAGAACAACGTTATAAAGCCAAGAGTGTCAACTTTGGTATTATTTATGGACAGGGGGCATTTGGCCTAGCAGAAAATCTGGGCATCTCAAGAACAGAAGCAAAAGAGATTATCGATAATTATAAAAAAGAATTTCCCAATATTCAATTGTATATGGACCAGCAAATCAATAAGGCAAAAGAACAAGGCTTTGTTGAAACCTTAATGGGACGTAAACGTTGGCTAAGAGATATCAACTCTTCTAATTTTACAGTGCGTGGATTTGCTGAGCGCAATGCCATTAACTCCCCTATTCAAGGTTCTGCGGCAGACATGATTAAGCTGGCGATGATTAAGATCCATGGTGAAATGAAAAAGCAACATTGGGAATCAAAAATGATTTTACAAGTACATGATGAATTGGTGTTTGATGCGGTGGAGTCAGAATTACCAGCACTAAAAGAATTGATTTTATCTTGTATGACCACTGCAATGGAATTGCCAAATGGCGTGCCCGTAGAAGCAGAGATTGGACAAGGAAAAAATTGGCTCGAAGCACATTAATTTAAAGCCCCCTAATAAAAATATAGGGGGCTTAAAATTAATATCTAATGATTTTTTTGCAATAAAAAAGCCTCAGAAATTTCTGAGGCTTTTTTATTTTCTTAAGGCCCTTTTTATTAACGATTCATGCTGGCTAAAAACTCTTCATTGTCTTTTGTGCCACGCATACGTTTTAATAATTCGTTCATTGCTTCGTCGGTGTTCATATCGTTCAAGAACAAACGAAGAATATTCATTCTTTGTAATACATCTTTATCTAATAATAAATCATCACGACGCGTGCTTGACCCTGTTAAATCAATCGCAGGGAAGATACGCTTGTTCGCTAAGCGACGATCTAATACCAATTCCATATTACCAGTTCCTTTGAATTCTTCAAAAATCACTTCGTCCATTTTAGAACCTGTATCTACAAGCGCTGTTGCAATAATCGTCAATGATCCGCCGTTTTCAATTTTACGCGCAGCACCAAAAAATTGTTTTGGTTTTTGCATTGCGTTGGCTTCCACACCTCCTGATAATACTTTACCAGAGCTTGGTGCCACGGTATTGTGTGCACGTGCCAAACGTGTAATTGAATCTAATAAAATCACTACATCATGTCCACACTCTACTAAACGTTTTGCTTTTTGTAAAGCCATAGTAGATACCTTAACATGTTTTTCTGCAGGCTCATCAAAAGTAGATGCAATGACTTCTGCTTTTACAGAACGCTCTACATCGGTTACTTCCTCTGGACGCTCGTCTACCAAGACCACCATCAAATAACATTCTGGGTGATTGGCAGCAATCGCATTGGCAATTTCTTTCAACAACATGGTCTTACCTACTTTTGGTTGTGCAACCAACAATCCACGTTGACCTTTACCAATCGGTGTAAATAAATCCATGATACGCGTACTATAATTATTAGCCGTGGTATATAAATTTAATTTCTGGAATGGGAACAAAGGTGTTAAATAATCAAAAGGAATACGATCACGAATTTCATCTGGTTTTTTACCGTTGACAAAATCCACTTTCGTTAATGCAAAATACTTCTCCCCTTCTTTTGGAGGACGCACTGTTCCTTGAACCGTGTCTCCTGTTTTTAATCCAAATAATTTTATTTGAGAAGGAGAAACATATACGTCATCTGGAGAAGACAAATAATTATAATCAGAACTTCTTAAAAAGCCATATCCATCGGGCATCATTTCTAAGACGCCTTCTGAAGCGATGGCGCCGTCGAATTCTACATTGAATACGGGTTCTTTTTTAGGTTGATGTCTATTTTGGTGTGGGTGATGTCCTTGACCCGGTCCTCTTTGTCCGCGGGGATCGCCACCTTGTGCAAATTGATTGGATTGACCAGCTTCTGCGTCTTGGCCCGTTTGATCGCCCTGAGCTCCAGAGGCTACTTCGGGATTTTCTGCTGGCGCAGGCGCTTGGCTTGCAGCAGACTCGTCTCCAAATAAAGCAGCAGCTATTTTAGAAGCTTTATCGTCCTCGGTATGGTCTTTCTCCACTTTTACCGGAGCGGCTGTTTTTTTTGCAATAGGCTTGCGTACTGGTTTTGATGCGGATGCATCTGCTTTAGCTGTTGGAGCAGGCGCAGCAACAGGCTTGCGTCCTCTTTTTGGTTTGTCGTCTTTTTCTAGCACTTTAAATGAAGGGTTTTTTTAAATCGAATGGAGATCGGGGAATGTTTGAAAAAATCTAGTTGAATTTGGCCAAGATTTGACCGGTAATGATTGAAGCTCGAAAAAAGCATCTGAGCGTTTCGCTCGTTTCTACCACAAAGTAAAGCAGTTTTTGCATAAAAAAACAATTTTTTATGGGTTATCTTTGAACCTCGAAATAACTAATATGTTCAACCAAAGAGTCAAAATCAAGCAATTGTTAAGCGGAACCGATCCTAATTCAGCTGTCGGAGCCGAAGTAGTAGTCATGGGATGGGTGCGTACCTTCCGAAATAACCAGTTCATTGCATTGAACGACGGAAGCACCAATAACAATGTGCAGGTGGTGGCTAGCTTAGGAGAATTTGACGAGGCTTTATTAAAACGCATCACCACAGGTGCTTCTTTAAAAGTAACAGGTGTGGTAGTAGAAAGTCAAGGCAAGGGGCAGACCGTGGAAGTAAAGGCAACAACGATTGAAATTTTAGGAGACAGTGATGCAGAAAAATATCCTTTACAACCCAAAAAGCACTCATTAGAATTTTTAAGAGAAAAAGCACATTTACGTTTTAGAACCAATACGTTCGGATCTGTGTTTCGCATTCGTCATTCTTTGGCATTTGCAGTACACCAGTTTTTTAATGACCGTGGATTTTTATATTTAAACACCCCCATCATTACATCAAGCGATGCCGAAGGTGCTGGTGAAATGTTTCGCGTGACCACACTTCCAATGGAAGGTGCTCCAAAAAACGAAGCAGGTGAAATTGATTTTACCCAAGACTTTTTTGGTAAGAGCACGAACTTAACTGTGAGCGGTCAACTTGAAGGAGAACTAGGCGCCATGGCGTTTTCAGACATTTATACTTTCGGTCCAACTTTCCGTGCAGAGAATTCAAACACCACAAGACATTTGGCAGAGTTTTGGATGATCGAACCAGAAGTGGCATTCAATGACCTCGAAGACAATATGAATTTAGCAGAAGATTTCATGAAGCACTTAATTGCTTATGTGATGCAACACAATGCGGATGATTTAGCATTTTTAGACGCGCGTTTAGCAGATGAAGAAAAACAATTACCAACAGAAAAAAGATCTGGCTTAGGATTAATTGAAAAATTAAAATTTGTAGTTGAAAATAGTTTTGAAAGAATTACCTACACCGAGGCCATTGATATTTTATTAAATAGCAATCACTATAAGAAAAAGAAGTTCACCTACGATGTAAAATGGGGTATTGACTTACAAAGTGAGCACGAAAGATTCTTGGTAGAGCAGCATTTTAAAAAGCCAGTGATTGTTACGGGTTATCCAGCTGCAATCAAAGCATTTTATATGCGTATGAATGATGGATGCGAAGCCGGCAAAGAGACAGTGGCAGCAATGGATATTTTAGCGCCAGGCATTGGAGAGATAGTGGGTGGATCACAAAGAGAAGAACGTTTGGATAAGCTAGAAGCTAGAATGAACGACATGCATATTCCTTTAGAGGAGATGAGTTATTATTTAGATACAAGACGTTTTGGTACCGTGCCACACGCAGGATTTGGATTAGGTTTTGAGCGTATGGTGCAGTTTGTTACTGGTATGACGAATATTAGAGATGTCATTCCTTTTGCAAGAACACCAAAAAACTGTGAATATTAAAATATTTGAAAGAGCGCAATCGCGCTCTTTTTGTTAAGATCGCTACAAAATGCGCAAGGGTTAAATCTAATTATTGTCTATGGGAATTATTTATGTTTTAATTGGCGCGCTTTGTTTCGCTATAAGTAATGCTTATTGGAAAAAAGTAACAGCGACAATACCTTATCAAATTGGTATGTTTTATCGTGGCATTTTCGCCACCATTATTTTTTCTATTTTATATTTTGGATTTCGCCAAGCAGACTTTTTTAAATACTGGGTGGTGAGAGATATTGCAATGGACAAGGAATTTATTTTATCTATTGCACTAAGTGTATTTAATATTTTTGGATTGGTGTTTTTTTTACAAGGCATTCAAAAAGCGCCTGTAAGTGTTGTGGTGCCTGTGTCTTCATTAAAAATATTTACAATCATTACAGCTGTATTTATCATGGGGGAACTCTGGTATAATAATTATTTGATTGCTTT
>CAMDNL010000098.1 GCA_945902975.1 Chitinophaga pinensis
TTATAAAAAACAACTCTTATAAAAGTCAAAGGTTGTAAAAGCAATTATGTCAAAATAGAAATTTATTTTATGATAAAAAATATAAGCATCGCATTTTTTTTCGTTTTACTTTTCATTCTTCCAGGATGTAAAGATAAAAATCAAGAAGCGCGCTATAGTGTTGCTGGAACTATTAAAAATGCAGCGAATAAACCCCTTCTGTTACAAGAAATCCCATATGGCGGAAAACCAATCATTACATTGGACTCTATCACTTTGGATGCAGACGGAAAATACAATTTTGAATTCATTGCAAAAGAAGAGGGCATCTACAGACTAAGCAGTGGAGAAGAATTAGATATTAGCTTTATCAATGATGAGGAACAAATACAGATTAATGCAGATGCAGCTAATTATGCAAATTATACTGTCAAGGGATCTCCGAATAGTGCCGCTATGATTCAATACATGAAATTGTACCGATCCAAAGATTCTTCTTTGTTTGCAACACTTTATGCTTTAGATAATTTGCAACAAAGCAACGGAAAAGATAGCAGTATTTTTTACTTACAACAACAGAAAGAAAAAAAGATCAAAGCACTCAATGACCATGTTGAAGAAACAATCAATAGCTCAAATAGTCCAGCGCTCATTTATTTTGCTTTAGGTATGGCATTGAGGTCGATGGAAATCAATAAAGTACTTGCTATGGCGAAAGCTGTGGCAGAAAAAACAAAAGCAGCTCCCTTGGTTGAATTTGTTTCTATTTTAAGTGGACAAGTACAGGCAGCTAGTCCAGCAAGCTCAATTGCTGTTGGCTCGATGGCGCCAGAAATTGCATTACAAGATCCTACAGGAAAAATTATCACATTGAGTAGCTTAAAAGGAAAATATGTGTTGGTCGACTTTTGGGCTAGCTGGTGTGGCCCTTGTAGAAGAGAAAATCCAAATGTAGTTGCTGCCTACGAACAGTTTAAGCTTAAGAATTTTACGATTCTAGGCGTTTCATTGGATGATGATAAAGCAGATTGGCTTGAAGCAATTCAACAAGACAAATTAAATTGGTTACATATAAGTGATTTAAAGAAATGGGAAAGTACTGTAGTGGGTACTTATCAAATTCAAGGCATTCCATTCAATGTTTTATTAGATCCAACAGGAAAAATTATTGCAACAGACTTAAGAGGTAGTACATTACAAAATACATTAAAACAATTGCTTCCTTAGTTCATTTATACCGAATTTTAGTTGAATTCAATTTTTTTGAAATCATCCTTATAAAAAAAGCGCTTCATATATGAAGCGCTTTTTTATGCCTTGTATTTTTAGATTCAGTACTACTTTGTCTTTATAAAAGCTTTAATTAATGCGGGTAGCAGTACTAAGTTAGTAAGCGTACTTACAACTAAGGTGATTGAAGTCAACCAACCCAGCGCTTTAGTGCCTCCAAAATCACTAAAACAGAATATGATAAAGCCAGCAACCAATACCAAGGAAGTATAGATAATGCTGATGCCGGTATGCTTGATTGTTTGTACTAATGTGGTATGTACTTGATAGTTTAAATGAGGTAATTCCTGCTTATAGTTGACTAAGAATCGGATAGTGACATCTATGGCAATACCCAATGCCACACTAAATACCAAAACCGTTGAAGGTTTTAAAGATATACCCGTCCAGCCCATGATACCAGCTGTGATAAATAAAGGCACAATATTGGGGATTAAAGAACATATTAATATAGGAAAGGATCTAAATAAGAAAATCATACAAATCGCAATCAGTAAAAAGGCCCAGAAGATAGATTCTCCCAATCCTTTTACAATAAAATTACTGCCCTCTAAAAATGTCACACTACTTCCAGTAATCACCACATTGTACTTTGCTGTATCAAAGATGGCATTGGAGGCGCTGTCTATTTTATGCAACAAAACTGGAAGTTTAGCACTTCCAATATCCTTCATATTAACGCTAATTCTAGTTTGACGTTTAGCTGTGTCAATAAACTTATTCAAAAGTTGTGCTGGATTATTCGCCGCCATTTTTACACCTTCTTTTGGAGCGGCACTTGTAAAATAGGGCCCAATAAATGCCATTTCTGTTCCCGTTGGAACAGCATAGGATAAACTATCTCCATCATAAAATGCTTGCTTAGCAAATTTCACACCTTCTAATAAACCTAATGGCTTTCCTAATTCTGGTTGTTCTAACATGAAAGTATTGAACTCCTCTATATGCTCTAAAGGTTTGATAGACCGAATTAAACCATTTCTTTTTTTAGTGTCTACCAAAATTTCTAAAGGCATCACCCCGCCTGCATTTTGTTCAAACCATTTTAAGTCAGTGTATAATTTATCCTGCTTTGGTAAATCATCCACAATAAAGGCCTCTTTTTTAATTTGTAATACCCCTAGTAAAGAAACTATGACTGCGATGATGGTGATCCCAAAGACCCACCTAGTATGCGTAAACGCCCAGCGTTCTATTTTTAGTAATATTTTTTCTAGATATAGATTGTCTAGATAACGAACATGTTTTGCTTTTGGTGCAGGTAAATAAGAAAGTATTGGAGGGATAAAAAATAAACTTATGAAAAATAAAATCATAATGTTTAAACCAGACACCCAGCCAAACTCTTTTAACAATGGACTTTTAGTTAAGGCAAATACAAAAAAGCCAATAGCTGCAGTAATATTACAAAATAAAGTCACCACCCCCATCCTGCCAACCATTTGCACAAGTGCCTTATCCTTATCGTTTGTTTCTTTATAGGAAGTGTGGTACTTATTTAAGAAATAAATGCAGTTAGGAATGCCAATCACTACAATCAATGGTGGTATCAGGGCAGTCAATAAAGTGATTTTTTGACCCAATAACACCATAGTGCCTAAACTCCAGATTACACCCATCAGCACGACAGCCAAGCTCATGATGGTGGCCGATATGGACCTAAAGAAAATCAATAAAGTGATAGCAGATAAAGCCAACGACCCAATCAAAAACCAAAGCATCTCTTTTTTGATTCGATCGGCCATGATGGTCCTGATAAATGGCAAACCACTTATATGCACCTCTGTTTTAGTAGCTTGACTAAAACGATCTAATTCATTTTGAATACTGCCAATGATTTTTGTTCTAGAGCCACTATTGATAGAATCCGCGATAAAGGAGATAGCCATGATATAACTATTGCTATCTGGATTATAATATACATTTTTATAAAAAGGCAGATTTTCAAAAACAGTTTGATCGGCTCTTAATACACTATCACTTGTATAAGGCGCATGAAAGATCTTCACAGCATTGAACTTGGTTTCAGCACTATCTTTTGTGATGGTGTAGGCAGTAGGAATGCTCATGACTTCGGCCACAGCAGTATTTTGCTTGATAGATTTATGCAGCGCGTCTACTTGGTTAAAGAAATCCTTGGTATAAAAAAGATTTGTCTTAAATCCTACCACTACCGTCGTTCCATCTACTCCATATTTTTTTACAAAGTCATTGTACACAATAAATTTAGGATTGTCAGAAGGGATGGCTTTGGTATACTCATAGCTTAATTTAACTTGAACAGCATAATACCCCATTACAACCGTACTAAGGAGTATAAAAAACAAATACGTTTTTTTATACTTTAAAATATTTTGACCTAAACGATACCACATAATCTGTAATTTAAATTAGACAACCCATAAATAAGCAGCCACCTGAGTGCCCACCCCTATGAACAATCCTACAATTAATTCTTTTTTACTATGATCACTTACTACCAATCTTGCACTAATCACTAGTGCTGTTAAAAGTATCGCCAATAGCACCCAAATGGCATTATTGACTGGATAAAATACACTCACTAAAATAATAGCAGTAGCCAAACCAGCGATACCCATTGCATGCAGGCTTACTTTCATGAAATTATTGACTGTCATGCCTATTGCACTTGCCACAAAAATACCTAAATAAAAGAATTTTAAAGCAATCGGCTGGTCTGTAAAATTTCTACTGAGAAAATACATCCACCAATAAAAAAACATGGTAATCACATAGGGGATAATTCTTTCCTTTTGTGTTCTTAAGAAAATACTATCACTTAATTTTAATCTCCACAATAAGAAAACTGCAAAAGCTGGAAAAAACGCAGTCAACCAAGCCACACTGAATAATCGCATTTTTAATTGCCAGTCTGTGATGCCTACAAATTCAAATGGCAATACTTGCATTAAATAAAGAAAAAAATAAGTAGGAATAAATAGTGGATGTAATACATAAGACAATAAATGTGCTATGTATTGTACTATTTTAGGTTGAGGATTTTCCATAGTTGTATTGGCTACCATTCTTTTCTAAGTCTTGCGACAGGTATATTTGAAAGTTCTCTATATTTTGCGACTGTTCTTCTTGCAATATTGTAGCCTTTTTCTTGCAATTGATCGGTTAACTCATCATCACTCAAAGGCTTTAATTTATCTTCTCCTTCTATTAATTCCTGAAGGATTGCTTTAACCTCTTTTGTACTTACTTCTTCACCGCTATCTGTAGTTAAAGATTCACTAAAGAAATATTTTAATAAATAAGTGCCGAATTCAGTTTGTACATACTTACTGTTGGCCACCCTACTCACTGTGGAGACATCTAAGTTTGTTTTTTCTGCAATGTCTTTCAAAATCATTGGGCGCAGGGATGTGGTGTCTCCACTCAAGAAAAAAGCGGACTGATACTCTAAAATTGCATTCATTGTCAATAATAAAGTCTGTTGCCTTTGCAGGATCATTTCGATAAACCATTTAGCGGAATCTATTTTTTGCTTGATAAAAAAGACAGCTTCTTTTTGAGACTTATCTTGCTTTTTTCCGCCTTCGTATTCTTTTAGCATCAATTTATAATCATCACTAATCACCAATGGAGGTGCATTGCGACTATTCAATGTTAATTCTAATTTACTGTTATTAATTAAAACTGTAAAGTCTGGAATGATATACATTTCTGCTTCATTGGTATAGCTTGTCTCCGCACCTGGCTTTGGATTCAGGGTTAGAATCTGATGCAATACTTCCTTCATCCCTAATTCATCCAAGTGTAGACTCTTTTGAATTTTATCATAATGTTTTCTTGTAAACTCTTCGAAATATTTTTCTAGAATGAGCATGGCAATTTTTTTTGCCTCATCATCTGAATACAATTTGCCTTTACTATCCGACAAATGCGCAGACTCGCCTTCTCCCTTTCTGCGTAATTGAATTAATAAGCATTCTTTTAAATCTCTAGCAGCAATCCCAACTGGATCAAAGGCTTGAACCTGTTTTAATACTTGCTCAATTTCTTTTTCCTCTACCGACATGCTTTGCTTAAAAGCTAGATCGTCTGCAATAGATTGCATTGCCCTCCTTAAATAACCATCATCATCTAAACTACCGATAATTTGTTCTGCTATTTTAAACCCTCTTTCATCTAAGGCAAGCATGCTTAATTGATCCATCAAAACCTCGTGTAAACTCTGTTCCGCTTTAATCGGAATCACTTTATCGTTATCGAGTTCAGGATAAAAGTCATCTCTAGTTTTATAATCTGCTACTTCATCATCATAACTATACTCAATTAATTCTTCATTGCTCATCTCAAATTCATCTACAGGCACTGCTTCTTCATCATCATGCATGTCCTGCAACAACTCATCATTCATTTCTTCTGGGGATGTAAAGTCGGACTCCAAAAGTGCTACATCCACTTCCAATGCCGGGTTCTCTTCTAATTCTTCTTTTATTCTTTG
>CAMDNL010000099.1 GCA_945902975.1 Chitinophaga pinensis
GTTACAAATTGCAATACATTACTTTTTGGCAATGGTATATTTGTTTGAGCACCAGTAACCAAATTGGTATTCACTTGTAGCTGATAATCCAATAATGTGACCACCTTCTTTCCTGCAATTTCATTTGGCGGTTGTTTTCTGTAGCCTTCCATCATCGCTGCAATTTCTTGCTGCCCATTCATGCCTTTTTTAGTAATGCTAATTAACTGTTCATAATAGAACCCATATTGCATATACAATTCAATCATTTTATCAAATAAAGACCTGCCCTTACTTTTTTCATAAGCCGCCATCTCACATAATAAAGCCACTGCACTCACCGCGTCTTTGTCTCTGATTTGATCTCCAATCATTAAGCCAAAACTCTCTTCTCCCCCAATGATATAATTTTCTTTGCCTTCTTTTTCTTTAACCAATTCAGCAATCCATTTAAAGCCTGTCAACACATTGTAGCAATTCACTTTATTTTGTTTAGCCACCTCGTTGATCATCTCGGTTGTCACAATAGTTGTAACCACCATGTCGTTTGGTGCTGCAATACCCTTGGCCCTTCTGGCTTCCATCATATAAGCAAATGCCAAGACCGCAGTTTGATTCCCATTCATCAAGACCCATTCGCCTTTATGATTTTTTACACCAATACCTACTCTATCTGCATCTGGATCGGTACCTAAAAGAATATCTGCATCCAATACCTTTGCTTTTTCTAGGCCAATCCGCATTGTCTCACTTTCCTCCGGATTCGGATAGGCCACAGTTGGAAAATTACCATCTGGTGTGGCCTGCTCCTCTACAATATGTACATTCTTGAACCCATAGGCTTCCAATACTTTTGGAACCAAGGTAATGCCAGTACCATGAATTGGAGTGTACACAATTTTTAAATCACTTTGTGCAGCAATCACTTCGGGATACACACTTAAAGATTGTAGCATTTTAATATAGGCATCATCCATATTGGCCCCAATGATTTCAATCAAAGCATCTCCACCATTCCATTTTACTTCTTCTAAAGACTGAATGGCTTCCACTTCTGTAATGACATTTTTATCATGTGGTGGTACCAATTGACCTCCATCATTCCAATAGGCTTTATAGCCGTTGTATTCTTTTGGATTGTGCGAAGCAGTACAAACTACCCCGGCTTTGCATTGCAGTGTTCTTATGGCATAACTTAATTCTGGAGTTGGTCTTAATGCCTCAAATAAATACACTTTAATGCCATTTGCGGCAAAAACCTGAGCAGTTGTTTCTGCAAAGAATCTAGAATTGTTTCGACTATCATGCCCCACCACAACGGATATAGTTTCATTGGGATAGGTTTTTAATAAATAATTAGAAAACCCCTGAGTCGCCATCCCAATCGTATACTTATTGACCCTGTTCGTGCCCACCCCCATCAGACCCCTCAATCCTCCCGTTCCAAACTCAAGATTTCTGTAAAATGCGTCTTCTAATTGGTCGGGATGATTGGCCTGTAATGACCTGATCTCCTCCTTTGTGGCAGCATCGAAATTACCGGTTAACCAGCTTGCAATTTTCTGATCGATCGCTTGACTCATAATGGAATGGATTGAAATACTAGGAATAGCGGCAAATTAAATAATTCTGCTTAAAAAAGCCCATAAAATCAGTATTAGTTTCGTAATAATCTGTGTATTATTTAAGGGTATTTTAAGTAGGAGACTAAAGGAAATGGATTAAATTTGTGTTTCAGTCAAATTGCTATTCACCATGGAATTTATCAGCAGTATTATCTTTCTACTCCTAACGGTCATTGCTTTTTACATTTTTGCTAAAAAGATACTTAGAATCAAAAGGAATATTCAACTTGGAAGACCAGTTGAATTGAATGATCAACCAATTGCTAGGTGGAAGAATGTTTTTTTGTTGGCATTAGGACAAAAGAAAATGTTTCAAAATATTCCAGTCGCATTATTGCACTTAATACTCTATGTTGGGTTTGTCATCATCAATACTGAATTACTTGAGATTATTATTGATGGCATTGCGGGCACTCATCGCTTTTTTGAACCATATCTTGGTGGACTTTACCCATTCTTAATCAATAGTTTCGAAGTGCTAGCGCTATTGGTATTTGTAGCCTGTATTTTCTTCTTGTCAAGAAGAAATATTATTTATGTAAAAAGATTGGTGAGTAAGGATTTAACAGGCTGGCCAAAAACAGACGCTAATTTAATTTTAGTTATTGAGATGGTCTTGATGGGATTGTTTTTAACAATGAACGCCGCAGATCCTACTGCGAATTTTATCATCTCCGGGTGGATTAAACCATTCTTATCTAATCTTGACACACATCAATTACATACCATTGAGCAATCTGCTTGGTGGATGCATATTTTAGGGATCTATGGCTTTATGAATTACTTACCTTATTCAAAACATTTACATATTGTTTTAGCCTTCCCAAATGCCTACTATGCCTCATTGGAACCAAAAGGAAAAATGCATAATATGGTTGCTATTCAAAATGAAGTGCTTTATGCCATGCAACCAGAATTAGCCCCTACAGGTGCAGCAGCTCCAGAAAAATTTGGCGCTAAAGACGTGATGGATTTGAGCTGGAAAAATTTAATGGACGCATACAGTTGCACTGAATGTGGAAGATGCAGTGCAGCATGTCCTGCAAATAGTACTGGAAAATTATTGAGCCCAAGAAAAATAATGATGGATACCAGAGATCGTCTTGAAATTGTTGGAAAAAACATAGATGCGAACGGACAATTTGTAGATGATGGAAAGTCCTTACTGAACGATCATATTACAATAGAGGAATTAAGGGCATGTACCACTTGTAATGCCTGTGTGGAAGAATGTCCTGTAAGTATCTCTCCAATGGATATCATTGTAGAGTTAAGAAGGTCATTGATTATGGAGGATAGTAATGCGCCATCAGAATGGAATGGCATGTTTAGTAATATAGAAAACAATTTTGCACCTTGGAAATTCGCTCCAGACGATAGGGACGCGTGGACAAAGCAATCTTAAAAATAAGTAATTATGAAAGTATCTACAATGGCAGAAATGATGGCTGCCGGAACAAAGCCAGAAGTTTTATTTTGGGTAGGATGTGCAGGGAGCTTTGATCAAAGAGCTCAAAAAATAACAAAAGCATTTGCTACCATCCTAGACAAAGCTGGTGTGGTCTATGCGATATTAGGTAAGGAAGAAGCTTGTACTGGTGATCCTGCGCGAAGAGCTGGCAACGAATTCATGTTTCAGATGATGGCGTATCAAAATATACAAGTCATGAACGCTTATGAAATCAAGAAGATCGTCACCACTTGTCCGCATTGTTTCAATACTTTAAAGAATGAATACCCAGCATTGGGTGGCAACTACGACGTCATCCACCACACGCAGTTTTTACAGGAGTTAATTGAAACTGGAAAGATTAAAATTTCAGATAGCAATGAATGGAAGGGTAAAACCATCACCTACCATGACAGTTGTTATTTAGGAAGAGCCAATCATATCTATGAAGCACCAAGAAAAGTGTTGGAGTCATTGGATGTTGAGTTAAAAGAAATGCGCAGGTGTAAATCAAAAGGACTTTGTTGTGGCGCGGGCGGTGCTCAGATGTTTAAAGAAGAAGAAAAAGGAGATAAAAGAGTGAATATGGAAAGAGCAGACGAAGCCATTGAGACAAAAGCTGATTTTGTTGCAAGTGCCTGTCCGTTTTGTAATACCATGATGACCGATGGTATCAAGAACAGAGATGAAGAAGTGAAAACAGAGGTGTTAGACATTGCAGAAATCATTGCGAAAGCAATACAATAAATCATTGCAAAAGCAATACAATAAATCATTGCGCAAGCAATAAAGTAAATATAATATGGTTGACTTACCTACGATACTCCCAAAAAATTTCGATCCCAAGTCAAAGGTCTGGGTGTACCAAGCCAATAGGACTTTCACGATGGGTGAGATTTTTGAACTGGAGCCATTGCTTGAAAATTTTGTAGCCAACTGGAAAAGTCATGGCGCAAAAGTTAAAGGCTATGCCACGGTGCTATATGGTCAATTTATCCTCATCATGGCCGACGAAACTGCTACCACAGTTGGCGGATGCAGTACAGATAGTTCTGTACATGTGATAAAAGCCATTGAAGAAATGACAGGCGTTCAAATGTTCAACCGAACACTTCTTGCCTTTTTTGTAAAAGATAAAGTACAGACCATTCCTCAAGCCCAATTAAACTACGCACTTGAGAATGGTATATTATCCATGGATACACTCTATTTTAATAATTTAGTGCACACCAAAGCAACACTTGAAACTGAATGGTTGCAACCTATTTCAAAAAGTTGGCTCGCGCAGTCAATTAAAGTTCAATAAAATGAGCATACCAATTATTTACGCCATCCCTAATTGCAATACAGTAAAAAAGGCATTGGACTGGATGAAGGCCAATAAAAAAGCTTACAGTTTTCATGATTACAAGAAACAAGGCATTACAAGTGCGCAATTAACAAGCTGGGCTAAACAAGTGGGATGGGAAGCCTTGATTAATAAGAAAGGTACTACCTGGAAATTACTGGGACCTGAGGTGCAAGCTACCATTACCAATCAAAAAGCTGCCATTGCATTGATGGCAGAAAAAACATCTATCATAAAACGTCCTTTGATTGAGCAAGATGGGAAAATTATTGCGCTAGGTTTTGATGAAGCGGAATATAAAAAAGCGCTAAAATAATTAGCGCTTTTTTTATTTAAGATTTATTTGATTTTTTTTCTTGGTAAATCCTATAAAATCCAAAAGCGGCAAGTAGTGCTAAAACCAGTCCTGCTCCTTCTAAGAAACCTAGTAAAAAACCGTATCCCTGAATATCATCTAATAAATAAGCTATAAATATAAAAGCTATCCCTATTAAAAATTTTACCAATGGGCTTAAATTATTGATTGAAAACCTCATTTTATATCTATTTCAAATTCGTTGCTAAAAATTTATCTAAATCAGCACCTCTTAAATCTCTTGCGATAATTTTACCAGTTGGGTCAATTAAAAAACTAGCAGGGATGCTTTGGATACCAAACTGAGCTGCAACAGCATTGTTCCAGTATTTCAAATCACTTACATGATTCCAAGCAAGTCCGTCTTTTTTGATTGCCTCTAACCATTTTGGTTTATCCTGATCTAATGACACACCTAAGACAGTAAAGTTTTTTGTTTTAAATTTATTAAACGCGTTTACAATATTTGGATTTTCTGCTCTACATGGTCCACACCAGCTAGCCCAAAAATCAACCAATACATACTTGCCCTTTAAAGAGGATAGTGTAAAAGGTTTTCCATTGACATCATTTTGTGTAAAATCAGGAAGTGCTGAACCAATTTGTCCAAAAGCAGATGAGGCAATTGTTTTATCTATGAATTCGGCAAATGGGCCTTTCTTAGCAGATGGTGCTAATGTTTCATAAATAGATGCAAGATTCTCTTTGATTTCTGGAAAAATATTTGAAAACTGCAATAACATTAAAGTTGTTACTGGCGAGCCTGTATTTGCTTTAGACAATGTATTAAAAGTGGCAATGATCTCCTTAGATTGATTAGCAGCTGCAGTATTCAATGAATCTTTTTTTG
>CAMDNL010000100.1 GCA_945902975.1 Chitinophaga pinensis
TTTTTTTATTATAAGTAAGATTCAATCGCGGTCACCAATTCTAGTTTTGTAATTGGAATACCCATGATTTTATTATAGGCTTTTGCATCTACTAAATATTGGTCTCTGATAATTTTAATCAATTGGCCATTGTTAATTTCTGGAATTAAAATGGTTTCAAACCCGGCTAAAATTGCGCCTAAGTTTTTTGGGAAAGGGCGCATATACTTAATGTGGGCATGGCTTACAGCCTTGCCTTGACTTTGTAATTGCAATACAGCACTCTTGATGGTACCATAAGTAGATCCCCATCCAAGCACCAACACTTTTCCTTTTTCTGCGCCACTATCAATGGTCTGCAATGGAATAAAGTCTGATATTTTATCTACTTTAGCCTGCCTCATTTTTACCATGAATTCATGGTTCTCTGGGTCATAGCTTACGTTACCAGTTTCATGTTGCTTTTCGATACCACCAATACGATGCTCCAATCCTGCAGTACCTGGAACAGCCCATGGTCTTGCTAATTTCTCATCTCTTTTATAGGGCAAGAATTTTTCTTCTCCTTCTTCTAAGCTTGTTTTGAATTTGACTTCAATCGCAGGCAAGTCAGCAGCAGCAGGGAATTTCCAAGGCTCTGCACCATTGGCAATATACCCATCACTTAAAAGAATCACCGGTGTCATATGTTGTAAAGCAATTTTCACTGCTTCAAAAGCCATAAAGAAACAGTCGCTTGGTGTGGATGCAGCTAATACAGGAATCGGCGCTTCTCCGTTACGACCATAGTAGGCTTGCATTAAATCACTTTGCTCAGTTTTAGTAGGCAAGCCTGTTGATGGGCCACCTCTTTGGATATTGATAATCAACAATGGAATTTCTAACATTGTTGCTAAACCAATTGCTTCGGTCTTTAAAGCCATACCTGGTCCAGAAGTGGTCGTTAATCCAATCGATCCGCCATAGCTAGCGCCTATTGCTGCAGTAATCCCTGCAATTTCATCTTCTGCCTGGAAAGTTTTAATCCCAAAGTTTTTATACTTACTCAATTCGTGTAAGATATCAGAAGCTGGTGTAATTGGATACGATCCAAGGAATAATGGCAGACCACTTTTTTGAGATGCCGCAATTAAACCCATTGACAAAGCTTGATTGCCCATGATACTTCTGTAGGTACCTGGTTCCATCTTTGATTTCTCCACCTTATACCTAGCATTGAATAGTTCAGCAGTCTCACCATAGTAGTATCCTGCTTTCAATACGTCAATATTGCTCTTTAAAATATTTTCTTTCTTACCAAATTTCTCTTCTAAAAAATCAATGGTATTGTCTAAGTTTCTATTGTACAACCAATAAATTAAACCAAGTACAAACATATTCTTTGCACGGTCACGTTCTTTGGTTCCTAAATCTGTATTGGACTTTAAAGCTTCTCTTGTTAATTTTGTGATGTCTACTTTAGTTAATTCATAACCATCTAAACTGCCATCCTCCAAAGGATTAATCCCTTCTGGATAAGCAGCGAGCCTTAAATTTTTTGCATCAAATCCTTCTATATTCGCAATAATTTTTCCGCCTTTTTTTAAGCCTTTTAAATTCACTTTCAAAGCAGCAGCATTCATCGCCACTAGTACATCACAAGTATCACCTGGCGTGTATACCGGATTAGAACTAAAATGAATTTGAAATCCACTCACACCTGGAAGGGTACCGATAGGCGCTCTAATCTCCGCAGGAAAATCTGGAAAAGTTGCTAAATCGATTCCTAGTAAGGCGGTATTATTGGTAAATTGCTGGCCGGTTAATTGCATTCCATCACCACTATCACCAGCAAATTTGATCACGACATCCTGTAAAACAATTTCTTCTTGCATATGCATCAATTGGATGACAAAGTTACAAAGCATCGCCTCTAAAACCGCATCTTTTATAGGATTATTCTGATTTCTTGTTTAAGTTTACGCCTTCAATATCAATGTAGTATGTCTATTTGGTCCATTTTTTACCTCATTACACATTGTTTTATGCTTTGCTGCAGTTTGAATGCGCCAGAACTGAAACAGTTACCGGAACCTATTGAGCAAATAGTTGTGGAGGAAAAGACCATTCCACAAAGCCCATTGGATAGTACCACTCAGTACCTGTATCTAAGTTTCGATGACGGTCCCTTGTTTGGCACTTCGGCCTGTATTTCTATATGCGAGGATGAGAATGTAAAAGCTACATTTTTTCAAATTGGATTACATCAATCAAGGTCCAATTGGGGTAAAAAATTATACAATCGTATTTTAAATCGCCCTGATTTATTTTTATTGACGAACCATAGTTTCTCACATACTTATGGTAAATATGTGCAGTTTTATAATCAACCAGATTCAGCCTTAGCCGATTTTATACATGCTGCAGATGTCTTAGAAACAACCAATGATATCGTTCGTTTACCAGGCAACAATGGATGGAGGACAGACAGTATTCATTTTTCAAGTAAAATGGTTCGTCCATTATTGAATAAGTTGGATAGTGCAGGATTCAATGTGGTAGGCTGGGACCTAGAATGGAATTACACTAAAAAAGGACGCCCTATCCAAACTGCTTCTGAAATGGCCAAAATGGTGGATAGTATGTTTACCCAAAAAGCCTATAAAACAAAGAACCATCTAGTGGTTTTAATGCACGACCATATGTTTAGAACCGAGGCCGATTCTGCACAGCTTGTTCAGTTCATACAATTACTAAAATCCGGCAATCAATACCAATTTGCTAGCTTGGATCAATATCCAGGCTTGAAAAAACCAAGGATTAACAATTAATAAAGACGGTGTTTCGTTGCAATTTTGTATTTTTATAGTAGCTAAAATTTAAAAATATGTCAGCATTTAAAACAGGTAATCCAACCTTAACAGAAAAAATATTTGATAAGTCATTGCATGCTAATGCCAACACATCTGGCGTCATGAGCGTACGCGGTACCATGAATAAATTTGGTTTCTTATTGTTGATGGTAATGGCGTCGGCGATGTACGTTTGGAATGTCTATGCAGAAGGCAATACCAACACCGCAACTACTTTAATGATTGCTGGTGCAATTGGTGGATTGGTCTTGGCATTGGTGGTGATGTTTAAACCACAATGGGCTGGTTATATCACGCCTGCATATGGTATTTTAGAAGGATTGTTCATTGGTGGTATCAGTGCATTTTTCAATGCCATGTTTGCTTCAAGTTATCCAAATATCATTTTACATGCTGTTGGTTTAACATTAGGTGTGGCTGTGGCCATGTTCTTTTTATATAATTTCAGAATAATTACTGTAACCAATAAATTAAGGTCCATTATTATGTCTGCCACCATGGGCATTGGTTTATTTTATTTGATTGTATGGATTGCAGGTATGTTTGGTTTTGAAATGGGTTTTGCTTTTGATAGTTCTCCATTAAGCATTGGAATTAGCTTATTTATTGTGTGTATTGCTGCATTGAATTTATTATTAGATTTTGATGCGATCGAAAAAGCGGCAGAGATGGGCGCGCCAAAGTACATGGAATGGTACGGCGCATTTGGCTTACTAGTTACCTTAGTTTGGTTGTATTTAGAAATGTTGAAATTATTGAGCAAGTTGAATTCTAAAGACTAATGGAATATAAACGCGGTAGCCTGAGTAATGAGGAGTTGATTCATTTATACGAGTCCATTTTATGGCCAAGAATGATTGAGGAGAAAATGTTGGTCTTACTTAGGCAAGGAAAAATTAGCAAATGGTTTAGCGGGATTGGCCAAGAGGCAATTGCTGTGGGTGCTACATTAGCGATGGATCCTACCGAATGGATTATGCCTTTACACCGAAATTTAGGTGTTTTTACTTCACGCAAGATGCCTTTAACAGATTTATTCAAACAATGGCAAGGCGATAGAAGTAGTTATAGTAAAGCAAGAGAAAGAAGTTTTCATTTTGGTAGTAAAGCCCATCATGTATGCGGTATGATTTCTCATTTAGGTCCTCAGCTAGCCATTGCGGATGGGGTTGCATTGGCGTATCAACAAAGAGGTCAGTTAAAAGCAAGTATGGCATTCACTGGAGATGGTGGAACAAGTGAAGGTGATTTTCACGAAGCCTTGAACGTGGCTGCTGTTTGGAATTTGCCAGTTATTTTCATCATCGAAAACAATGGCTATGGCTTAAGTACCCCAACCAATGAACAATATAAATGTGATCATTTAGTAGACCGTGCAAAGGGCTACGGGATGGAGGGCATTCGCATTGATGGTAATAATATTTTAGAAGTATATCAAACTGTAAAAGGGGTGCGTGACTATTGCATCAATCAACAGAAACCATATTTAATTGAATGTGATACTTTTAGAATGCGTGGACATGAGGAAGCGAGTGGTGTAAAATATGTACCAAAGCATTTGATGGAAACCTGGTCCTTGAAAGACCCGATCAAAAATTACGAGCAATTTTTAGTGCAAGAAAATGTATTGACAGAAATGCAAGTGGCAGAAATTCGTAACCGATTCAAAGATCAAATGGAAGCGGATTTAAGAAAAGCCATGGAGCCTGAAACTTTTGAGCCTTCTGTAGCTGCTGAATTAGCAGACGTCTTTGCGCCGGTTCCTGTTTCTAACATTCCGGATTATAGTTTGGTTGAGACAGCACAGAAAACCAATAAAAGATTTATCGAAGCCATTAGTGATGCATTGAGACAGTCCATGGAAAAATACCCAGACATGATTATCATGGGACAGGATATTGCAGAGTATGGTGGGGCATTTAAAATAACAGAAGGATTTGTAGATCAATTTGGAAAACAAAGAATACGCAATACGCCTATTTGTGAAAGTGCTATTATAGGTGCTGCACTAGGATTAAGTATGGAAGGCATTAAGTCGGTGGTTGAAATGCAATTTGCTGACTTTGTGACTGTGGCCTTTAATCAAATTGTAAATAATTTAGCAAAGATCCATTACCGTTGGGGACAAAACGCCGACGTGGTGGTGCGCATGCCAACAGGTGGTGGTGTGGGTGCAGGTCCATTCCATTCTCAATCCAATGAAGCTTGGTTCACACATGTACCAGGATTGAAAGTAGTGTATCCATCCAATCCAACCGATGCGAAAGGGTTATTAATTGCTGCACTAGCAGAACCCAATCCTATTTTATATTTTGAACATAAGGCTTTGTATAGAAGTATGGAGGAACAAATTCCGGATGCCATGTATCAAATTGAAATTGGTAAAGCAAATATGATACAAGAAGGTACAGATGCGACCATCATTACTTATGGTATGGGGGTGCTTTGGGCAAAAGCATATCAACAAGCACATTCGGATCAATCCATTTATATATTGGATCTAAGAACCTTATC
>CAMDNL010000101.1 GCA_945902975.1 Chitinophaga pinensis
ATGATACTAAAAATGCCCCATATGATTGGGGCATTTTTTATAAAAGCTGTCTGCGGTTGCATTTAAAATCTACTAAATCTCAATCCTACTGCAAAAGGCTCCATGTCTATATAGCTTTGATTTTTGTTGAATAAATTACTGCTTGCAAATGAACCATAAAGGCGTACAGCTCCAACGCCAAGTTCACCGATGGTTGCGATACGCCAATCATTTAAATTAAAATTGCCACGAAACTTTTCTTTACCACGCTCTCCACTAATTTGTTTGTTTTTAGCCTTCCATAAATACCCTACACTCATACCAGCACTCGCGTATAAAGCTTTTCTATTCATGGGCTTAGGTGAAAAATTGATTTGTAAAGGAATAGTGATATAATTTACGAGTAATTTATTTTTTGTGAAAGAGACCACATCAAATTTTACATTTTTTTCAATATCTTCTCTAAAACTGATGGGTTTATCGAACCTAAGATTGAACATTTCTAGACCAAGTCCATATTTAAAATTAATCTTGTGTTGGTAGAGGTTTAATTTTTGTGATACTACCCAAATATTGATATTGTTTGAATTTTTATTATTCAAGCTAAAATTTTCTGGAGACATGACTGGTCCTGGATAAAATGGAAGGCTATTAGGATTGGCTGCAAGCCAGTATAGCGTTGGACTCTTATCTATAAAATTAGCAAAGCCAAGATCAAAGATGAACCAATTTGTTTCAATATTTCTTAATGTTTTAGGAGCGCGTTTGATGGTGATATTGGTATTATCAAAGTCACCCTCTTCAATCATAGATACCCAATCTTTCTTATAGTTACTATCTTGAGATTTAATAAATTGTAAGCTACCTAATTTTAAGGTATCATCTTTTACTTTTTGTGAAAGGTCAAAGGATACTTTCTTATCGGCAAAATCTATTGTGGTGTTATAGGGTAAGAATTTTTTTCTATTTCGACGGGAATTGTACTCGTTTTCGTCGTTTGACCATTTACCAATAACTACGTTGCCAATAGCAATAGTGCCTCTTGACCTATTGTCATTGTTGTTTTGTTCGCCCTTCTTTTTTACAATTAGCATATTGCCAATGACAATGGTATCATTTACAATAGGAATACTATCTGATAACAGTTTAGTTGTAGGACTTGTTCTTGAACTATCATTTTGTGCAAACACTTGAATGCTCAAGCCCATTAAAATGCATATTGTTAGTAGTAAAAATGTTTTTTTCATATCTATTTTTCTTTATCTGATTTATTTCTTTTTAGGAATGCTGAAACTCTTCTAGTAATACCTCTAAATTTATTACCATCGATTTCGAAATTGGCGATATAGATGGTTCTGTTAGGATCTTCAGTATCTATCACTTCATAAGTAGTTAATCCCTTTTCGTCTACTATTGGTTCCGCATCTATATTAGCTGTACTGACTGGAAGTGATGTAGCATTGATTGTAATTGGATTGTTATAGGTTCTTGGAATTTCCTTCATCACCGCTTGGTTATCTAAGACGCTATTGTTAGGAGTAGTTTCAGCCATCGCAATAGATTCCTGTTGAGTGACATTGATGCGTTGTGTTTTGCTAGCATTGCTTTCTTGCAATTTTGTTATTGCTTGTTGCTGCGTTATTGCTTGTTGCTTTATAATTACTTCTTGTTTTGTTTTTGGGGATGCATTGCTTGATGCAATTTCATCAGAGGTTTTATTTGAATTTGTATTAGGAACTACTAAGTTGGTTGTATTGACTGCAATTGAATTAGATACAGGGGTTTTTGTCAATTGCTGGTATCCAAAGAAAATCATCAAACATGCAGCAACAGCTGCATAAGTGAATTTTTGTTGATTGAATCCAAATGATTTAACTATGATCGCTTCAGAGGCGGTTGCCTTTTTCAAACTATTTTTAAATGAAGTAGACAAGCCAGGAATTGCTTCTAAATCGGCTTTCAAAATTGTTGCATAAGTTGCGTCCCAATCTTCCACTAAATCTTCTTCTACCATCCCCTCTAAACTTGTTTCAGTTGATTGCTGCTTTAAATTTCCCTTAAATGGATATTGTAAATTTTCTGAACTAAGCACAGTTGCTTTTAAGGCCTCCATTTCACGAGCATAGCCTGGATGAGCTGCAATAAACGCCTCTACCTCCAATCTTTCTTTGTGGCTTAACTCATTGTCGATGTACAACAAGAAAATGGTTTCATATGTAGATTCGTTCAATTGCATTAAGATGCGGTTGGCGCGTAAGCGGATAATTTGTTTTTTAATATGATTCTTGCTCTATGTAAATATACTTTTACTTGACTATCAGACAAGTTCATGATCTCTCCAATCTCTCGGTAACTATACCCTTCATAATCTTTTAGTAAAACAATGCTTTTTTGAATTGGATTTAATTCGTTCACTGCGCGCATCAATAGCTCTTTGAGTTCAGTTTGTGCTTGATTGACTGGTTGATGGGGGATGGAAGCTTCATCTGACAAAGGCATTTTATTGGATTTACGAATATGATCAATCATTTGATGATAGGCCACTGTAAATAAATAAGACTTTGCTTTTTCTGGTAAGACTTGCGCTCGATTCACCCATAATTTTTCGAAAGCGGATTGGACAATATCCTGTGCATCTTCGGTATGTCGAATATTTTTTACAATAAATCGATACACACCGTCTGCGAAATTATCTACACATTCATTGTACGCTTTATCCGTCATCGCTTTGGTTTAGTCCTTGTTTGATAGGTTAAACGTGTGCAAAGGTAAAAAGTTACAGGGAAACGGCTATTTTTTGCTACTAATAATCAATGACTTGCTCCTGAATATCCTGAGGTAGTTCACGCCATTCGTAATGCTGGGTCCTTAATTGAGGTTCAAATCCAGCTTCTCTAATGGCTTCTTGAATACTCTTATAGGTGAATCTATGTGGGGCGCCTGCAGCACTTACCACATTTTCCTCTAGCATAATGCTACCAAAGTCATTGGCACCTGCTTCTAAACAAACCTGCGCGGTGGCTTTTCCTACGGTTAGCCAGCTTGCTTGAATATTTTTGATATTAGGCAACATGATACGACTGATTGCAATCATTCGTATATACTCTTCGGTGGTGGTTAAATTATGTACCCCTCTTATCTTGGTTAATAATGTATCTACATCTTGGAAGGTCCATGGAATAAAGGCCAAAAATCCGTTGGCGCCTTCCGGTTTCATATCCTGTACTTCTCTAATTTTAATTAAGTGGATGAATCTTTCTTCCAAAGTTTCCACGTGTCCAAACATCATGGTCGCACTTGAAGTGATATCCAATTGATGCGCTGCTGCCATTACATCTAACCATTCTTGTGCGCCACATTTTCCATTAGACACTAATTTTCTAACTCTATCTACTAAGATCTCTGCACCCGCACCTGGCAAGGAGTTCATACCAGCTTCTTTCAAAGTTTTTAATACATGCGTATGAGTATGTCCACCAATTTTAGCAATATGCGCAATCTCTGGGGGCCCTAGTGTGTGTAATTTGATGTCTGGAAATTCAGCTTTAATTTGTTTAAATAAATTGGCATAAAAATCCAATCCAAGTTCTGGATGGTGACCACCTTGAAGTAGTAATTGATCTCCTCCCCAAGCAATGGTTTCCTTGATCTTAACTCTATAGGTATCCATGTCGGTGATATAGGATTCTGGATGCCCTGGAATGCGGTAAAAATTACAAAATTTGCAATTGGCAATACAAACATTGGTGGTATTCAAATTACGGTCTATCTGCCAAGTCACTTTACCATGCGGTACTTGTTTCTTTCTAAGGGTATCTGCTACATAGCTTAATTCGGCCAATGGAGCGTTTTCGAAAAGGAACATCCCCTCTTCTTTAGTTAAGTACTCAAAATTCAGTGCTTTCTGATAAAGTTGCTCTAATTGCATAGTTTTCAATTAATGGTGCGAAGTTACTAATTAAACAACCTTAAGGTCAAATGGTTGTATGTTTTAAGCTTATTTTTGTGGTCCTTATGATACAATTTGACAGATTTCAATTAGCGAACGGATTAAAGGTGCTGGTGCACCAAGATACGAGTACCCCAATGGCGGTGGTGAATGTGCTTTATAATATTGGTGCCAAGGATGAAAATCCTGCACAAACAGGTTTTGCGCATCTTTTTGAACACTTGATGTTTGGCGGCAGCGTCAATATTCCTGTATACGACGAGCCTTTACAAAGGGCAGGAGGCGAAAACAATGCTTATACCACCAATGACTTAACCAATTATTATTGTCAAATACCTGCCGAAAATATAGAGACTGCTTTTTGGTTAGAGAGTGATCGTATGTTATCACTTGCATTTAGCGAGAAGAGTTTAGAAGTGCAAAGAAAAGTGGTCTGCGAAGAATTTAAGGAGCACTATATCAACAAGCCTTATGGAGATGCATGGCATAAAATGCGTGCACTAGCTTACACCAATCATCCCTATAGATGGATGACCATTGGTGCTGAATTATCCCATGTAGAAAATGCGAAAATACAAGACGTAAAAGATTTCTTCTTTAAATTTTATAGACCCAATAATGCGATACTTGTTGTCACCGGAAACACAACGACTGAACAAGTAAAAGCGTTGGCGGAGAAATGGTTTGGCCCGATTCCTGCAGGCGAAGCATACAATAGAAATTTACCACAAGAACCGGTGCAAGAAAAAAAGAGGTCATTGGAAGTACGTGCAGATGTGCCCATGGATATGTTGATGATGACCTGGCATATGGGTGGCCGATTTGATGCTGGCTACCATGAGACAGACTTGATCACAGAAGTGTTAGGTGGTGGCGCTTCTGCAAGATTGTATGAGCAATTGATTAAAGTGAAACAATTGTTTTCGTCGATTGATTGTTATCATTTTGGTACGGTAGATCCGGGCTTATTGGTGATTGAAGGCAAATTGGTAAAGGGTGTGAGCATGTCTGTTGCAGAGCAGGCGGTCTTAGAAGAAGTTGAAAAAATTAAAAACGAATTACTCCCACAAAAGGAAGTGCAAAAAGTAATTAATAAAACAGAAAGTATCATTTGTTTTGAGGATATGAGTATCATGAATCGCGCACATAGTTTAGCGTATTATGAATTATTGGGCGATGCAGAGATGATGAATCAAGAATTAGAGAAGTACCAAGCGGTTACACCAGAAAGGATACAAGCTACTGCGAATGCGATCTTCCAAGATCAGAACAGAAACACTTTATATTATTACAGTAAAAATTAAAACATGGCATTAGATAGAATTAAAGCACCG
>CAMDNL010000102.1 GCA_945902975.1 Chitinophaga pinensis
CTAAGATCACCACCGCACATCACATAAGCTAATTTACGAGCAACTAATGCGTCATGATCTGTCGCATAACCACCACGCCACATGCCATTGATACCTGCGTACAATGCACCAAGCCCGGCTTTACCCATGACTTTAATATCATTGCGTTGAATTGGTTGCGTATAACCAGCGTTGAATAATTCAAGTACTTGTTCTTTTGCTTTTGCAATACGTCTAGACTGATTCAGTACAATTTGATCCTGTCCTTTTCTAAAAATACCCATCTCCATTGCTTCATGTGCGGAAGTCGCCACCTTAGCTGTTGCAATTTGAAGGAATCTATTTTTTAAAGTAATTGTTTCAGGTTCTTCTGTATGCATTTCATCAGAAGCACGTAATACTAATTCTTTGGTACCACCTCCGCCAGGAATCACACCAATCCCTAATTCAACCAATCCAATATAAGTTTCTGCAGCTGCACAAATGGCGTCTGCATGTAAGTTCATTTCACATCCACCACCCAAGCACAATCCATGAGGTGCAGTCACAACAGGGATTGAAGAATAACGCACACGCATCATGGTATTTTGAAAAGTACGAACGGCCATATCTAGTTCCTCATAATCTTGTTCAATGGCTAACATAAAAATCATGCCCACATTTGCACCAGCACTAAATAAATTACCTTCATTGGCAATCACTAAACCTTTACTTTGCTCTTCGGATAGTTGAATGGCTTTATTCAATCCTTGTAATACTTCGCCACCAATGCTATTCATCTTGGTATTCCAATTAAATCCAAATACATCCTCTCCAATATCTACTAAGTTGCAAGCACTATTTTTCCAAATTGTTTTTTCTTTAAAATCTGATAATATAATAAAGGACTCAGCACCTGGAATCAACACATAATCACTTGTCACAATATCATAATAATAACGCTTACCATTTTTAGTGGTGTAAAAGGAGAAGCCTTTCGCCACCATGTTTTCAACCCAAGGTGCAACTACATTTCCTGCTGCTTTCATGTCCTTGATCACAGCTTCAATACCTAGTTCATTCCAAGATTCAAATGCACCAATTTCCCATCCAAATCCAGCTTTTAAGGCATCATCCACACGGTATAATTCATCACTGATTTCTGGAATACGATGGCTGATATAAGAAAATAAAGCGTGGTGGAATGCTTGAATAAATTGTCCAGCTTTATCTTTTGAATGGTACAATACTTTTAATCTTGCTGGTAAACTATCTACCGCTTTAGCAGCATCAATAGAAGCCATTTTTGTTTTCTTACGAGGCTCATATTCAAGGGTCGCTAAATTCAAAGTCAATATTTCTTTGCTAGTAGCGGTCTTCACTTTTTTGAAAAAACCTTGTCCTGTTTTATCGCCTAACCAATTTTGTTCCACCATTTTTACCAACCAACTAGGCAGTGTAAAAGTTGCTTTTGCTTCGTCATTTGGACAATTCTCTGCAACACCAGCAGCCACTTTTACTAAAGTATCAATACCAACTACATCGGCAGTTCTGAATGTGGCAGACTTTGGACGACCTAAAATTGGACCTGTCAAGGATTCAACTTCGTCAATAGTCAAGCCCATTTTTTCCATGATATGGAGTACACTCATCATGCTAAAAACCCCGACTCTATTAGCGATAAATGCAGGCGTGTCTTTACATAAAACGGTTGTCTTGCCTAAAAACACATCCCCATAATGCATATGAAAATCAATCACTGACTGATCTGTTTTTGGGGTCGGGATGATTTCAAGTAATCTTAAATATCTTGGTGGGTTAAAAAAGTGCGTACCACAAAAATGTTTTTGAAAATCTTCTGAACGACCTTCTGCCATTAAATGAATTGGAATGCCAGAAGTATTAGAGCTCACCAAGGTGCCTGGTTTGCGGTATTGTTCTACTTGATCATAAATTGTTTTTTTGATATCCAATCTTTCAACCACTACTTCTATAATCCAATCTGCAGTTGCAATTTGGGGCATATCGTCCGTGAAATTTCCGGTACGAATATTTTTAGTAAATGCACTAGAATAAATAGGGGAAGGATTTGATTTGATCGAAGCCTGTAATGCATCATTCACTAGCTTGTTTCTTTCTTTACTATTGGTACTTTCTTCCGCACCTGGTTGTAAACGATCTAACAATAAAACTTGCACGCCGATGCCTGCAAAATGACATGCGATTCTAGAACCCATCACACCACTTCCAAGGATCACGACCTGCTTTATAGTTGGTTGCATAGTATAGCTTTTCGTAAAATTAGTTAGTTATGCAACTATTTTCAAAAATTATTTTCATTTTTACAAAAAAAGGGTCAAAATCACCTTTGGTTGCCTCTTTTAACCTTTCAACAAAACCAAGTGGAGGGTTCCGCGCTTTAGAGTACATTTGTAAAAGCAAGAAATTCGTAAATTATATACTATGTCAGCAGTTATTGAGCTTAGGGCGATTCAGAAAAGCTATTTTATGGCTAACCAAGCCATCCCAGTTTTAAAAGGGATTAATTTGGATATCAATAGAAACGAATATGTCGCATTGATGGGTCCGTCAGGTAGTGGTAAAAGTACATTGATGAATATATTGGGTTGTTTGGACTCTCCAACTGGCGGGACTTACAATTTAAATGGGCATGATGTAAGTGCGATGGCGGATGATGAACTAGCCGGGATTAGAAATATTGAAATCGGATTTGTATTCCAACAATTTAATTTATTACCAAGACTAAGCGCTGCAGAAAATGTGGCTCTACCATTGGTTTATGCGGGGATTTCTAAAAAGGATCGTATCGAAAGGGCTTTGGTCGCTTTAGAAAAAGTAGGTCTTGCAGACCGAAGTCATCATAAGTCCAATGAGTTGAGTGGAGGACAGATTCAACGTGTGGCCATTGCGCGAGCGTTGGTGAACAATCCATCTATTTTATTAGCGGATGAGCCTACGGGTAATTTAGATTCAAAAACATCGGTAGAAGTCATGGAATTATTTGGTAAAATTCATGCTGCAGGCAATACGGTTATTCTTGTTACACACGAGGAAGATATTGCTAGATATGCACACCGTGTTGTTCGTTTAAGAGACGGGAACGTAGAGACCGATACCCTGAATCTGCATCATATTTAATTTACTAGATACTGAACTAAGTGTCTTTAGATTTGTTATAAGGTTATGAAAATTTACACTAAGGCCGGAGATCAGGGAAAAACATCATTAATTGGAGGGACAAGAGTGCCTAAAAGTCATATTCGTATCGAATCATACGGAACCGTAGATGAATTAAACTCATTCATTGGATTATTGAATGATTTAGTAGATGACGCAAAAATCAATTCTGATTTAAAAGAAATTCAGGATAGGTTATTTACCGTGGGATCGAGCTTGGCTTGTGATCCAGAAAAAGAGTCTGCATTAAGAATACCAGATTTAAAAGAAGAAGATATTGCTGGACTTGAAAAGTCGATGGATGCCATGAACGAAGTCCTTGCACCAATGAAATCATTTATTATTCCAGGTGGACATCAAGCCATCTCTACTGCCCATATCGCTAGATGTGTTTGCAGAAGAGCAGAACGCTGGTGTGTGAATATGCAAGAAGAAGATTTATTTGTAGAGACTTTAGTAATCAAATACCTGAACCGTTTGAGTGATTACTTATTTACACTTGCTCGTTATATTGGGCATTTGAAAGGGGTAGAAGACCTACCTTGGAAACCAAGAATTTAATCCATCAAGTTTATACAAAAAGCCCGTCTTTCATTGTGAGGGTTCTGTCGCTTAGTGCAGCTAAAGCTTCGTTATGCGTTACAATCAAAAAGCTCTGGTTCAATTCTTTTTTTAGACGTAAAAATAATTCGTGCATGGCATGGGCATTTTCACTATCCAAATTGCCAGTTGGCTCATCCGCAAAAATGATTGCTGGTTGATTGATGAGCGCTCTAGCTACTGCAATTCTTTGTTGCTCCCCACCAGACAATTGGTGTGGTTTTTTATCTTGCTTATCTGCAAGTCCTAAATAGTCTAATAATTCAAGCGCTTTTTTTGCCACCGCTTTTTTATCCTGTTTACCAATCCATCCCGGGATCGCAATATTTTCGATTGCAGTGAATTCTGGTAATAAATGGTGAAACTGAAACACAAAACCAATTCGGGTATTTCTAAATTGCGCTAATTGTTGGTTGTTCAATTGGTCAATGGCCACATTTTGAAAAAAAATCTGCCCTTTATCTGCCTTTTCTAAGCTACTTAAAATGTACAAAAGCGTTGATTTGCCGGCACCAGAAGGTCCTACAATGGAAACCAACTCTCCTTTGGATAAGTCCAAGGAAACGCCTTTAAGGACGGGTACTGTCCCATATTGCTTCCATATATCTTTAGCTACAAGTAGTTTTGACTCCATCTCCATGCTGCAAACCTACGATTACCCGTTGAATTTTGTCAAAAATTAATAAAATGTTTACATGATGTAGAAAAATCAGATTTGGTTATATCATTTATACGGCTACTTTTGCAAAAAAGAAGCTTATGTTTTGGACATTAGAATTAGCCAGCTATTTAGAAGAAGCGCCTTGGCCAGCAACTAAAGATGAATTGATAGACTACTCCATCAGGAGCGGTGCCCCTATAGAAGTGGTAGAGAATTTACAAGAGTTGGAAGACGAGGGGGAAGTGTATGAAAGTATTGAAGACATTTGGCCGGACTATCCAAGCAATGAAGATTTTATGTTTAATGAAGACGAGTATTAATATTTTATGGACTGCTTGAAAAGCTAAGTCCACAAAATATTAGTCTCTAATGATAAAGCAATTAAAAAAGAGCTACACTTTGTGTTAGCTCTTTTTTAATGAGGTCTTTCGTAGGCTTTCTTTGAAAGTTAGCGCCACATAATTTAACCTCTAATGAATTTAATAAAAAAAGAGGTCGCAAATTTTGCGACCTCTTTTTTTATTAAATAGCGAGAAATAGTTCAAGCAATTTAGTATTATCATATTCAAGTGATATTATCAGTAAATCATCTTCCTAAAAAGTCAACTTAAAATATAGCAACATCAAACTTAATGTCAACACAATGGTGTTGGCTACAAGGACTGGCTTGCTTTTAATTAAATAAGCGTAAACTAACCAAACGATGCAACTAAAGTTGACAATAAGGATCATGAGCAGGCTAAGGCTTT
>CAMDNL010000103.1 GCA_945902975.1 Chitinophaga pinensis
AATAAAAGTATTGTAGATGAAAACGCTTTAAAGAACGATCCAGGATGGATGATCCCTAATGATCAAATTAGTTCAGCAGGTTTTCAGATTAAATACTTTTTAAATGGTGATAAACAATTCAAAACAGGACATTTTGATGGTGACTGGACAGCGCCTGGAATTGAAAAAACAATTGAATTAAATAATCTTAAAAAAGAGTCTATTTCGCTGGTTCAAACTGGCCCTAATTTAAATAGCTTACCAGCTATAAATACCACAACGCCAACGGTTCAAACAAAAGGTTTTGAGAGTAGCTTGAAATTAGATCAGAAAGAAATCTTTAAAAAAGATAAAGCCGCTGGATGGATCACTATTTCAGATAATAAATGGGGAATAGGTGTTGGTATTCGCAACTTCTTTGAGGAATACCCTAAGGAAATTGCAATCCAAGGGGATAGTAATTTCTTGTACGCTTATATATGGTCTCCTAGTGTGACGCCAATGGCTTTTGCAAGGGCTACAGGAATGCCTGATAGCGAGATGCTAGGCAATTTTGCGCAAGGATTGGCTAAGACGACTGAATTTGTATATGATTTTTATGATGCCAAAACACCACATGCTGAAATTTTAAAACAATTGAATTATTTTATGGATCCACCAGTGTCACATGCAAATGCTGAATGGTATTCAAAAAGTAATGTATATGGAGATTTTTCAGTTCGTTCAGAAAAAAATCCTGAATTAGAACGTGCTTTAGATTATAAGTTTGAATGGATGAAATTCAATCAAAAATGGGAGCCTTGGTATGGGATGTTGAATTATGGAGATTTCCAAACCTATTACATTAAGAACAAATGGAATACTTGGACAAATAACGAACCAGCGAACGATTTCATGTGGTGGATGGAATTTATGAGAACAGGTAATAGAGATTATTACCTTACAGCTCAATCAAATTCTGCACACGCTATGGATGTAGATAATATCCACTGGCCAGCACCAAAAAGATACCTTGGAGACACCAATAACTCAATTGACTTTTTTGACAATAAAGAAAAAGGCAGCATTGGCGCAAGTCCATATCTAGGAATGGGAAGAAGACACGCCAACCAACATTTTACTTCTTTGTTATCTGCCCACGTATGGGTGCAGGGCTGGATCGCTTCTTATTTATTAACTGGTAACCATAGAGCCCTTGATGTGGCTGAACAAACAGGAGACTTGTATTTAAGAAGAATTTTTGGAGACCATGATTTACGCGGTAGAAGATTGTATTTATCTGTTTGGAATTTATCAGAGATATATGATGTAAACAAGAAAGAGAAATATTTTACGGAATTGAATGATCGCGTAAAAATCATGTTAGACCTACAAAAATCATCTGACCAAGGTGGAAGTTTAGTGATTGACAGATATGGTTATTCTCAGATTTATGTTTCACATGGCTTGTATAAGTATTATCAAATGACTGGGGATGATAAAATTAAAAAAGCATTAATTACCCATGCAAAATGGCAGAGAGACAATCCTTCCATCAATCACCAAATGGAATCTTTATTGGCAACATTACATGGCTTGTCAATTGGCTATGAGTTTACTAAAGATCCTAGTTTCTTAAAAGAAGGTATTAAGCGTGCACAAAATTTGATTACAGATAAGTTGCCACTCGATTTTAATGCATATAAAAATCAAAAAGATTTATCTGACGCTTTAGAGAAAGTAAGTCACTTGCCAGATGATAAAGAAAGTTTCAGAAGAGAAGCGATCTGGAAAATTACCAATGGCCTCCGCATATTTGGATGGACCCATATGTTTGGTATTCCTTATTTACAAAACAAAATGGATAAAGCAAATTTGAATATCAAATCAAAATAGTAGGTGGAATTCGGTTTTTAAGCATTAAAGAAACAACTATGGTTGAATACCATAGTTTGTTTCTTTTTTTTTGTTCTTACAATTCAAAATCAATATCCATTACTTACTTATAACTTATATCCGTCGTCGGCTACCAGCTGCGCACAGATGGTTCTTCTTGCTTCCTTACTATTGAATGGTTCTACTTTTGTGAATCGCTTTAAGCCAATATGCATCATGCGTAATTCATCTCCATCTGCAAAACTATTCAATGCATCTTTACCTGCTTTGTTAATAGCGTCAGCAGCGTCGTAGATATATGTTTTCACAATCGCAGTTTGTACAGCAAGTTCTGCTTCTGACTTTGTTTTACTTAATTTTTCTAATCTTAATAATGCAGATTCAGCATGGTAAGTCACAATAGACATGTCCGCAATATTCATTAAGATTTCTTGTTCCTTGCTTAAGGTCATCATTAATTTTTGTACCGCAGCACCCGCTACCATCAAAATACATTTCTTAAAATTATCAATTGCTTGATGCTCTTTTGCAAATGGCGTATCGTCTTGGTCGCCAAAATCTGGGATGCTCATTAATTCTTTTTGAACACTCATAGCTGGCCCCATTAAATCTAATTGGCCCTTCATAGCTCTTTTCAAAACCATATCCACTGTCAGCAAACGGTTGATTTCATTGGTACCTTCGTAGATTCGGTTGATTCTGCTATCACGATATGCTTTTGAAATTTCATACTCATCACTGTAACCATTACCTCCGTGTATTTGAACACCTTCGTCTACTACAAAATCCAATACCTCTGACCCGTATACTTTTAAGATCGCACACTCAATGGCGTATTCTTCGGCACCACCTAATAAGGCTGCAGATAAATCCTTGCCTGCTGCTAGTAGTTCGTGCTCTTTTTCGTCAATATTTTTTGCCACTCTATACAATGCAGCCTCGCCTACCCATAAGCGAATGGCCATTTCTGCTAACTTATGTCTGATGGCACCAAACTTGACAATTGGTAATTTAAACTGCTCTCTAGCTTTTGCATATTTTAAAGTAGTTGATAATGCTCTTCTTGCACCACCAATGGTAGCCGCGCCTAATTTTAATCTTCCAATATTTAAAATATTAAAGGCAATGATATGTCCTCTTCCAATCTCTCCTAACACATTTTCTACTGGTACTTTACAATCCTGGAAATACAATTGTACTGTAGAAGATCCTTTGATGCCCATTTTATGTTCTTCTGGTCCTTGTGTAAAACCTTCGGTGCCGCGCTCTACAATGAATGCGGTAAATTGTTCGCCATCTATTTTTGCAAACACAGTATAGATATCTGCGAATCCGCCATTGGTGATCCAACACTTTTGTCCATTCAATAAATAATGTTTGCCATCTGCAGATAATTTTGCAGTGGTCTTTGCGCTTAGTGCATCTGATCCGCTATTTGGTTCGGTTAATCCATAAGAACCTTTATATTCACCACTTGCTAATTTTGGAACATATTTTGCTCTTTGTGCTTCGGTACCAAAATATAAAATTGGTAGGGTACCAATACCTGTATGTGCAGCGTTGGCAACAGAGAAGGAATAGCCTCCTCCAAGGTATTCTGCTACAATGGTAGAAGTGATGAAATCCTTACCCATCCCGCCATATTGTTCTGGTACAGAAACCCCTAATAAGCCCTGCTCGCCTGCTTTTTCTAATAAACCTGGCATCAATCCTGGCTCTAATTTGTCCATTCTTTCTACCACTGGTAACACTTCGGTATCCAAAAATTGGCTACACATGTCACGCACCATCAACTGCTCTTCGTTGAATTCTTCTGGGATGAAAACGTCTTCGGATTTTACTTCTTTAATGATCCACTCTCCACCTTGGATTGTTGATGCCATAAAATATAATTTAATTATTTACTATTCTCGTATACACGTTGAAAAACACTTTTCACTATTTCAATTTCTTCTTTACTAATGCCTTGTAATGCCTCGTTCATTGTTTGATTGGCTATGTTGTAAGTCGCTTCCTGTAAGGGTTTTGCGGCATCTGTTAAATAAACTAAGTTGACTCTTCTGTCATCTTTTGATGCAATTCTTTCAACCAATCCTAATTTTTCGATATTGTCTATCAGCCTAGTGATACTTGCTTTATCTCTAAATGTACGCGTGCATAATTCTTGTTGACTCAAACCATCTTCCTTCCATAAATGGTATAAGATGGACCATTGTTCAATGGTAATTTCTAATCCTGCATTGCGAAAATTCTTTTGCAATCTTCTTGCAACAGCGGTAGACGCAACGCCATTGATGACGCTGTATAATTCCCCTCGTTTAAATTGGTTGTTTGACATATAGTTAGTTATGCAACTATTATAAAAGTACAACGATTTTAAGGATTCTACCAAATATTTACCCTTTAACTTTGCCACATGGAGTATCTATTGGATTGGACTGTTGCCATCTTAACAATCATGTATGCCGTTATCTTAATGGCTTACCGCTTTTGGTTTGGCAAAATGCAGCTATTCCAGTTCAATCAAATAGAAGCGCTTAGCCCCGGGCAGCCAGCCACCCAGTTCACCGTTATTATTCCTGCCCGAAACGAAGCTGCAAATATCAAAGCATGCGTAGATAGTATTTTGAATCAGGATTACCCTACCGATGCTTTTGAAATAATCGTCATTGATGATTTTTCCGAAGACGATACGGCTTTTATTGTAAACGCTTTAAGCCAGCAATATTCTCAAGTCCGTTTAATTCAATTAGCAGATCATTGCAAAGACGGAGAGACCTTGGCGTATAAAAAGAAGGCGATTGAAATTGCAGTGGCAGAAGCGAAAGGGGATTGGATATTGACCACCGATGCAGATTGTATTGTACCAAAAAAATGGTTGCTTTTATACAATGCCTATATCCAAGAACATCAACCTTGTTTTGTGGCGGCTCCTGTCATGTTCATTAAAACTGCAGGAATTTTAAATCAATTTCAAGTGTTAGATTTTTTAGCATTACAAGGTATCACAGCCGCTGCAGTAGGCGCTGGCAAGCACTCTATGAGCAATGGCGCTAATTTAGGTTTTGAAAAAACGGCTTTTATTGCAGTGGGTGGTTATCAGGGTGTAGACCATATTGCGAGTGGGGATGATATGTTTTTAATGCATAAAATGAAACAGACTTTGCACAAACCAGTGGGGTATTTATTTCATCCCGATGCCATTGTGTTGACGGCTGCAATGGATACTTGGAAAAGTTTTAT
>CAMDNL010000104.1 GCA_945902975.1 Chitinophaga pinensis
TAAGTCAAATGAGTGTATCAGGATCTCCAGACTTTAATCAGGCTGTATTGGCGTATTCAAAAGCACATCATATTCAGCTCACAAGAATTTTAAGTGAGAACAATGTAAGCCTTGCTACTCCTGGCATTCGCACAGAGATCATGGAGCTATTGACAAACAATTACAACAAGACCATCAATACTGCCACATTAGGTGCAAGTGGGGCCGTCTTTGGTATTATCATGGCCTTCGTTTATTTATTTCCCAATACCTTAATCTATATTTATTTCTTCTTTCCTATTAAAGCAAAGTGGCTGGGTATCTTGTATTTTTCTTACGAATTATTTTTTGCAGTGCGCAATACCGCAGGAGACAATGTGGCAAGATGGGCGCATGTGGGTGGCGCTATCGTAGGATTTATATTGGTCTATCTTTGGTCTAAGAAGGAACGTCATAACAGGTGGAACTAACATTCAAATAATTTAACGCGCATGCAATCAACAGAACAATCAAAACCATTATTTGGCGCAGACAACAATGCTTTAGTAGCACTTGTATCGGCGAATTTAATGATTGCGGTGACCTATGCCATGACGAGGATGGTCTACTTTTTAGAAGGATTCCCTATGTCACAGTTTTATGACGAAGTGGTACATCATTTTATGTTATCGCCTTATTATCAGGAAGCCTTAGAAAAACCTTGGACCTTTTTTATATACAATTGGTCACATGATCAATTTTGGACACTTTGTGGCAACATGATTTGGCTAATTGTTTTTGGTACTATTTTACAAAATCAAAAAGCCAATAAGCATTTATTTCCAATCTATCTATACAGTGGTATTCTTGGCGCAATTGCCTTTATTGGCCTGGGCGCAGGCGTTTCCTTTATGGGTGCAGAATCAAGTATCATGGCATTGGCTACAGCTGCATTGAGTCTGAATCCAACCTATCAACTTCAATTTAATGGAACAAGAGGCATTCCTGTTTGGCTTATTTTTACAGTGTATTTTATACTTCAATTGGCAACCCATGCCACTGGTACACCCGTATTCTTTTTAACATTTAACGTAGGAGGATTAGTTGGCGTATTGTATATGTATTTGTTGAAAAAGAAAATTGACCTAGGCAATTGGATGCATGTCCTTGTAAAAAAATGCAATGGCATGATGGCGCCAAAAGCGGCAGAATAAAAATCGATTTACATTATGGCAAAAAAATCACGCATAAGAATTTTTGGAAAAGGACTGTTATTGTCCGTCCACCTTATACTTGTGGTATTGCTATTGTATCCACAATTTTTTATGCCTTTAGGATTTATCTGGGTGAATGGATTTTTAAGTTTAATAGCGCCCTATGTTGTGGTGTTGCATCTGTTATTTTTATTTATCTGGCTCATTGCCAAACCCTTACTATCATTGATTTCTGTGGCAACACTAGGTATTGCATATCCAACTATATTGGTTTTATTTGCATGGCATCCAGGCGCCCCCTTCTCACAAAAAAAGAAAGACAATAGTTTACGCATTACTAGTTTTAATGTCAAAGAGTTTAACGGCAACACCCCACAACCAATTGGGCATAAATTAAGAACAGAGGATATTGCTGCCTCTATTCAAAAATGGGATCCAGATATTATTTGTTTGCAGGAGTACAATACCAAAGAACTTAAAAATGATATTGCCAACCATGCCACTTATTTTGATCAAAAGTATCCCTATTCGTTTTTTTCCAAAGACCATCAAATCAATGAGGCCAATTATTTTGCAGGTAATATCATTTATTCAAAATATAAAATCCTCTACGCCGAAAGGGTGCCATTTACCAATCAAGAAAGCTTGATCTATGTGGACTTATTAAAAGGGGATGATACCATTCGGGTTTTCACCACGCATTTAGCCTCATTTAAGTTCAAGCAAAATGATTTCGAGGCAATTGATGATGCAGCTGATGCCAACAAAGCGGCGTTAAAAGCAAAGTATGGTGTCATGCGTAAGATGAAAAATGCATTTATGATTCGTGCAGTTCAGGCTTCCATTATTCAAGCACAACTTGCTAAAAGTCCTTATCCCACTTTAATTACCGGAGATTTCAATGATGTCCCAAGCTCCTATACCTATAAACAAATTAAGGGGGAGATGCAGGACGCTTTTTTAACAAAGGGTTTTGGAATTGGAGCCACTTACATGAACCTATCCCCCACTTTAAGAATAGATTATATCATGGCGGATAAAAGATGGCAAGTAAAGGGATGGGAGTCTTTGGATGAGAACCTCAGTGATCATCACATGATTATGGCAGACCTTCAATTGGTTAAGAATTAGCCATTCTTTTAGGTAAAATAAAATTATCTTTGAGTTCTACTATGCCACTAAAAATATACAACTCGCTTACCCGTCAAAAAGAAGTTTTCGAACCTATTAATGCACCTTATGTGGGCATGTACGTTTGTGGTCCAACGGTAAGTGGGGAAAGTCATTTAGGGCATGCAAGGCCATTTATTACTTTTGATGTGGTCTATCGCTACCTTTTACATAAGGGCTATAAAGTACGTTACGTAAGAAATATTACAGATGCTGGGCATTTTGAAGAAGAAGGAAAAGTAGCAGAAGATAAGATTACAACCAAAGCGATTTTAGAAAAATTAGAGCCCATGGAGTTGGTGCAGAAGTATACCAATCTATACCACTGGGCCATGACTCAATTTAATAATCTACCACCAAGCATAGAACCCACAGCAACCGGACATATAGTAGAGCAGATAGAAATGATTAAAAAAATCTTGGCCGATGGGTATGCTTATGAGTCCAATGGTTCTGTTTATTTTGACGTGGTAAAATACAATGACGATTATTCAAAAAAGAACCAACCTTATGGTATTTTAAGTGGTCGTAATATAGAAGAGCAATTAGAAACCACAAGAGATTTAGAAAATCAGGAAGAGAAAAAAAATAAAGTAGATTTTGCTTTATGGAAAAAAGCACCTGCTGAACATATCATGCGCTGGCAAAGTCCATGGGGAGAAGGCTTTCCGGGATGGCATATTGAATGTTCTGCTATGGCCACTAAGTATTTAGGTAAACAATTTGACATCCATGGAGGTGGTATGGATTTACAATTTCCCCACCACGAGTGTGAGATTGCACAAAGTACCGTTTGCAATCATCAAATGCCTGCGCGTTATTGGATGCATAATAATATGATTACCATCAATGGTCGTAAGATGGGCAAGAGTTATAACAATGTGATTAAGCTAAGCGAATTATTCGAAGGCAATCATGCTGAACTAACACAAGCTTATACTCCAATGACTGTTCGATTCTTTATTTTACAAAGTCAATATCGTGGCACATTGGATTTTAGCAATGAAGCATTACAGGCTTCAGAAAAAGCATTGCGCAGATTCATGGAAGGATACGAGTGGTTGCAAGTCCAAAGCTTTGAAAAGGAAACTGTTTCAAAAGACGAAGCACTTGCTACACAACTAACTACTTGGATCAACGAATTAGAACAATTCATGGATGATGATATCAATACTGCAAAAGTGGTGGCGAACTTATTTGAAATCCTACCTAGCATCAATTCTTTAAAGGACAAGCATATTGCAGCAGATGCAGTAGCTGGAACTGTTTGGGCAACTGTTCAAACACAATTAAAATTATTTGTAGAATCCATTTTAGGATTAAAAGTAGATCAGGGTGCCAATCGCCAACAATTGAATGGCGTGGTGGAGTTGTTGATTGAAATCAGAAAACAAGCAAAGGACAATAAAGATTTTGCTACCAGCGATAAAATTAGGAATCAGTTGTCTGACATGGGTATTCAGTTGAAGGATGAGAAAGACGGAAGCATGAGCTATAGCTTCTAATGATCGCCCTAATGATCACAATCATCTTCATGCGCATGGTTATGCATTCTGCAACTATTGTGGTTATTGATATGCGCGATGATGATAAAAAATGCAGCAGGGAACAATAACAATAATTCAATTTCTCTAAAGACCATTCTACAAAACATCAATCCTATCCCTATACTAAATAAGATGATTGGCTTAAAGCTGTGGTGGTGTTTTTTATAACCATGGTATAATGAATAGGCGCCAATCCCGAAAGAAAGCAGGATCATCCCAAACTCAAAATTTGGATTGTGTAATACATTGATACCTAATAACGGAAGGCTGCTAAAAAATAAGGGCAGCAAGGCACAATGAATGGCACATGCCAAAGAGGCTCCTACTCCAATTGCGTCCCAATTCCAATTTTTAAACATAATGCAAAGCTAAGTCAATACCCTGAAAATAATAGTAACTTTGTGACGCATTTAAAGCAAATCAAGATGTCCAAGAAATCACTTATTTACCTCGCATTTTTCGCAGTCCTTCTTACGGGATTTTATTATTTTTTATTTAAGGGAACCGACAATTGGAAAGTGAAAATGCCTGTTTTAAGCTATGTACAACCCTTTTCATTTACCAATCAGGATGGGAAACAAGTGACAGAAAAAGTGTTACAAAACAAAATCACTGTTGTAGAATACTTTTTTACCACTTGCAAGGGCATTTGTCCAAAGCTGAACAAAAACATGAAAGAGATTTACTTAGTGTATAAAGACAATCCTGATTTTCAAATCCTCTCTCATACTTGTAATCCAGAAACCGATTCTGTACCAGTATTAAAACATTATGCAGACTCTTTAGAAGTAAATACTGCTCAATGGATTTTTCTAACTGGCCGAAAAGATAGTCTCTACCAAATGGCCCGCGGTTCTTATTTATTAGATGATCCAAAAAACAATGTGGTTAAAATAGAAGATCAATTTATACATACCCAATTTTTTGCTTTAGTTGACAGAGCTGGTAAAGTACGCGGAAAAATTTATGATGGACTAAAGACTTTGGAAGTAGAACAATTAAAAGTGGATATTGGTAGGTTGATGAAAGAATAGTGGTTTATCAAAATGGAGTAAACAGGTTAAATATATTGAAATGATTTTTGTAACAGGCGCAAGCGGTTTAGTAGGATCACATTTAATTCAATCTTTATTAAGTAAAGGAAAAAAAGTGCGCGCCC
>CAMDNL010000105.1 GCA_945902975.1 Chitinophaga pinensis
CATTAAACGTTTACAAAAAGCTCGATATAGCAATGCATTGAAAGCTTATTTGGGCTAATAAAAAATTAACAATATCATAAAAGCCCCAACGATCTTACAGATTTGTCGGGGTTTTTTTTTAAGCTACATTGTAGCAACAAAATAAAGGATTATGGAAACAGAAAAAGTAGACATCTTAATTATTGGATCAGGCCCAGCTGGTTATACAGCTGCAATTTACGCTGCAAGAGCAAATATGAAACCTTTATTGTACCAAGGTATTCAACCAGGCGGACAATTAACAATTACGACAGATGTTGAAAACTATCCAGGTTTTCCAGATGGCATTCAAGGGCCAGAAATGATGGTGAATTTTGAAAAACAAGCGGCAAGAATGGGTACCGATATCCGTTATGGATTGGCAACCAAAGTAGACTTTAGTGGCTACCCGCACAAGGTTTGGATTGATGATGAAAAAATAATTGAAGCGGGTGCTGTGATTATTTCTACAGGTGCAAGTGCAAAATGGTTGGGCATCCCTAGTGAAGAAAGATTAAATGGTTTTGGGGTGAGCGCTTGTGCAGTATGTGATGGATTTTTCTTTAAAGGGAAAGATGTAGCCATTGTGGGTGCGGGTGATACGGCTGCAGAGGAAGCACATTACTTATCAAAAATGTGTACTACGGTGCATATGATTGTGAGAAAGGAACAAATGCGTGCGAGTAAAGTGATGCAGGATAGAGTAATGAACACGCCTAATATTATTATACATTTTAATTCAGAAACAGACGAAATATTAGGTGATAAAAAAGTAGAAGGGGTGCGTATCAAAAATAATAAAACCAATACGATGGAAGAGATTCCAGTGAGTGCGTTTTTTGTTGCGATTGGACACAATCCAAACAGTGGTATTTTTAAAGACTATTTAAAGATGGATGAAACGGGTTATATCTTAACAGAACCAGGTACAACAAAAACAAATATTGAAGGGGTGTTTGCATCAGGAGATGTACAAGATAAAAATTATCGTCAAGCGGTAACAGCTGCAGGTAGTGGTTGTATGGCTGCCTTAGACGCGGAACGTTTTTTAACAGCTAAGGGACATTAATTAGCTAAAATTTTTCTATGCACATTTATTTAAATGATTTAATTTTCAATGGTTTTCACGGGGTATATCCTGCAGAAAAAAAAATTGGAAATACATTTAAAGTGGATGTCCGTATTCAAATGACGCCTGCTACAAAAACCATCCATAAATTAGAGGACACCATTGACTATGTGCAAGTGTATGCCTTGATCCAAAAAATCATGGCAGTCCCAACTCCATTGTTGGAAACAATTGTAGCCAATATTGCTGATCAAATTTTAGCAGCAAATCCTCTTGCTGAATCTGTGTACGTGAAAATCACAAAACAACAATTGTCAGTTCCTTATTTTGAAGGGACAACTTCGGTTGATCTTGAAAGAAAGAGAAATTAATCCGATCGCTTTTACTAGATTTTTTTATCCTTCCATCGCATTGTTCTAATGTAGAAGAAGGAAGGTAGTAATAAGCTTAGCCAATAAATAATCTCACTAAACCAGCCGTAAGTAATAGGTAGTTGATAATACTCAAGCACTAGATAGTTGTAGATAATGTAAATGATGATGGCAGCAAACTCAATGAGCAAGGTGACTTTGGATTGACCTGTACCTGTTACAGCACTTAACCAAATGGTGGATACAGACATAAAGAGCAGTGCAATAGAAACGATTCTTAAGACAGGAATACCCTCTGTTAAAAAGCCTCCACCTTGGCCATAGATAGAAAGAAATTGTGCAGCAAATACATTGATGATAATGGCTACAATGAAAGCAAATCCAAAGCTCCATCGCATGATTTTATGAATGAGTTCAATGACTTTGTCTTGCATATTTTGCCCAATGATATTACTCACCATGGTGGTGGTGGTCGCCGCAAATGCCCAGGTAAAACAACCGAAAAATCCAAAAATATTACGCATGGCATTGGACACAGCAAGGGATTGTTCACCTCTATGTTCTATTAAAATATAAAAGAATTCCCAACTAATAATGCTAATCATATATTGCATGATTAAAGGAGAAGACTGCACCAAAATCAGTTTTACATAATCTAATTTGAGCTCAAACTTTTTAAATAAATCAAATCTTGCGCCAATCTTTTGATAGTGTATGACAAGGTAGATCACTAATAAGCCCATGATCTCTGCAATGATAGAAGCATAGGCTGCGCCATTTAAACCCATGGCAGAAAAACCAAAATGCCCAAATATTAAACTGTAGTCAAAAAAGATATTGAACAATGCTTCGGTCGCGGTTCCAATGATCAAGAACTTGCTTTGATTGGTGCCCACTAATAAGGCATTGCGCATTTGATAAATAAATAAGAAGGGAATCCCCCAAATACGAATTTTTAGAAATTCAATCACGGTATCTGCTCTTGTTGAATCTATTAATAAAGCATGAAATATTGTTGGAGCGATAAAGTAAGTAAAACCAATACCAATGATAGATAAGAATATGGAAATGATGACGCCCTGAGAAAACAAGATTCCAATCTCATCCACCCTGTTTTCACCAGCTCGTCTTGAAATAAGGGCTTGTAATCCATTATTGAGTCCTTGCCCCATGACCCCAAATATCAAATAATAGACCCCTGTAATGCCTCCAATGGCGAGCGCTTGCTTGCTCAAAGCACCTAAAAAGATATTGTTGATGATAAAGTTAAACTGAGGCACCAAGATAGCCAACGCGATAGGGATAGAGATGGTCAGTATTTGTTTACTACTAATATTGACCTGTAAGGATGGGGTCGCTGCTGTTTGACTCATATAATTGCAAATCTACAACTAGTTTTATCAATACATAGCCTCTTTTTTTTGTATCATTGCAGTAGAAATTGACTATGAAAAAAATTGGCATTTACGGCGTACAAGAAAGTACAGCAAATAATAAGGTGGAAGATCTTTATTTGATCGTGGACGAACAGTCTATCTGTTTTGTTGTTAAAAACCATATCAACGGGGAATATATTGCGTTTGAATATTTTGAAAACACCACAGATCAAAATGGGTGGAATCAACTATTAGGTTATTTGCAAAATAATTCAAAGCTGATTCAATCTTTCTATAGACAGGTGCAATTTGTGATGAATACAAAAAGAACAGTTTTAACTAAATCTGTGACGACTGGTGCCGATGCTTTTTACCATAATGAGTTTAGTTTGGTAGTTGGTACAAAAATGGAAGAAGAAATTCAGTTACAAAAAATTGGACAGGATCAAGTATTGGTTTACAGTGTTCCAGATGCATTAAGTACATTATTAACCCGTTCTTTTCCAACAGGTAAGTGGATCAATTATTTAAGTAGTTTAATTAGTTCTAACAATACGGATGGGGTTTGTGTTGCTGTTTTCAATGATTATTTTATTGTTTTAATCCTGCAAAATGGCAAACCTCATTTTGTAAATTATTTCAATAGGAGTAGTGATGAACAGAATCAATACCTTGTATTGAATGCTTGTGTTCAAGCAAATATCCAACCTAAGGATTCAAATTTAAATGTAATAGGGTATAGTGCCGAAAGAGACCTATGGATGCAGGAATTAGCAAGTTATTTTGCAGGCGCACAGATGCAACATGCGCCAGAAGCTGGTATTGGAGCTACCTTAAATGCAGATTATCCTAATCACTATTACGCGCCCTATTTTATTTTTTAAGTTGTACCCATGAGAATTATTTCTGGAAAATATGGAGGCAGAAGGATTCATCCGCCCACCAATATGCCACATACAAGACCCACCACTGATATTGCTAAAGAGGGGCTATTTAATATATTACATAATAGAGTCGCAATAGATGGAGCTACCACGTTGGACTTATTTGGAGGCACTGGTTGTATTAGTTATGAATTGGCTTCTAGAGGCGCGGAACAATTGACTATTGTGGAAAAAGATAAGACAATGCTTGATTTCATAAAAAAGAACATTGACTTTCTGAAGATTGAAAATACAATGACCATTCAAATGGATGTATTTCAATTTTTAGCCACTTGCAACCAACAATATGATATCATTTTTGCAGGCCCACCTTATGCATTAAATACGATTGACGACCTGCCTAGAATCATTGTTGAAAAAAAATTGATTAGTCCTAAGGGCTATTTTATATTGGAACATACCCCTCGTAATGACTATAAAACATTTGAAGGCTATAGTTTCCAAAGAAATTATGGTGCCACCATTTTTAGTTTTTTTGAATGAATATAACTAAAGCCGAAGCGCGTAACATATTATCCCAAAAAAGAGCTGCACTAAATGATGCTGAATGCATGAAATTAGATGACCTTCTACTCATTCAATTTCAGCGAATTAATTGGTCGAACACCGAAATCCTTGCTAGCTTTTATCCTCTAGCGCATAAGAACGAACCCAATACCTTGCTATTCGAAAAGTACATCAAGACCTTGTACCCGTTTATTAAGTTTTGTTATCCGATTGTTGATAGCAAAGAAAATCAAATGGATTTTTATTTTGAAACAGAAACCTTGCAGTTAAATGCATATGGTATTCAAGAACCTTTACCTTTTAATCAAGTATCGCCAAATATGATTGATACCATCTTAGTCCCTTTATTGGGATTTGATCAAAAAGGACATCGTGTTGGCTATGGCAAGGGGTACTATGATCGCTACTTAGCAAAAGCAAGTAAAGGGATGCAAAAAATAGGTGTTTCTTACTTTGAGCCGATGGACAATTTCACTGATACCAACGAATTTGACGTACCTTTGTCTCGTTGTATCACGCCGTGGAATACCTATGAATTTGAATAATCTTTTTTTAAAATCTTTTAGAGTACTGCTCTTACCTTTTGCTATTGTATATGGCTGGATTGTTACATTGCGCAATTGGATGTACGCCAAAAAATATTTAAAATCAGTTCATTTTAATCTCCCTATTAT
>CAMDNL010000106.1 GCA_945902975.1 Chitinophaga pinensis
CCAATGATCCAACTCAAATCATTTTTAGCGACTAATATTTTTTTCAAATTAGCACTAGAAAAACCTGTTTGCATGGGGTAGCTATTCCATTTCCCAGCTTCTTTTGCAACGATACCAAATCCTTCTTTCAACAGCACAATTTGACCATCTGTTTTTTGTTGAATCGATTTGATTGCGCCCATGGATGTATTTGGTAAAATTCCTTCTATTATTTTTTTATTGGGATCATAATGTATTAATTGGTCGCCCATGCCCATCCACCAACTTTGATCAATAGGGTCAATCGATACCGCCTCGACATAATTAATTTTTAAATTTTGAATTTGTGTAAAATTAGACCAGCCTTTTTCATTCAAGCTTGATATGCCAATTTTATTCGTCCCATAACTCATTAATAATTGATGAGTTGAAAATGCATTACTGCCATAGGCGCTACTTAAAGGCCCTCCCAGAGCAGTCCACTTTGATTGCTCATTTTTTTCATAGAGTCCTTTGCCAAAATCTGCTACCCAAATAGTATTACCGTCTTTAAGTAGCCCAACAGGATGAATCAATACAGCAGAATCAACTAGTACTGTATTGGTTTGATTGTTATTGAATTGGATCAATGTGCCTTTATTCTGATAAGCGATGCCTGCTAAAATTCGTTCTTCGTCAACAGCGATTGCCTCAATCGTACCCGTAAAAATCTGATAGCTTGCAATATTACTTTGATAAGCATAAATTTTTTGCTGGTTATTGAAATAAAGCTGGTTTTTAAATACAAACATATTTTTTATACCAGAGACACCCATTGTGTTTTCCACAATCCAACTATTATTTTGTACCAATGTTGTAGACCAAATTCCATTCTCTGTTAATGCAAATAATTTGTTTTGGTAAACAATTGTCTGAAATACTTTTACATTCTGACGATTGTTATTAGGGAAGATGGTGGACTTGATTTCTTTTTTTAACAAGTCAATCACAACAATTCCAAAATTACAAGACAAGTATGCGTTATTATTATATACTATGAGGTCGTTAATTGTTTTATCGGAATATAAATTTGAACTTTGTATATCATCTATCAAAGTGACTTGGTCTCCTTTTATAATATCTAAGCGGCTATTTTTATAGGCAATTACAAGTTGATTTTCAATTGGGTGCCATGCAATTTTATGTATCCCAGTGGCATGCAAACCAGTGGTCGTATTCAGGTAGGTTGTCTGTCTATTTGCATCTATTTGAATAATTTGGTTTGCTGCGGCAACATAAATCTGATCACCTTTTACAACTTGTTGGATAGACTCATTGGAAAAATGCGCACGCCATGTACCAATTGGACCTAATTGCAATTGTGCATCTATTGGCTTAGCTAAACCAATACATCCTATTAAAAGATAGATCCACTTTTGCATCTTATTTTTTTATGGCTTGATATATTTGTTCTTGAATTTTCGCTCTTAAATTAAGCGTACTAAATGCTTTATTGTCTCTTGTTGGGTAGACTCTGTTTGAAAGAAAAATATATAGCAATTGATTGTCTGGATCTGCCCAAACACATGTTCCAGTAAATCCTGTGTGACCAAACACGGATGCTGGAGCACTTAAACTTGGATAAGGATCTTTTGAATTGGCATTGTCTTTAGCAGTTTTATCAAATCCAAGTCCCCTCCTGCTTGTGGCAGATTGATAGCTTGTAAACAATTGTATGGTAGATGGTTTTAAATAGGTTTGACCATCCCATTGTCCTCCATTCAATAACATCATATACAGTTTTGCGATATCAGTGGCATTGCTAAATAATCCAGCATGTCCTGCGATACCACCCATAGTAGAAGCACCTTCGTCATGAACCGAACCTTGAATGAGTTCTTTTCTAAAATAATTGTCTAATTCTGATGCTGCGATAGTTGACTTATCTGCTCTTTCCAGTGGTAAAAATCCAGTACTACGCATTTGCATTGGGCCGTAGAAAGTTTTTGTACAATAATCCTGAAGATTCATCCCAGTCACTTGTTCTACGATATTGCCTAAAAAAATAAAATCATTGTCACTATAAACGTATTTGCCTGGGGCAGTCACTGGACTATTTAATATTTTCATTCGAATACTATCCATCCAATTATTCGCAAGGTATTTACCCGGTGTAATCATCAATTGGTGCGATGCGTCTTGTACAGGCACAATCCACTTTGAATTGATACTGCCGTCTGGGTTTAGTAGGGATTCGTAAAATTTGATATATGGGTACAAGCCAGCTTCATGAATTAATAAATCCTTTAATTTAATTTTTGCTTTTACATTGCCTTTTACCCATGGCAAATAGTCCCCAATTGTTTTTTCTATATCTAATACACCTTCTTCTACCAATTTCATTACAGCAACAGTTGTTGCGCTTGTCTTTGTCATAGAAGCAAGGTCGTATAAGGTTGCATTGGTCACTTGTGGACTTTGAGCTCCGGCAATGGTACCATAGCTTTTATTGAAAACAATTTGATTGTTTTTTGCCACCAATACTTGACAACCTGGTATGGCGCCTTTCAAAATTGCATCTGCCACAATGGAATCAATTTTTACAAGCTGAGTCTGATCAATAATTGCTGGAAGAACTTCTTGGGCTAGAATTTTTTTTTTAATGCTGCCTCAGAAGACATGCCATATTGAAGTTCAGGACTGATGGTAACTGGTAAAGTTCCTCCTGCTTGTAGTTTGCCTTCAAGCCACTTTTGTACTGCGGCATGACTATGCTTCGTGTCTTCGAAAGCAAATAAAATATTATTGATTGTATTAAAATCACCAACAGCATAGGGGTTTCCAAAAATTAAATGTATCCAATCTTCATGCCCTTTTTCGTTTAAAAATTCTAAGGTAGCTGCTGGTAGTTCAAAATGATTTGCTGGTCTTCTGCTATATCCATGCAGACCAACAATGACTTGATCATAGGCCTTTAAGCTGTCATTGATTAAAGCTAATTCACTTGCGTTATTTCCGCTCGTATAAAAAACTTTCACACCGTAATTTGAAGCTATAGAATTAGTAAGTGCATTTGTATATTTTGCATTAATAGCAAGATAGGCTGTCTTGTTATTTAATTGTGGACTATTGGTAGCCCTTATAAATGTAAGGGATTGTTGCGCCATAGCCGCATTGATGCTTCCAACGGATTGATTTAAATCTGCCACAATATGGTTGGTGTCAATTTGTTGTGGTAGATCTAATCCGTGCTTGTATTTTGCAGTTAGGATTTTTTTAACTCTGGCATTAATATCGGAACGCTTAAGTCTTCTTTCTTTAATAGCTGCCCTGATTTTATTGATGGATTGTCCAAGGTCTCCAGGCAAACATAACATATCGTTACCTGCTAGAATGGCTTGTACATTGGCTTCTCCTTGTGGGAAGTAGTTTGCAATGGCCTTCATATCCATGGCGTCAGTCACACTTATACCTTTGAATCCTAATTCTTTTTTTAATAACCCATTCACTGCATTTGGTGAGATTGAAGTGGCGTATTTTGGTCTATCGTCTATTGCTGGAACGGATAAATGCGCTACCATGATAGATTCAATACCTGCATTGATCAATGCTTTGAATGGTTCAAGCTCAAGACTATCTAACGCAGCCATTGACTTATTGATGACTGGCAAATCAAAATGGGAATCAACATTCACATCTCCATGTCCAGGAAAATGTTTCGCAGTGGCCATGATCCCATTGTCTTGCATGCCTTTCATATACGCAACCCCTTGTTGAATCACTTTTGATTTACTCTGACCAAAACTGCGATCATTGATCACTGGATTCGAAGGATTATTGTTGATATCAATTACCGGCCCATAATTAATTTGTATTCCCAATCTTTTACATTGTTCAGCAATGGCAGCACCCATTTGGTACACTAAATCACTTGAAGCAAATGCGCCCATCGAAAGTTGTCTTGGAAAAGATTCTACACTATCCAAGCGCATTCCTAAACCCCATTCCGCATCAATGGCAATGAATAAAGGGGTCTTAGCAACAGTTTGATAGGCATTGGTTTGCATGGCTTGTCGAACAGGACCACCCTGAAAAAAACACAATCCACCAACATTGTATTGCTGAATTAAATTGGATATAGAATCAATTTTATATTGTGACCAATTACTGTGGGCTCTGATGACCATTAACTGCCCAATTTTTTCATTCATATTCAGTGCAGAAAATTGTTTCCTAACCCACTTTTTTTCACTCATTTTTTGTGCCTGAATGGTGGTGAAAAATCCTACAAATAATAAGCTGCTTAAAAATATTTTTTTCATATCGAATTTATGTAGGGCAATTTAAGCATAAAAAAAGGCTTACCGATAATTGGTAAGCCTTTTTTTAGCTTTTTTATATAAGGGGCGATACTTTATCGACGCTTGCTTATGCTCCAGTTTCCTCTTCGTCTAATTCTGGTAAGGTTGGCGTAACGTTATGTTGTACTAATTGAGCAAACCACTTCACCATTTTCTTCATATCGCTGGCATAAACGCGCTCAAAATCCATATTAGGGAATACTTTCTTAAAGTAGGCTTGAGTTGCTTTTGCATCTTTCTCGCTAGGTAGGGCTTCTTTTGATTTGCCCATGGCGATAAATACTTCTGCCAAAAACACATTCTCTTTGGTTGTAAACACTTCAATGCTCTCTAAATGAGAGAATTGATAGGCTCTAGAACTGATAAATTGGGTGACATTCGTCTCTAAGGATCTAGCAATTGCACCATCGCTTTTACTCGTTAATAATTCAAATAATCCTGACATGCCTGAAACGGAAATCAATTTGTTATACTCCATGGGTTCTAGTCTTTTTTTAGGAACGCAAAATACGGAAAAACCCTCAATTTTCATTTTTTAAACTACCTTTGTTTATCATTAAAAATCAAGCATATGCCCGGTTTTGAA
>CAMDNL010000107.1 GCA_945902975.1 Chitinophaga pinensis
ATTGGTAGGTTGATGAAAGAATAGTGGTTTATCAAAATGGAGTAAACAGGTTAAATATATTGAAATGATTTTTGTAACAGGCGCAAGCGGTTTAGTAGGATCACATTTAATTCAATCTTTATTAAGTAAAGGAAAAAAAGTGCGCGCCCTGTATCGTCAAGCTGTGCCTGTCTTTGCGGGATCCGAACACTGCGAGTGGATTCAAGGAGATATCTTAGATCCTACTTGTTTAACGGAAGCATTAGCAGGGGTGGACTATGTGTATCATTGCGCTGCGATTGTTTCTTTTGCACCAGGTGCAGCTGCAAAAATGTTACAATCCAATGTAGAGGGAACAGCCAATGTAGTGAATGCATGTTTGGAGCAAAAAATAAAAAAATTAATTTTTGTAAGTTCGGTTGCTGCATTAGGAAGAATAAGAGAAAGCGAAGCGATAGACGAGTCCATGCACTGGACACCAGCTACAAGTAATAGCGTGTATGGACAATCAAAATATTTAGCAGAATTAGAAGTTTGGAGAGCAATGGAAGAGGGACTGCCAATGGCGATTGTGAATCCGGTGATTATATTAGGAGCAGGAGATTGGAACAATGGTTCCTCTGGCATTTTTAAATCGGCTTACAATGAGTTCCCTTGGTATACAAGTGGCATGAGTGGTTTTGTAGATGTATTGGACGTGGTGGACGCCATGCAAATATTAATGGAGAGTAATGTGGTGGGACAGCGCTATGTATTGAGTGCAGAGAACATACATTATAGAGACATTTTTAATGCCATTGCAACAGCCTTTAATAAAAGACTGCCTCATAAAAAAGTAACCCCATTTTTGGCAGGGATCGTTTGGAGATTAGAGGCCATCAAGGGTTTGATCACAGGCAAAGCGCCATTATTAACCAAGGAAACTGCAGCAACAGCTCAAGCTGTTGTAAGGTTTAACAATCAAAAATTCTTGAATGCGTTTCCAAGTTTTCAATATCGGAATATAGATGCTACTATTATAAGAGTCGCTAAGGAGTTAAAAGCAATCCACCAGCTAGCTTAGTCTTCCATCATTTTTTTCCAAAGCGCAGGGATTCTTCTAATCCATACATACTCCCTTCGCTTCACAGCTGCATCTTCTGCAGGAAAGCCTAGGTATGTTTTATTACCTTCTATTGAATTAACCACACCCGATTGACCAAGCACCACGGCATTTTCGCCAATCGTTAAAGTTTTATTTACACCAACCTGCCCCCAAATGGTCACACCCGATTTAATTTTTACACCTCCAGCAATACCCACCTGGGCAGCGATTAAGCAATTTGCTTCTAATTGGGTATCATGACCAATATGCACCATATTGTCTAGCTTAGATCCCATACCAATAATGGTATTACCACTCACGCCACGGTCAATGGTACAACCTGCTCCAATTTCGGCCCTATCTTCAATCATCACACGACCACAACTAGGCATTTTTACATACCAAGCGGGTCTATTTTTTTTAGTATTATAATAGAATGCATCTGATCCAATGACAGAATTAGATTGTATGATGACATGGTCTCCAATCACAGTATCTGCTAAAATTATGACACCAGGATGAATGATACAATGGTCTCCAATTTGCACATTAGGACCAATAAAAACATTTGGCATCACCACACTGTTTGCACCTATTTTTAAGTCAGAACTAATTGATTCTGTGCTTATTTTAAATGGTTTAAAGTGATGAACGAGTTTTGCATAGGCGTCAAAAGGGGCATCACAATACAATAAAGTTTTTCCTTCAGGTAGCTCCACGTCTTTACTATTAATGATAATACAAGTGGCATCACTATTGATACAAGTGGCATAATATTTTGGATGATCTACAAAGACAATATCACCATTTTCAACTTGATGAATTTCATTGATTCCTGTGATAAAATTTTGATCATTACCAATGATTTCTGCATTTGTAAATTCAGATAACCATTGTACCGAAACTGGTGCGGGAAGCTTCATATGCGTGATTTTGGGCTAAATCAAAGATAATGCGCCTTTTTTATAAAAAATTTTTTTAACAAAAATACTTGCCAAATAGAGGCATTATTTTTTCATAAAATCGATCTTCAAGATTTATTTGAAGTAGTACAATTAAAATTTTTGATTCAATGAAACCCTTTGTTTATAAGTATTTCAGCGATTTCAATTTTTTATATCAGAAAATAAAATCAATTTTCATTACGCTGATTATTTATTTTTATTCCTTTAAAATTATGGTCTCAAAAGCCAATTTGTGGATAAACCCGAAAAATTTGTTTAAAATTTATTTGTAATTAGAATAAAGTATATTTAATATTGTGAAGGGAATTCAATTCCCGTACTTACTAACCCATCTATATACGAGGTCCCACATCAGTGGGACTTTGTTTTTTAAGCCGCTCAAACAAGTACAAATTCATGGACTATTTTTTAATCTACAAACCATTTCAAGTGCTATCGCAATTCACTTCAACAGAAGGTAAATTGTGCTTAAAAGACATCTTGCATGTACCTACAGATGTGTATCCAGTGGGGAGATTAGATTATGATAGCGAAGGCTTATTGCTAATCACGAATGATAAAACTATCAATCAGCAGTTATTAAATCCTGTATTTGCACATCAACGTACTTACTGGGTTCAAGTAGAAGGTGCTATCACCGAAGCAGCCATTGTACAATTAAGTAAAGGTGTATCTATTAATGTGGATGGAAAAATCTACAAAACTAGGCCCGCGCAATTGGAAATTTTACCAGATAGTTTAGAAGTGCCAGAGCGTAATCCTCCTATCCGATTTAGAAAAAGCATCCCAACAAGCTGGGTAGCGATACAAATCACGGAAGGTAAGAATCGTCAGGTGCGTAAAATGTTTGCACAGGTTGGTTTTCCTGTCCTGCGTTTAATTAGGGCAAAATTGGGCAAGTATTCGGTGCATCAAATGCAACCAGGCGATTGTTTATCTTTAACTGTTGCCGAAGTTCAGGAAGGCTTCTTTCGCTAATTGACTGCTAAGTTTTACTTTTGCAGTAATACAATAAAATATCAACCGATTATAATGAGTCATTTATCAGAGCAGGAAATTATTAGAAGAGAAAAGCTACAAGCATTAGCAGCGGCAGGGATCGATCCTTATCCTGCCCCTTTGTACCCAGTAACACATTTATCACAAGACATCAAGGCGCATTACACAGAAGAGACCAAGGAGCAATTTGCTTCCGTTTGTGTTGCTGGACGAATCATGAGTGTGAATGACAAGGGCAAAGTTTTATTTGTAAAGATCCAAGACGATCAAGGCATATTTCAATTATATATAAAGAGAGATGAGATTTGTCCAGACGAAGACAAAACCTATTGGGATGTCATCACTAAGAATGGACTGGACTTAGGAGATATCATTGGTTCAACTGGTTATGTGTTTACCACTAAAACTGGAGAGACCTCATTACATGCATCTACCTTAACCATATTGGCAAAATCATTAAAGCCATTGCCTGTTGTAAAAAGAGACGAGGCAGGGCAAGTATTTGATGCAGTAACAGATCCAGAGTTTAGGTACCGTCAACGCTATGCCGATTTAATTATCAATCCAGAAGTGAAAGAGACATTTACAAAGCGTACTATATTAATGAATACCATCCGCCAGTTCTTGAACGATCGTGGCGCTTTGGAGGTGGATACGCCCGTATTGCAATCTATTCCAGGTGGCGCTGCTGCAAGGCCTTTTGTGACGCATCATAACGCGTTGGATGTGCCATTTTATTTGCGCATTGCGAATGAATTGTATTTAAAGCGTTTGATTGTTGGAGGTTTTGATTGGGTGTACGAGTTTAGTAGAAATTTCCGCAACGAAGGGATGGACCGCACACACAATCCTGAGTTTACTGTATTAGAATGGTACACGGCTTACAAAGATTATTTATGGATGATGGAAATCACAGAACAGTTGTTTGAAAAAATTGCATTGACATTACACGGCAAGACAGAATTACAAGTGGGTGATAAGACCATCAATTTTAAAGCACCATTTAAGCGCATCAGCATCTTGGATGCGATTAAAGAAAATACAGGCATCGATATTAGCGGGATGGATGAAGCAGGCTTAAGAGATGTGTGTAAGCAATTAAAAATAGATGTTCCACCAACGATAGGCAAGGGCAAATTAATTGATGAATTATTTGGTGCCACAAGTGAGCACACTTATACCCAACCAACTTTTATCATTGACTATCCGGTAGAGATGAGTCCATTGACAAAGAAGCATAGAACGAAGGAAGGATTGGTAGAGCGTTTTGAATTGATGGTGAATGGAAAAGAATTAGCCAATGCCTACACTGAATTAAATGATCCAATTGAACAACGCAAGCGATTCGAAGATCAATTGGCATTAATGGAAAGAGGAGACGATGAAGCAATGTTTATTGACCATGACTTTTTAAGAGCATTAGAATACGGTATGCCGCCAACATCGGGTATTGGCATTGGAATAGATCGTTTGTGTATGATGATGTTGAATCAACCATCGATACAAGATGTATTGTTCTTTCCTCAGATGCGTCCAGAGTCCTTTGAATAGGACGATGAATAAAAGCTTAAAGAATAAAAAAGGCCACTCGTTTGAGTGGCCTTTTTTAGATTATTTAGGCAAAACCTAATCTCTATAGTTAAGAGCAGGTTTAATATCTCCTAACAGTGCTTTGTATTTATAATCACCAATAGATTTAGTAAACTCTTCTGTTGCTTTTTTAATCAATTCAGGATTGCTCATTAAATCAATTGCAGTGAGTGCCATTGTTTTACTAGCCACTAGCATACCCTTGGTGCCAATCTCTGTTCCACCAGA
>CAMDNL010000108.1 GCA_945902975.1 Chitinophaga pinensis
GGACCTTCAATAGGCTGGTGTGCATTAATCACAAGCATGGTTTCATCTGACGCGGATTTTTTAGCATTGATCGCAAATGCATTACTACCTTCTCCCGTGAAACCTTCTAGTTTTGGAATAGTACCATTTAAAATTTTTGGTAAGGCTTTATCTACGCCACAAAATATTGCTACGGAAAATGCAGCAGAAGCTAAATATTCCTCGATAGTAATTGGAAATACATATTTATTTAAAACCTGATCTGGATGTGCTTTAGCATAAGCTTCTAAACCCAATAAATAGCCTTTTACCAATTGTATAAATTTTGGATCAAACTGATTCATTTGTGCAACAACTGTTGCCTTTGTATTTAATAATCCAAAAACAAAATCAATCGGCGCTCCTTTTTTACCCATATAAGTCGCCACTTTTCCTTTACCTGTTAGGATCAGCATTTGCATTGTTTTAAAATCATCTTCTGCGTGTGCCCATGCAAGGCCATATGCTACTTCTGCATCGGTGGGTGCAAAAATATGTGGCACACCAAAACTATCTCTAGCAATATTAATTTGCTCGGTACGAATCGTTGGAGCATTCGAATATTGTGCATTGCTTGATAAGATGCATAACAGGAATGAAAAGAGGCATAAATAGCGCATGTGATTTATTTTATTTAATCAATCGGAAATGAAAGAAAGGTACTATACAAAAATGCATCTGCAAAAATATCGAATATTCTCTACACCACGTTAAAGAAGAAGCGCAATTTTAACATCTATAATTTTATAAAAAAGGAAATAGGTGATACCTTTGACAATATTTTTAAATTTGGCGCTCAAAGATTGAATAAGACAATGAAATTTATAAAAAAAGGCAATCTCTATTTTATATGCACGATGCTTTTCTTTTTTCAAATTCAATTTAGTTTTGGACAGGACAAATTCGTTTTAAACGGAAATGTGAAAGACCAAGCAACTGGAGAGGCTATGATTAGAGCCGTCCTAAGGATTGAGGAACTGCCAAGCCTTGGGGTGCTTTCCAATGAATATGGGTTTTACGCTATTTCTTTACCAAGGGGAAAATACACCCTTGTTGTTAGTCAGTTAGGATATGAAAAATACAAGGAACAGGTAAGGCTTGATAGTAATTTAAATTTAACTATTTTATTAAAGCCTGCTAATACATTAAAAGAGGTCGTGGTGGAAAGTGGAAGAAAAAATGACAATCTTTTAAAACCTCAAATGGGAACAGAAACACTTAACCTAAATGCCATTAGCAAAGTGCCTGTTATTTTTGGCGAAAAAGATATTTTAAAAACACTTCAACTATTGCCTGGTGTAAAGTCGGCTGGCGAGGGCAATAGTGGATTTTATGTTAGAGGCGGAGCGGCAGATCAAAATTTAATTTTATTAGATGAGGCGCCAGTGTATAATGCATCACACCTGCTTGGGTTTTTTAGCACATTTAATAGTGATGCGATAAAAGATGCCACATTAATAAAAGGGAATGGACCTGCACAATATGGTGGCAGGCTGTCTTCGGTATTAGATGTGAAAATGAAAGAAGGCAATAACCAAGACTTTAATGTAAATGGTGGTCTTGGACTCATTAGCAGTCGACTTAGTATTGAGGGTCCGCTTCAAAAAGAAAAGTCTTCCTTTATCTTATCGGGAAGAAGAACCTATGCAGATTTTTTTCTGCGTGCCTCTGATGAATTTAAAGACAATATTTTATATTTCTACGACTTAAATATGAAAGCGAATTATAAGATTGACGAAAAAAATAAAATATATCTTTCTGGTTATTTTGGAAGAGACGAACTAGGATTAGGAGACAGTTTTGGGATTGATTGGGGAAATAAAACGGGCACCATCAGGTGGAACCGAATTGTATCTAGTCGCTTGTTTTTAAATACCTCTTTAATTTACAGTGACTACAATTATAATGTAAAGCTTAAAAACGGCTTGACTAATTTTAATATCAACTCCAATATAAAAGACATCAATCTAAAGCAAGATTATACTTTTTACTTCAACCCAAAAAACACATTGCGTTTTGGATTCAATAGTATTTTACATAATATTACACCAAGCACATTTAGCGGAACTGTGATTAATAGTAATCCAAAGAAGGGCAGAAATGGACTTGAAAACGCCCTCTATATAAGCAACTTATATAAGGCGTCAGATGATTTAAGTGTAGATTATGGACTGCGCCTGTCTGCTTATAGCTTAATGGGAGGAGATGCCTATAATATATATGAAAAGGATTTACTTGTAAATACAATACAATTAGATAAGCAAAGTTTTGGTAAGACCTATGTGAATCCTGAACCAAGGATAACGGCCAACTACCGAGTAACAGACCAAACAAGTATCAAGGCCGGCTATGCTAGAAATGTACAACACCTACACCTACTTAGTAATTCAACGGCTTCAAGTCCCTCTGATCAATGGATTGGAAATTCCTATAATATAAAACCTGAAATTGCGGATCAGTTGAGCGTGGGTTTAGTGCAAGGATGGAAAAATAATACCTATGAGCTAAGCACCGAACTGTATTATAAAAATTTGCAGAATCAATTAGACTATAAAGATGGGGCTGAAATATTTACTTTAGCCGATGTGGAGAGTGCGCTCTTGTTTGGAGTTGGACGTGCCTATGGTCTTGAATTATTATGGAAGAAGAAGGAAGGCGTGTTGACTGGATGGGTAAGTTATACCTTATCAAAAACAGAAAGAAAAATTACTGGTATCAATCAAAACAATTGGTACAATGCAAAACAAGATAGGACCCATGATATTTCTATTGTAGGGATTTATACCCTTAATTCAAGGTGGTCCATCTCTTCTGTTTTTGTATATAATACCGGTGATGCAGTGACATTTCCAACAGGAAAATATTCCATTCAAGGACAGACACTTTATCAATATGCTTCTAGAAACGGAAATAGAATGCCCACCAATCATAGAATGGACATAAGTGTCACTTATGATAAGAAGAGAAAAAAACGCATTCAAGAGTCTTGGAACTTTAGTTTATACAATGTGTATGGCAGAGAAAACGCGTTTCAAATTAATTTTCAAGATGACCCAAAGGACCTTAGCAGAACTCAAATTATTCAAACCTCTTTATTTAGATGGGTACCTAGTGTCACTTATCAATTCAAATTTTAATGATGCTTAAAAAATATTTTAGTACAATTTTAATTGGGATTTTTTTATTGGGTTGTGAAAAGGAAATTCAACTAGCCTTAGACCCCAACCAATCCTTACTTGTCATTGATGGAAGTATCACGGATGAGCTTGGACCTTATACTATCAAACTCAGCAAGTCTAATAATATTTCGGCGTCCTCCAATTTTTTAGCTGTGACGAACGCCCTTGTCATTGTTAAAGATAATCTTGGAACAATAGATACTTTAAAACATGAAAATGGAGGGCAATACAAAACCAATAAAATAAAAGGCATCTACGGAAACACCTATTATTTAGAAGTACAAGTTGCAGACAAAAAGTATACGGCGAATGCGACTATGCCACAAAAAGTTGCCTTAGATAGTTTAAGGATCAATCCATTCCCATTCAATAGTGAAGTTAGATATAATGTCATCCCTGTTTACACCGACCCAATCCAATTGGGCAATAGCTATCGTTTTATTCAAAAGATCAATGATACACTAGATCAAACCTTTCATGTTTTCAACGACAATTTGAATAATGGAAAAGTAAATCAACGACCACTAAGGGGAGGGTCTGATTCTTTAGAAGTAAAATTAAAAGATATTGTTGCAGTAGAAATGCAATGTATCACAAGGCCTACTTATTTATATTACTACACCCTGTATCAACAATCGGGCGCAGGACCAGGCGGTGGCACAACCCCTTCTAACCCACCCACTAATATTATTGGTGGCGCATTGGGTATCTTTTCCGCACATACGGTTCAAAGAAAACAAATTCAGATCAAATAAAGATGGCATAAAAAAAGCCCCCAACTTTCGTTGAGGGCTGATAAATGATTGTGGCACCACCCGGGCTCGAACCGGGGACACAAGGATTTTCAGTCCTTTGCTCTACCAACTGAGCTACAGCGCCATCGGATATAAATCCATCCGAACATATTGCTTTGTTCGGGGAGCAAATATAAGCAGACCGCCCTTAAATAGCAAAAAATTGGGCTTCTTTATTGAAAATCAATAGAAAACGGGAAGGCTACGCAACCACTGCCACCACAAAAAAGCTCGCAATGATTAAAGCCAATCCTATCCATTGTTGGATGCTCAAGCGTTCTTTATAGATAAAATAACCAATCAATACAGAGATGATTTGACTACCAATAATTAAGATATTGATTACCACCACTGGCAGATACCCATAACTCATATTAATGGCCAATCCTCCAATGACAAGCAAAGCGCCTAAAATTAAGTAGGCCCTGATATGAATCAATTTTAAATAGGTTGTTAACTGATTCAGTAATCCTTCTTTAATCACCAAGACCAAACCAAATAACATGGCTACCGATTCAATGATCAAACTAAAACCAAGTGGACCCCACCACGCAATTGGAAATTTATACAAAGCAAAAGAGCTGCCCCAAAAAAAACTTGAGGCAATGCCATATAAGATTCCTTTTTTAAACGTATTTGCTTGCTGTACTTCGGCTCTTTTAAAATACAATAAAAATAAACCAAGGGTGCTTAATATAAAAGCAATCAAATAATTATTATACCAGAGTTCCCCCATGATAAATACAGCTGTAATGATTGTAAATATTTTTAATGAAGACACAGGCACCACAACACTTACAGGCGCTTTTTGAATGCCTTGTAAAAAAAACACCAATCCAAAAATATT
>CAMDNL010000109.1 GCA_945902975.1 Chitinophaga pinensis
GCGCTGATTTTAACTTGCGCATAACCAATTTGACCAATGAAAATAAATAGAAGGACTAGGCTTTTGAAACTGACAAATTTAAACATCTAAATAATTCATTAAATGATGGTAATGCGCTTCGATATCATTGTGTAAAGGCGTTTTACCAAAATATTGTACTAGTTGATAATCGTAACGCTGGAAAGTAGCAATGATCGCCTGCGCCTCATCTTTATTGATTTTTAGCGTGATGATCATGGCCCCATTTGTTTCGTCAAAATAACTGTTCAATTGTAAAATTTGCGCATTATTAGATTCTACCAATCTTGACATTTCCGCTAGTGAATATTGGTATGGAGCTACAGATAAAACAATGATAGCACCTGGCGAATCAACCCCTAAAAATTTAGCCAAGGCATCGTTTAAACTTTTTTGAGGAATCATTCCAATGCATTCTAGTTGCTCATTCAATACGGGTAAAATACTCAATTGGTGTTTTGAAAATAATTCTAACGCAGTTAAAAAATGTGCCGTATCTGCAATCATGATTTTTTTAAGCTGATCGGATAGAACCATTAAAGTAGCAGCTTCATCTGTATCCAATAAGTCTGCTTTTTGAACGATTCCTAAAAAATAATCCTCTTTCACTACCGCTAATTCTTGTACATCAAAGTCCTCCATACACTGCAAAGCAAAGCTCACCTTATCTTCTAAATGAAGCAGGGGAAACCCTTGTACAGTAATGGTTACAGCTAGCATAAGACGAATTAAGCTTGCGCTTTTAAGAATTGCTCTAAAATTTCATTGAATGCGGCGGGCACTTCCATCATTGGCGCGTGTCCGCATTCATCAATAAAAGCAAGTTCGCTATTGGGAATCAATTTATGAAAATCTTCTGCTACAAATGGAGGCGTCACTTTATCATTTTTACCCCAAATTAAAAGTGTAGGTACTTTGATCTGCCCCAATTCTTCGCCTAAATTATTACGAATTGCACTTTTTGCTAAAGCAATAATTTTGATCACTTTAATTCTACTATTGGTAATTTCAAAAACTTCGTCAACCAATTCCTTAGTAGCAACTGCTGGATTATAAAAAGTTTCAGCAGTCTTAGCTCTAATGTATTCGTAATCCCCTCTCTTTGGGTAAGAATCGCCCATCGCATTTTCAAACAAACCACTACTTCCTGTTAAGGTCAATGTTTTGATTTTTTCTGGGTGACTTAAGATATGCACCAATCCCACATGCCCGCCTAAAGAATTACCTAGCAAATGAATTTGATCATACCCTTTATGATCAATGAATTGTTGTACATGTTTAGCCAATCCTTTTACAGTGGTATGCAAAAGATCAAGATCATATAATGGCAAAATGGGAACGATGACTTTATGTGTATGCTTAAAATGTTCTATTAGGTCGGAGAAATTACTCAATGCGCCAAATAAGCCATGCAAAAGCATCAGTGGCTGACCCGCACCTACTTCGACATATTCAAATTTGCCTTCTTTGTGTATTTCGTATTCCATAATATTTTTAACTATTAAGTAGTTGCTATAAAGATACTTATTTCAGATTAAATCAGCTTATTAAGCCTTTTGTTGTATTTGATTGGAAAATTGAACCAATGTTTGTTTGATAAAAGGCAGCCATTCGCTCAATTTAGCCATAAAATAGGGCCACCATTTGGCTAAATAGCTATAACTCACAGAAGCATCCATAGTGGGTTTTTCGACAATCCCTAGTAAAGTCATAAAATAGAGCAATGCGCTTAAAATAGTACCATAAATTAACATATACAGGACCATGCCTAGTAGTTTATTCAACCAGCCTAGCATTAACCAATCAGCAGTTTGTTGCAAGAGGCCAGTCACCCATCTTAAGACAAGCATGACTCCAAGTAAAATAATCAAGAAAGCAATAAATGGAAGCCAATAAGAAGTGATCTTAGTATATATTTTTAACTGGCTAGCTACAAATCCGGCGAATTGAAAAGCAAGCACCACGCCAATCATTAAAGAGAAAAACGAAATAATGGCTTTGATTAATCCATTTCGATACCCTTGCAATAAGGCTAAAATCAGGATCGTGCCTGCTAATAAATCTAACCAGTTCATTAGTTCGTCAATGCATTTTTAGCAATCGCTGCAATGATTTTACCGTCTGCTTTACCAGCTAATTGTTTAGATGCGAAGCCCATTACCTTCCCTAAATCTTGTGGACCAGAAGCACCCAATTCCTTAACAATAGCATCTACAGCGGCTTTAACGGCTTCCTCTGTCATTTGAACTGGAAGAAATTTTTCAATCACTGCAATTTCTTCGGCTTCTTTATCTGCAAGATCGGCTCGATTTTGTTCTTGGAAAATAGTCAATGAGTCTTTACGTTGCTTCACTAATTTTTGTAATAATTTCATTTCAGCATCTTCTGAAATAGCACCATTGGCACCTGGTTCAGTTTTTGCTTTAATAATTTCTGCTTTAATTGCACGAAGCCCTCTTAACATTGCTTCATCTTTATTTTTCATTGCGTCTTTCATTAAAGACATCACTTCTAGTTCTAAACTCATAAGATTAAAATTTATTTTTTGATGCAAGATTATTTTGCACCTTGTTCAATTTGACTTGCTCTAAATTGATTGTAAAATGTTTTAGCAAAAGTTTTAAATGATGCTGCAAGTTCCTTGTCTTGTGTAGCTCTAAGGTAAGCGTCTCCCATACCCATCAAATTTTGGTAAAAGAAGTCTGCCATCTCGTCTACCATCATATCCTTTGTCCATAAATCAATGCGTAAAGCCGTTTTATCGGTTGGATCCCAAAAAGTCAACATCATTGCCCTTGCAGCCTGCGCTTCTTGAGCAGTACTATCGGTGGCTGACCAGTCTATGGATTGGGGTATTTTTTGTTCGTCTAATTGAATTTTTACCTGAATGGATGATTCGTGCATAGCTTAAAATTATGCCACAAAAATACAAAAATATTGGCGAATAAGACCAGCCTAGACCAAGTCCCTTGGCCACACTATGGTTGCTTTTTGTTGAAATTGGTTTATTTCAGTTTGAATGGCCTTTTGTATTTCAATACCCTTGGCCGCACGATACATTTCGTCCTTATAATATAATTTAAAATGATTCACTAGCACATCGGGTTGTTTAAAATCAAAATATTCTCCAGCCTCGGCCATTTCAGAAGCAATAGCATTGGTAGCTGCATGATCATGATGCATTAAAAATGGAATTTGATAGCGCATGGTATAGGTCAAAAATTGAAAGCGATGACTATTCATTGCACTAAAAATAGTGAGGTAGGCTGCAGCAATCCATTCTAATTTAAAATTGGATACGACTTCCAATTCCACTGCATCTTTATATTTGTATCCTAGTAATAAATTAGCAGCTTTCGCTTTCTCCGCATCTGTTTCCATCACAAAAACTAGGGACATGGTACTGAGTTGCCATTTTTTAAAAACAGAAAAAGCTTTGACAATTGGTAGGATGTCCTGGGTGTCTACAAAAGCAAGCAGGTATTGATTTCCATCCGTCAATGCGCTTCTGACAGGAGCCAATTGCGACCATTCAAAATTAGGCATAGGTGCTTTTTCAAGATAGACTCTTTCCACTCCATGTCTGTTTTGTGCATGCCATTCGTCCAATGCCAGCACTTGTTTTGCCCTTTGCATTGTTTCATTAAAACGTTTTTTTGCAAGCCAAGATTGAAACCAATTTAAGCGCCTATTTAGATGAGGTATGGTGAGTGGAATAAAATAAGAAGGCAGTTGCCTTGCCCATAAAGCCGCTGGTCCAAAATGAATTAATGCAGATGCGCTACTATCTGTAATCAATGCTGCAGTAGCCTCGGGATGGATCCATTCAGCCGCTATGTTTTCGGTAGGTTTTGGTAATGCAGAAACAAGATAGATCCTATGCTGGACCTCAGTGCTATGCGCTGTTTCGGCAGCAACCATCCCCATTAGATCTAATAGTACAGGCTCCAAAATAGGAAGATTCGGAGCATAGACATCATCGAGCTGTATAAAAATGCGCATAGGCAAAATTAATGCATACTTAACAATTTATCCACCAATCATTTGCGGGGGTTAGTTGAGCTTAATAGTACCCTACCTTTGGATTATGGCAGAACCGCTACAGCAATTGGATTTATTTGGTATGGAGGCAACAACTCCAGTGCATATTGCTGCACCCAAACAAGCCAAAAGCATCAAGCAAAAAAAATCATTACCTCAATATCGTAAGCCATTTTTCCAAAATGAATCCTTTGCAACAGAAGTGGCCGATTCAAATTTGAATGAGCCTGATGCAGATTTACCTTCTGTTTCAAGAACGCCAATGGCTTATGTCAATAAAAATATTTTACACAAAAGAGGTAGAATGGCTTTTGCAGATATGGATCAAGCAATTAGCAAAATCAATGTGCCTGATGCGAGTACCTTAGCTAAAAAATTATACTACCCTATTGGAGAAGTAGCAGGATGGTTTAATGTAAACACTTCCTTAATTCGTTATTGGGAAAAAGAGTTTAAGCAACTACAGCCTCGAAAAACAAGAAAAGGGGATCGTTTATTTCGTGCACAGGATATTGAATTTTTAAAACAGATCTATTACTTACTTAGAGAGAAGAAGTATTCAATTGATGGGGCAAAAACTTATTTGAAAAATAATAAAGAAAAAGCCAATAAAGACCTTTCATTATTGAATAATCTAAAAGATATTAGAAACTTCTTACTATCACTAAAAGCGAGTCTATAAAAGCCTACCCTTTTTCTGAAAATTGAATCTGATGTGTATTTGCATATTCAATGGCAGCAAG
>CAMDNL010000110.1 GCA_945902975.1 Chitinophaga pinensis
CATACCCATTAAAACTACAAATAATATTAAGATCTTACAAAAACCAAGTCAAAAAAAATGCCCTCCAAATTGGAGGGCATTCATATGGGTCTATATTAGATCCTTAAATTGTTCAATTAAAACTTGAAACGTAAACCTAATTGGCTTACCCAACGAGCACTGTAGCTAGGTGCTGTGCTTGAGCTAATACCCCATGGTGTGTTGTTAGCCACTGGAGAGAAGCTATAGCTAGGTACAGTTGAACCTGTTGCACCTTGGTAACGCATAAGAGAGTATTGATCGTTGCTCATGAAATAAGTTCTTCCCCAGTTTCTATTCAACATATTTGTGAAGTTAAACACATCATAAGTTAATTGGAATTGGTAGGTCTTATTAGATATTTTCACGTTGAAATCTTGTACAAATTTCACATCAATGATATTCGTAAATGGTAATCTAGCACCATTTCTTTCGGCATATTTACCTCTGTTTTTGCTTAAGTAATTGTCTTGAGCAATATAGTTTTCCAATGCAGCTGCTTGTTGAGCTGCTGATAATGGGAAAGTACTATTGCTTACAAAAGTCATTGCCTTAATTTGAGCTGCAGTAGGGATAAAGATTAAATCATTTGTTTCAGTTGTACCATTATCTCTAACAGGACCATTAGAATAAGTATAGCTGAATGGATTACCAGACTGTCCGTTGTAAACTAAGCTGATGGTAGAGGCTAAAGCACCTTTTGCATAAGTGAATTTCTTAGCAATAAAAGCACTTACTCTATGACCTAAGTCAAAGTCTGATCTTGATCTCTGAACATCATTTCTTCCATTCACAGTCTCCATAAATCTCCATTGAGAGTTATTTTGGCTAGAAGTTGGTTCATGTGTTACAAATGAAGCACCATAGGTATAGAATGCATTGAAAGAGAATCCATCTGACCATGCTTTGTCAATAGACGCTGTAAAGTTATATGCGAAACCAGAGCGACGGTAGTAAGGTTGATTCTCTAGCAAGAACACACCAGTGTAAGGATTAGATCCTGCAGTAATGCCTGATCCAGCTGGGTAACCAATACGCTTTAAGTCATAGATATATCTGTTATCAGGTCCAGATAACCTGCCAACTGGTTTGTTGATGTCTAATCTTCTGTAATAGATTTCATTGATATTCTTACTCACAGATCCTTCCACTGTTACAGACCAATTGTCTTTTAATTTTTTATCAATTGCCAAAGAAGCACGGAAGATTTTTGGTAATCTAAAGTCTTGAGAAACTAAGTCCATTTGACCTTTTGCTGCAGCAGTACTTAAACCTAAATCAGCAGCAGTGTATTGTCCCAATGGATTAGGTCTAAATTTGATACCGAATTTTGCGATATCAGATGCAGTGAAAATAGAAAGTCCACCCACTGATTGACCGTTGTTATTGAATACGCCACCAGGCCATACCAAAGGAACACGACCAGTGAACATACCTAATCCTCCACGAACAGTGATATTTTCTGTTGGCATTTTATAAGTAAATCCAACTCTTGGAGAGATAGAAATTCTTGGATCTGGAATGGTACCAGATCTTGCACCATTAAAATCATACAATCTAACCGTGTTGAAGTTGAAATACATATCTTCTAAAGGAGTAGACAAGAATTTAGTATAATCTGCTCTAATACCATAGTTCACAGTTAAGTTGTCTGTATATCTAATTTCGTCATTGATGAAAGCACTTCCTCTGCCTGTGTAAAAACTAGCAGCCGCTTTTGTATTGTCTCCTGTTGTTTGATCTAATAAAGAGAAAGAACGATCATAACGTCTTGGTGCTTGTTCGGTTAAGAAATCGTTTAAAGAACCAAATTGGTATGAACCAAAGTTTTGACGAATAAATACGTTGTAAGACTTACTCAATTCATAATCCACACCCACAGTAAATGCATGCTTGTTGACATTGAATTTGTAGAAATCTAAGAAGTTCCAGTTGGTTTGCTTCAATAAATTGGCTGTAGAGAATTCTTCAGAACCAAAAACCATTGAGCCCGCAGCACCATCAAAAATAGTTACACGTGGAAACTTGTCGCCAATTGGGTTTCTGTCATCCATTACATCTGTGTAAGTGAATAACATTTTATTGCTAGAACCGTTTTTAAATGCTGTTTTTAATTCAGCAGACAATGAATTGGTTTTATTAGGATAAAGCACACCATTGTTATAGAAGTTCACTCTAGAAGAACTAGATGCAGAAGTCGCAAAAGAATTCGTTTCATTGTAGCGGTAAGATAAACTGAATTTGTTCATTGGATTGATGTTCCAGTCTAATTTAGTCGCTAATCTTTTTGCACTTGTAGAAGCAGCATTATCTTGGTATCCACCAACATCATAGCCATACTTTGTTTTTACAAAGTCAACTAATTTATCAATATCTGCTTTTCCGCTAGCACCTCTGTAACCACTGATATCAAAAGGTTGTGGTCTTTCGTTCTCAATAGATTCAAAGTTAACAAAGTAGAATAATTTATTTTTAACAAGCGCACCACCAACACTAGCACCAATTGTTTGAGCTGTGAATGGATTTAACTTTGTTGCTAATTCTTTTTTTCCTATTGGTGTTTTACCCGTTAAGTTTTGGTTTTGTGTGAATGAGTAAACTGTTCCAGTTACTTTGTTTGTTCCACCTTTTGTAGTTGCGTTGATACCACCACCTGTAAAGTTACCGATAGATGCATCAAAAGGAGAAACCATCACTTGGAATTGGTCTACCGCATCAATTGAAATTGGACCAACGCCTGTTTGTCCACCATTGGTACCACTTGCACTCAAACCAAATTGGTCATTGTTTACAGCACCATCAATATATAAAGAGTTAAAACGGTTGTTTTGACCAGCGATAGATACACCAGCTAAGTCACCATTACTTCCTACAAATTTCGCAGTTGGTGTAAAACGCAAGAAATCTTGCACGTTTCTACCTACAGTAGGTAAGTTGTCTAATTTATCACGACCGATGATAGTTTGTGTACCACCTCTGACTGATAAATCCGAACCTCTTTTTGTAGTAGATACAGTGACATCTTTTAATTTGTCAATTTTAGAAGATAAAATGATGTCTAATCTAACCGCATCACCTAATGACACATAGACTTCCTCTCTCTTTTCTGATTGATAATTTACATATGATATAGTTACGGCATATGGTCCACCCGGTTGCACGTTACTTACATCAAAAAAACCAGTCTTTCTTGTTTGTGCATTGTACACAGTTCCAGTAGGAATATGTAACACAGAAATAGTTGCACCGACAAGCACTTCACCATTGTCAGCTTTCACAGATCCGCTGATGCTACCAGTGGTGTTTTGAGCAAATGTCAATACTGGCAATAGCAGCATGGCAAATGTAAAATGTAGTAATTTTTTACTAAGCATAGTTGTTGTTTTAATTAGTGATGCAAAGAAACTAATAATCCTTCAATCAATTTGTGTTTTTATTAACAATTTACAATTAATTAATATTCCTTTGGGTTATATATTATAAAAATGTATCATTTGTAAGATAATTACTTAATTTTGAGCCATATTCATTACTAGATTCAAAAAATGCTATCTGTGATAGGAATTTTCAGTTTCATTCTCACGCTCTTTATCATAGGCCTTGATAATTGCTTTTACCAATTTATGACGTACAACATCCTCCTCGTCTAATTGGATATGTGCAATACCTTCTATGTTTTGTAAAATGCGGACTGCTTTATCTAAACCACTCTTTTGATTACGTGGTAAATCTACCTGAGTAGGGTCACCTGTAATAATCGCTTTTGCATTGGAACCAATACGTGTCAGAAACATTTTAATTTGTAAATCGTTTGCGTTTTGTGATTCATCTAAAATAATAAATGCATTGTCCAAGGTGCGTCCACGCATATAAGCTAGTGGTGCAATTTCAATGGTTCTCGAAGACATATAATACGCTAATTTATCTGCAGGAATCATATCATCCAAAGCATCATATAAAGGACGTAAATAGGGATCAATCTTTTCTTTTAAATCCCCTGGTAAAAAACCTAAACTTTCCCCAGCCTCCACTGCAGGGCGCGTAAGAATAATTTTTTTAACCAATTTATTTTTTAATGCACGAACGGCTAAGGCGACTGCAGTATAGGTTTTACCTGTACCTGCGGGTCCAATAGCAAATACAATATCATTTTTATCTGCAGAGGTTACCATCTTTTTTTGATTGGCAGTTCTCGCTCTTACTGTTTTTCCATTAGGACCTAAGACTAATATTTCGTTTGGATTTTGGTCCACAAAATTATCTATCACTTCGGCGTCATCGCCGCCTAAAATTTGCTCAAAATAATTTTCACTTAAATGGCCATTTCGTTGCATGTATTGAATGACTAATTCAATTTTTTCTTTTGCAATATCAATTTGTTCTGGAGCACCACTTAATTTAATTTGGGTGCCACGTGATAAAATTTTAAGGAGCGGGAATTTCTTTTTTAAGAGATCAAATTTGTTATTGTTAACACCAAAAAAATCAATTGGATTAACAGATTCTAGGTTGATGATGGTTTCAGTCAATGTAGTAGTTTTTAGAGGTGAAGGAGAAGGGTTATTTCTACCTAACACAATTTAACATACACAAGTTCACAAACAAGTCAAACATTTGCACACTATGTGGATTACTGCTTGTGGGAATTGGGGCTTAACAATTTCTTAAACTAGCTATCATTTGTAATGGGTCTGTTGC
>CAMDNL010000111.1 GCA_945902975.1 Chitinophaga pinensis
TTTAAGCGCAAATTCACCATCGAAGGCGTGAGCCCATTCGATCAGTTCGAGTATGATTACAGAGATAGTGTAATCAAAAATCCGAACGGTGAGAAAGTATTCGAAATGACGAATGTGGAAGTGCCAAAACAATGGAGCCAAATTGCAACGGATATCCTTGCACAAAAATATTTCAGAAAAGCGGGTGTACCACAAGCCGATGGTTCTTTGGGTAGAGAAACAACTGTCAAACAAGTGGCACATCGTATGGCTAATTGTTGGAGAGTATGGGGAGAGCGTTATGGCTACTTCACCACAGCAAACGATGCACAAATCTTTTACGAAGAGTTAGTTTATAGTATTTTAAACCAAGCATGTGTGCCAAATTCGCCACAATGGTTTAATACAGGATTACACGAAAGCTATGGTATTACAGGAGGTGCACAAGGTCACTATTATGTAGACCCAACCGATAAGCAATTAAAGCGTTCAACAAGCGCTTATGAGCGTCCTCAACCACATGCATGTTTTATCTTGAGTGTGAGTGATGACTTAGTGAACGAGGGTGGTATCATGGACTTATGGACAAGAGAAGCAAGAATTTTTAAATATGGTTCTGGCGTAGGAACGAACTTCTCTCAAATTAGAGGAGCAAACGAAAAATTATCTGGCGGTGGTTCTTCAAGCGGCTTAATGAGCTTCTTGAAAATTGGAGACCGCGCTGCTGGTGCGATCAAATCTGGTGGTACAACTCGTCGTGCTGCTAAAATGGTTTGTTTAGATTTAGATCACCCAGAAGTTTTAGAATTCATTAACTGGAAAGTACAAGAAGAAGATAAAGTAGCTGCCTTGATTGCTGCAGGTTATGACAATGGATATGAAGGAGAAGCTTATGCAACTGTTTCTGGTCAAAATTCAAATAACTCTGTACGTATTCCAAATAGCTTTTTCAAAGCATTATCAGAAGATGGTAACTGGGAATTAAAAGCACGTACCGATGGTCGTGTAATGAAATCTGTTCCAGCAAGAGAAGTATGGGAGCAAATTGCGAACGCTGCATGGCGTTGTGCGGATCCTGGTACACAATATGATACTACCATCAACGAATGGCATACTTGTCCTAAGGGCGGCCGTATCAATGCATCTAACCCATGCTCTGAATACATGTTCTTAGACAACACTGCATGTAACTTGGCTTCTATCAACTTAAGAAAGTTCTTCAACGAATCAGATAATTCATTTGATGTTGAAGGTTTTGAATACACAACAAGATTATGGCAGACTGTTTTAGAAGTATCTATTTTAATGGCGCAGTTCCCTTCTAAAGAAGTTGCACAATTATCTTATGATTACAGAACAACTGGTTTAGGTTTTGCGAACTTAGGTTCTATGTTAATGGTTAGTGGTATTGCTTATGATAGTGAAGAGGCGCGTGGTATTGCTGGTGCAATCACTGCAATCATGACTGGTGTGGCTTACAAGACATCTGCTGAGATGGCTTCATTCCTTGGCGCATTTGACAGATACCAAGAGAATAAGGAAGATATGTTACGTGTAATGCGTAACCACCGTGCAGCTGCTTATGATGCAGAAGATGCATATGTAGGTATTGAAATTAAGCCTCAAGGTATTAAAGCACAATTCACTCCTGATTATTTATTGAAAGCAGCAACAAAAGCTTGGGATGATGCAGTTAAATTAGGAGAAAAATATGGTTACAGAAATGCTCAAACAACGGTTATTGCGCCAACAGGAACCATTGGTTTAGTAATGGATTGCGATACAACAGGTGTTGAACCAGATTTCGCATTAGTTAAATTCAAGAAATTATCTGGTGGTGGTTATTTCAAAATCATCAACCAATCTGTACCACAAGCGTTAAAGAACTTAGGTTATTCACAAGCAGAAAATGATGCGATCGTAAACTTTGCGGTGGGTCATGCAAGCTTCGAAAATGCACCTTATATCAATAACAAAAGCTTATTGGCGAAAGGTTTCACACAAGAAGAAATTGATAAATTAAATGGTGCAGCTAAATCTGCATTTGAAATTGGATTCATCTTCAACCGTTTCACTTTAGGCGACGCTTGTTTAACAAGATTAGGATTCAAAGAAGAAGTATTTGCAGACTGGAGCTTTAGTTTACTAGAAGCTTTAGGATTTACAGAAGATCAAATTGATGCTGCCAACGATTATGTTTGTGGTACAATGACCGTAGAAGGTGCGCCATTATTGAAAGATGAGCATTTGTCTATTTTTGATTGTGCAAATAAAAATGGTAAAAAAGGTGTTAGATACATTCATGCGCACGGTCACATTAGAATGATGGCTGCTTGTCAACCATTCTTATCTGGTGCGATTTCTAAAACAATTAATCTTCCTCATGAAGCTACAGTGGAAGAAATTGCAGATAGTTATTTAATGAGTTGGAAATTAGGTTTGAAAGCAAACGCGATCTATCGTGATGGATCTAAATTAAGCCAACCATTGTCTACAAAGTCTGATAAGAAAACGAAAACAGATAGCGCTGATGTAGCAGTTGAAGAAACAACTACTTCACAAATGGTGGACTTGAGCAACTTAACAGTTGACGAATTATTGGAAGAAGTACAAAAGAGAATGACCACATCAACCGATACGGTATTGAAGCGTCAGTTATCTCGTATTGTTGAGCGCAAATCCTTACCAGCTAAGCGTCGTGGCTTTACACAAAAAGCACGCATTGGTGGTCAAGTATTGTTCTTAAGAACTGGAGAATACAATGACGGAACTGTTGGTGAATTATTCATTGACTTAGCAAAAGAAGGTTCAACACTTCGTAGCTTAATGAACTGCTTCGCCATCTCTATTTCTGTTGGCTTACAATATGGTGTGCCATTAGAAGAGTTTGTTGACAAGTTTGTATTCACAAAATTTGAACCATCAGGTATGGTGGATCATCCAAATATTAAAACAACCACATCTATTGTGGACTTTATCTTCCGTGCCTTAGCATATGAATACTTAGGCAGAACAGATTTAGTTCATGTATTAGATAAGCCTACAGTAGAAAACTTAGGAGAGGAGGGAGATATTACCCTTGTGGGAAAGCCTGAATTGAGTAGCATTCGCGTAACTGCACCAGCTACTCAAGCAACTGCTGCAAAAGCAAATGTAGTAGCAGCTGTGAACGAAGGTGGTTCAATGGACAATATTACTGCAGCAGCAAAGAGTATGCAAAGCGATGCGCCTGCTTGTAGCACTTGTGGACATATCACTATCCGTAGTGGTACTTGTTACAAATGCTTGAACTGCGGAACAAGCATGGGATGTAGTTAGGTCAAAAAACATCCTCTTATGATTTTTAATCCCCACCATTTCTGGTGGGGATTTTTGTTTTCTAACCCGAAAAACATTCAAATAAAAAATTTACAACAATAGATAAAATCAAGTAAATTCATAGTTCAAATTATCACTAGAAAAATAATTTTCTTATGTCTGATTTTCAAGTTAAAGTAGCACCGAAAACATATGACGCAGTCATAGTTGGTTCTGGTGCTGGAGGTGGAATGGCTGCTTATGTTTTAGCAAAAGCAGGTTTGAAAGTATGCTTATTAGAAGCAGGTCCAGATTTTGATCCAGCAAAGCATTCTTCTCAGATGAAGAATCCATGGGAATCGCCACGTCGTGGGGCAAGTACTAAAATGAGACCATTCGGTGATTTCGATGCTTCTTTTTGGGGCTGGGAAATTGATGGTGAGCCTTATACACAAACAAAAGGCGCCGATCATTTTGATTGGTGGAGAGCAAGAATGGTGGGCGGAAGAACCAATCACTGGGGACGTATCTCATTAAGATTTGGTCCAAAAGATTTTAAACGAAAAAGCATTGACGGATTAGGGGATGATTGGCCGATAGGATACGAAGATGTAAAACCCTACTATGATAAAATAGATAAATTAATTGGTGTGTATGGAACGAATGAAGGTTTAGAGAATGATCCAGATGGTATTTTTTTACCACCTCCAAAACCTCGTTTACATGAATTGATGTTCAAGAAAGCAGCTACTGGAATTAATATCCCAGTAATTCCTTCTCGTTTATCTATTTTAACTAAAAAAATTAACGACGAACGTGGCGCATGTTTTTATTGTGGTCAATGTAATCGTTCATGTAAAGTATATGGTGATTTTTCTTCTTCATCTGTCTTGGTAAAACCAGCAGTGATGACCGGTAATGTAGATATGATTACTGGAGCAATGGCGCGTGAAGTGTTGACAGACAATGAAGGAAAAGCAAAAGGTATTTCTTACGTGAACAAAATGGATAAACAAGAATACCAGATCAATGCAAAAGTGGTGATCCTTGGTGCAAGTACTTGTGAGACCGCACGTTTATTATTGAATTCAAAATCACAAAAACATCCAAACGGATTGGCGAATAGTTCTGGTGTGGTAGGTCACTATTTACATGATTCTACAGGTGCTGCATTGGGCGGTGTGATTCCTAATTTAATGGGTCGTAAGCGTTATAACGAAGATGGTGTGGGTGGCATGCACGTGTATACCCCATGGTGGTTAGACAATAAAAAATTAGATTTCCCACGTGGTTACCATATTGAATATTGGGGCGGTATGAGCCAACCAGGATATGGCTTTGGTATGGGCACGCAAGGATTGAATGGGAAATTCAAAGTGAATGGAAAAACAAAAGAGGAAGGAGGATATGGAAG
>CAMDNL010000112.1 GCA_945902975.1 Chitinophaga pinensis
CAGAGAATAATTATCTAGTAAAATTAGTATAAACTTTGTCTTTTGACCTATTTTTACTAACTTTGCAACCCTTAAAGTACGGTTATGGGCCATAACAGGACATTCGAAATTCCATTTGTTGGCTTAACAGCTGGAGAACATGAGTTCGAATACCGTATTGAGGATCAGTTCTTTCTAGATTTTGGACCACAAGATTTCAGTAATTGTCAAACCAAAGTGAAACTCCTTTTGGATAAACACTCGGGTTTTATGCAACTACACTTTGATATTGACGGGACAATTGATACCCTATGTGACCGATGCGGAAATCCACTTAGTGTTCAACTTTGGGACGAATTTAACTTGATTGTAAAATTAGTTGATGACGCCGATAAGATGAATAGTGAAGAGGAAGATCCTGACATCTTTTACTTAGATCGTAACGATAACAATTTGTCCATTGCCAATTGGATTTATGAGTTCATTAGCCTTAGCGTTCCATTGCAGCATATCTGCAAATTGGATGAAAAAGGAAAATCAACTTGTAACCAAAAAGTAATTGATCAGCTCAATTTCTTCAATGAAATCCAAACTTCTGAAGCTGCATCAAAAACAGTTTGGAAAGGATTAGAACAGTTCAAAGATCTGGACGGAAAAAATTAATTAATAGAAGAAGTAGAATAGAAAATAAAATAGATTAAAAAATTTAAAAAATAAGAGATGCCTAATCCTAAACGCAGACACTCACAACAACGTAGCGCTAAAAGAAGAACACACTATGTTGCACAAGAAGTAACATTAAGCAAAGATGGTACAACAGGAGAAATCCATGTTCGTCATCGCGCGCACGTACAAGAAGGAAAATTATTCTATAAAGGAAAATTAGTAGCTGAGAAGGCGCCTTTAAAAGCATAATTTACCAATAATGAATATTGGTATTGATATGATGGGTGGTGATTTTGCACCACTTGAAGCTGTCAAAGGCATACAACACTATCTATCCAATGCTCAACAAAATTTATATTGTATAGGTGATGCAACCCAGTTGAAAGAACTCTTTCAGCATCATGGGATTGCCTCACCTTTTTTGCATTTAGTAGACGCACCAGAAGTGATTGGCTACCACGAACATCCCACCAAAGCCTTAAAAGAAAAACCTAATTCATCTATTGCAATTGGGTTTCGTTATTTAGCCGAAGGCAAGATTGATGCATTTTTAAGTGCCGGAAATACGGGCGCCATGTTGGTTGGTGCTATGTTTAGCATCAAACCTATTAAAGGTGTTTTAAGACCGACTATTGCAACGCTTCTTCCAAAATTAAATGGCAACACAGGCATCCTAGTAGATGTGGGCTTGAATACGGATTGTAAGCCTGAACAACTGAATCAATTTGCTATTTTAGGTAATCTATACGCAAAGCATATTCTAAATATAGCTACTCCATCTGTGGGCTTATTGAATGTTGGAGAAGAGGAAGGCAAAGGCAATTTATTAACACAAGCCACTTACCCACTCTTAAAAGAAAATGCCCATATTCAATTCATAGGCAATGTCGAAGGCCGCGATGTCTTTAACGACAAAGCAGATGTCATTGTTTGTGATGGATTTACTGGAAATGTTTTTTTAAAGACGGCAGAAGCGATGTATGAGGCTGCAGCACATCAAGGTCTGGAAAAAGATGCCTTTTTTGGCCGTTTCCACTTCGAAAATTATGGCGGCACACCTGTCCTAGGCGTGAACAAGCCAGTCATTATTGGTCATGGCATAAGCAACGCTAAAGCATTTTCAAATATGATTGCTTTGGCTGAAAAAATGATTGATACCAAGTTCTGCGAAATCATCACTAGCAATTTTGCTAACATCCAATAGTTTTAGTTTTTTTAACTTAATTTCACCCTCAATTAAAGCAACACATTTTATGTGGTTAAACAACGTTTTAGAAACAATTGGCAATACCCCAATCATTCGATTAAATAAAGTAATTGAGGGCATTCCTGGAACGATTCTAGCTAAAGTGGACTATTTTAATCCAGGTAATTCTATTAAAGATAGGATGGCTTTGAAAATGGTAGAAGTGGCCGAAGCAGAAGGCAAATTAAAACCAGGCGGAACTATCATTGAATGTACTAGTGGAAACACTGGAATGGGTTTAGCCTTAGCTGCCGTTGTGAAAGGATATAAATGCATCTTTACTACAACCGATAAGCAAAGTAAAGAGAAGATGGATATTTTAAGAGCAGTGGGTGCAGAAGTAATTGTATGCCCTACCAATGTTGCACCAGAAGATCCTGCAAGCTATTATTCAGTAGCCAGAAAATTGGCAGGCGAAATCCCGAACTCACATTTCTTTAATCAATATGATAACCTGGCCAACAGACAAGCGCATTATGAAAGTACTGGCCCTGAAATTTGGCGTCAAACCGAAGGTAAAATCACCCACTTAGTTTGTACAGCAGGCACCGGTGGAACCATCACTGGAACAGCAAAATATTTAAAAGAGCAGAATCCCAATATTCAAATTTGGGCGATCGATCCAATAGGTTCTTTATTAACTCATTATTTTCAAACAGGTGAAGTCGATATGGCCTATGTCCACCCATATATTGCGGAAGGTTTTGGTGAAGATTTTGTACCAGCTAATTACGACATGTCAGTCATTGATCATTTTGAACAAGTGGCAGATAAAGAAGGTGCTTTGATGACTAGGCGTATTGCAAAAGAAGAAGGATTATTTTGTGGATATAGTGCAGGAGGCTGTTTACAAGGGCTAATACAATTAAAGGATAGATTGAAACCAACAGATGTCGTTGTCTGCATTTTCCATGATCATGGAAGCAGGTATGTTGGAAAAGTATATAATGACGATTGGATGAAATCAAAAGGGTTCATAGACTAGTTTCCATCTATTTTAGTGTTGTTTTTGATAGCCTAGCTAACGGATGTTAGCTGCTTAAATTGTATCTTTAACATTCAATATTTAAATATGAACAAGTATAGATCTGGCGTTTTATATGGTAAGGAATTAGAAGCCTTATATAATGATGCTAAAGACAATAATTTTGCGATCCCAGCAGTGAATACCACTGGAACAGATACCATCAATGCAGCCATAGAAACAGCGGCAAAAGTGAAGTCTCCAATTATCATACAGTTCTCAAATGGTGGTGCGCAATTCATTGCAGGTAAGGGTATGCCAAATGACAATTTGCAAGCCAATATTCAAGGTGCGATTGCAGGTGCTTTACATGTGCACCAAGTGGCTAAGTTTTATGATGTGCCTGTTATTTTACATACAGACCACGCTTCTAAAAAATGGTTACCATGGATCAGCGCTTTAATTGACGAGAGTGAAAAATATTACAAATTACATGGACAACCTTTGTTCAGTTCTCATATGTTGGATTTATCAGAAGAGCCTATCGAAGAGAATATCCAAACCTCTGTTGAATTCTTTAAACGTATGGCACCTTTGGGCATGAGTATTGAAATTGAATTAGGTGTAACGGGTGGTGAGGAAGATGGTGTGGACAATAGCGGCATTGAAAATGATAAATTATACACGCAACCAGAACATGTTGCTTATGCATATACTGAATTAGGAAAAGTAGGTAACTTATTTACAGTTGCTGCTGCATTTGGAAACGTACACGGGGTATACAGTCCAGGCAATGTGGAATTAAAGCCTGAGATTTTACACAATAGTCAAGTACATATTGAAAAGACATTAGGCACAGCACCTAAACCAGTTTATTTTGTATTCCATGGCGGATCTGGTTCTCCTCAAAATCAAATTAGAGAGGCCATTGGATATGGTGCAATTAAAATGAACTTAGACACCGATTTGCAATGGGCTTTCTGGGAAGGTGTTTTAGGTTACTACAAAAAGAACGAAGCTTATCTACAAACTCAATTGGGTAACCCTGAGGGTGCAGAGAAGCCAAATAAAAAATATTACGATCCTAGAGTTTGGTTAAGAAAAGGCGAAGAGTCTTTCATCAAACGTTTAGAGCAATCATTTGACGACTTAAATTGTATCAAAAGAAACATTTAAATCAGTTCCTATGCGTGAAAAAGTAGAAGACATTGAAGTTAACCTAACTGGAGAAGAATCAAATCATTCTGATGCAGCAGATAAATCTAGATGGTTTAAGAGAATCCGTAAAGGTATTCATACTTCAACTGCAGACAAGAAAGAAACTCCAGAAGGATTATGGACGAAGTGTCCTACCTGTAACCATATATGTACAAGTTCTGAACTAAAAGAAAATTTGTACATCTGTGACAAATGTAATTATCACCATCGCATTGGTAGTGATGAATATTTTGACATTTTATTTGACAACCAAGAATGCACTGTTCTTTTTGATGAGATCAAAAGTAAGGATGCACTTAATTTTACTGATCTAAAAAATTACCAAAAACGTTTAGATGAAATTCATTCCAAAACAGATTTGAAAGATTCTATGCGTGTAGGTGTTGGTAAAATGAATGGCGAAAATTATGTAGTTGCATGTATGGATTTTGAATTCATTGGTGGATCATTAGGTAGTGTGATGGGAGAAAAATTTAGTCGTGCAGTAGATTATTGTATTCAACATCGACTCCCCTTTTTAGTGATTAGTAAAAGTGGTGGCGCTCGTATGATGGAGAGTGCATTTAGCTTAATGCAATTGGCAAAAACAAGTGGTAAATTATC
>CAMDNL010000113.1 GCA_945902975.1 Chitinophaga pinensis
ACATTTGGCTGGTCACCTCCATCTACAATCACATAGTGCGATCTGTTGGTTGGCTTAAGATGCTCTCTCTTAAAATTCCATCCCACATTCATTAATTCTACTGCATCCAAGGCGCTTTTTGCTCTCCATGGTTGACCTGCAGCATGTGCGGCTTCTCCTTCAAAATCAAAACGCACACTCACAAGTCCATTGCCTCCATTATCACCATAACTAGAATTAAAATCACCACTCACATGCGTAAAAATACATGCGTCCACATCTTTAAAATAGCCATCACGCACATACCATGCTTTTGTTCCAACCAATTCTTCGGCAATACCAGGCCAAATTAAAATAGTGCCTGGTAATTTTTCACGCTCCATCAATTCTTTCATCGCAATGGCTGCATAAATAATCACAGCTTGTCCAGAATTATGTCCTTCTCCATGACCAGGTGCACCTTCCACAATCGGTGCTTTATAGGCTACGCCTGGTTTTTGAGAGGCTTTAGGAATACAATCCACATCACTACCTAATGCAATGACTGGCGAACCAGATCCCCACTTGGCCATCCAAGCAGTAGGTATATTTGAAATGCCGTTTTCTACAGTGAATCCGTTTTTTGTCAAAACCGTTGTGATGTATTTAGAAGTTTCAACTTCTTGAAATCCTAATTCGGCAAAACTAAAAATCTGATCTACCATCACTTGTACTTCCTTAGACTTCCCTGCAACAGTCTGCATAAGGGTTTGCTTTAAGGCAGCTAAATCTTTTTCGGTATATCTTTTTTGCGCAAAAATGGGCAAAGAAAAACTTAATAAACAAACACATACTACAATGCGTTTAATAAATTGAATTGGCATAGTAAATTTTAAAGTAGTGATACAATATATTTCAAGACTTAAGGTACAAAAAAAATCCCCTATCTAAAAAGATAAGGGATCAATATTTTATAAGTGGCTGGATTATTTTGCAGCCATTTTGAATTCAACTGTTTTAGTATTTGAAGCGGTGGTTTTAGATGTCACTACAACCGAAAGATTGTACAATACTCCAGGTACTAAACCAGTTACAGTCAGCGGATTGGTTAGGCTGGTAGATGAAATACTACTGGTAAATGCAGTTGTATTGTCTGAAACTTTAATCAGTTTAGTGTCAATATTGACACCGCTAACGGGTATTGCAGCTAGCTTAACTTCAATTCTTTGTGAAGTCCCTACTACTGCATAAATATTGTTAGTCCCTGGGTCAATATCAATGACCACCCCGCCCGTGGCAGTTAAACTTGGTTCTACCACCACAACTGGTGGGGGTGGAGTAGGTGCAGGACTATCTCCTCCTTTGCTACAAGCAATAAAGCCAATACATAAAACTAAAATCAAGCAATTATATTTCATAGGGGTCTTATTAAGATTCGCAGGATAAAGATAATAGTTTTTAGCAAATCCTCCATTGAATATGATTTTAAAGTCAATAGTATCGAAATTTTTCGGCCCTGACACTAGAAGGTATAAATACTCAAAAAATAAGTATCAAGATTGACTAGGTTTAACCAATGCGTCACTTTAAGTCAATTTCTTTTTACTTCTTTATAGTTTTGCAATTGTTGATGATGCAATTGCATGGACAACAATTGCCATTTCAATCATTTAGTCTTGCTGGGGATTATTATGTGCCTACGAATGTGGATGGCATACAGATGGACTGGCGGCTTGATATAGGACCGACCGCCATGACACTCGAACATTCGAATGCCTATTTTTTTAGCGCAGGTTTTTTACAACCAACCATCAATCGTTTTGGCAATGATTTGATTCGGGAGAAATACAACCCAAGTATCGAAATAAAAAATACATTTCCTGGAGATGCAATAATACTGTTTTCAAAAGAGCCCGACCTGATTTTATTTGGATTTAAAATTTTTAATCTGCAGGGGCAAGTCTTGGTGAGTAATCAAACAAAATATAGAAGCAGTTATGCAGGAAGGTCCATCAATATGAATGCGATGAACAGTGGAATCTATATCATGCAAGTGTTTTATTTACCTGAGTATATGATGTTTGATCACAATACCAATTATTGGGTCAAAACTATAAAATTTATAAAACCATGAGACTTATTACGCAAATTATAATCATTGTACTATTGCTTTATTGTCAAATTGGATTGAGTCAAAACCATAAGGGTATTGCTTTTCAGGCAGCAGCTAGAACAAGCTATGGCGTGATTATGCCCAATAAACAAATTCAAATTAGAATTAGTATTTTAAAAGATACATTGGCCGAAGAGATTTTGTATCAAGAATTAAAATCCGTTACGACTAGTCCATTAGGTTTGTTTACCATTTTAATTGGCGCTGCAGAGCCTGCCAAAATAATCACTATTGGTGCATTTGAAAAAATTGATTGGACGGCTGGTACTTATTTTATGCGTGTAGAAATTGATCCAGAAAATCATTTACAATTTATTCGGATTGGTCAACAACAAATTCAATATGCCGCTTATGCTTTTTCGGCAGACCATGTCTTAGCAGAAAATGTAAAAGGTGTTTTAAGTATCCCACAGGGAGGCACTGGCGTCAATAATACCACAGCCTTTAAATTGGCACTGCAAATAGATAAAGTCAATAATGTTGCAGATAGTCTTAAAATTTTAAGCAAGGCATCCATCCAAGCTTTGGCTTTAAAATTAGATAAAGTCGATCATGTCCCAGATAGTCTTAAGATTTTAAGCAAGGCATCCATACAAGCACTGGCTTTAAAATTAGAGAAAAAAGATACAGTGAGCTTAAGCAATAGAATTAATCAAAAATTGAACAAGGGAGATATTAGTGCTTCAGAGCTGGCATTGAGTTTAGGCTTTCTGCCATTTGAAACGCATTTTGGTGCCTTTACAGATACAGCAAGGCAACTGGGATTGGTCAATACAGCCATAGCAGTAAAGTGGCGAGATACCATTGATCAAAATCAGGTTTCCATTGGGCTTAACTCCAGCCTGGATCGAACGAGGCTGCTTGTTGTAAAAGCGGGGGTCTATCTGGTTCAGTATATTCTCCAGGTAAGCAATCCGCAAATAGCCAATGACGAAATGAGTGTATGGATGAGGCGCAATGGCGCTGCTTACCCTAATACCCTTAGGCAATTTTTAACAGGCGCCGTAGGCGTCAAAAATATTTTTTCTGGACAAGCAATCATCGTCTTTACTGAGGATGATTATCTAGAATTGTTTTTTAGTGTTAAACACAATCAAACGCAATTATTAAAAACAAGTGCTTTAACCAATCCATCTAGGCCAGCCACTCCAAGTGCCCAAATCACGCTGTTCAGAATACAATAATGTGACCATCATCCATTCGTAAAATTTGTTTTAAAATTCAAGCCGACCTAGTTAACTTTAGTTTGAACAAAAAACAACACTATGCGTCGAATTGTATCTCTGCTCAGTATTGTGCTATTATTAAGTGCTCAACTTATTGCGCAATCTGTTCCTAGTCCAAAAAGTCATTTTGGATTTAATATTGGTGACAATTATAAATTAACCACATTTACTGCCACTGAAGCTTATTTAAAGAAAGTGGAAGCAAGTTCTAACAAAGTTAAATTAGTGACAATGGGTAAAACGGAGGAAGGTCGCAATCATTATATGATGATTGTATCCAGCCCCGAAAACATCAAGCAAGTACAAAAATATAAATCGATCTCTCAAAAATTAGCAAGAGCAGAAGGACTATCAGATGAAGATGCGAAGCAATTGGCTGATGATGGAAAAGCAGTCGTATGGATAGATGGAGGATTACACGCAACCGAAGTCGTGGGTATTCATCAATGGATAGAAACCATGTACCAGATCATCACAAGACAGGATGAGGAAACAAAAAATATTTTAAAAAATACCATCATTTTATTTGTACACGCAAATCCTGATGGACAAGAATTAGTTTCAAATTGGTATATGCGTAACACAGATACTTTAAAAAGATCTACTGCAGCATTGCCTCGCTTGTACCAAAAATATATTGGGCATGATAATAATCGTGACTTTTTCATGATGAACATGAGTGAGTCAAAAAATATGAGTCGTCAACAATATATCGAGTGGATGCCTCAAATTTTATACAACCACCATCAAACAGGTCCAGCTGGAACCGTTGTTGCAGGCCCTCCTTACAGAGATCCATTTAATTATGTGTATAGTCCATTATTGATTACAAGTTTAGATGCAATGGGTGCTGCAATGAGTAGTCGTTTAAATGCCGAGCAAAAACCTGGTTATACTATGAAGGGTGGATCGGTTTATTCTACCTGGTGGAATGGCGGATTAAGAACCACTGCTTACTATCATAATATTGTTGGTATTTTAACAGAGATCATTGGTAGTCCAACCCCTATGAATATTCCTTTAGTACCTCAAAGATTGATTCCAAATAGTGGATTGCCTTTTCCAATTGCGCCACAAAAATGGTATTTCAAAAATTCAATCGATTATTCTATTTCATTAAATTATGCCGTACTCAATTATGCAGCAAGACATAAAGACGAAGTGCTATTGAATATGTATCGAATGGGTAAAGCAGCCATTGAATCAGGCAACAAAGACAACTGGACACTTTCTCCAAATAAAGTTGAAATGTTGACAGAACAATTAAAGACAGAAAAAAG
>CAMDNL010000114.1 GCA_945902975.1 Chitinophaga pinensis
GTGAATTTAGAGAAAGAAGAATTGGCACAATATTTTCCCGAAATGAGGGCCAGGATGCAGGGTTGTCAATTTAACAATTGTCAACATATTAATGAGCCAGGATGCGCTGTGAAAGCTGCAGTGGAAAAAGGATTGATTTCGGAAGCACGTTTTTTTAGCTATGTGGATTTATGGCATGGGATTGAAGAAAAAAAGTATTAATCCTTTTTATTCTACCATTTTATTTGCAGATAATAGTCATTCTTATTTTTTGGGTGCATCGTTATAGTCACTAAACCAAGAAGCATATTGCACATAATTATTAGAGATGCGGTTGATCTCGCCATGAATTAATTCTTCAGAAGCCATCTTTACTTTTTTTGCAGGCACGCCAGCATAAATACTTCCAGCCTCTACAATGGTTCCTTCTAATACAACGGCTCCAGCTGCAATGATGGCATTAGAATGCACCACACAGGCATCCATCACAATACTTCCCATACCTATTAATACATTGTCATGAATGGTGCAACCGTGCACCATAGCATTGTGACCAATCGATACATTATTACCAATGGTGGTGGGGTGTTTTTGATAAGTGCAATGAATAATGGCACCATCTTGTACATTCACTTTATTGCCCATTTTGATAAAATGCACATCACCGCGAATCACCGCATTGAACCATACAGAACAATCAGATCCCATGCTCACTTCGCCCACAATGGTGGCGTTGGGTGCAATAAAACAATTTTCACCTATTTGAGGTAGTTTTCCGTTAACGGGTAGTATGGTTGCCATAAAAATGCGACTTTTGTACTGCAATTTATACCGAATGTCCAGATTAAACAATAGACAATTTTTTTTACAGCATTTAGCTCAAACTTCACCTAAACCTATTGGGCTCGAAGTCGCTCGCGCCGAAGGCATTTATATTCATGATACCGAAGGCAAAGCTTATATCGATTTGATTGCGGGATTCAGTGTTTGTAATATTGGACATAGTCATCCAAAAGTGATTGCAGCAATAGAGCAACAAATAAAACAGTACATGCATGTGATTGTGTATGGGGAATTCATTCAATCACCACAGGTACAATATGCAAAAGCTTTATTGTCCTTATTGCCCGAAAATTTACAATCCATTTATTTTACCAATAGCGGGGCAGAAGCGGCAGAGGGTGCCATGAAATTAGCTAAGCGTGTTACAAAGCGTACAAGAATAATTGCCTTTGATGGTGCTTATCATGGCAGTACACAAGGCGCTTTAAGTGTGATGGGGGATGAGTATTTTAGGAATGCATACCGTCCATTATTACCAGATGTGTTGCATCTTAGGTATAATAATATGGAGGATATTGAATTGATAGATCATCATGTAGCCTGTGTGATGGTAGAACCTGTGCAAGCCGAAACTGGTATCACAGCAGCTTCTGCAGCATGGTTAAAAGCGTTAAGAACAAAATGCGATGCGCTATGTATTTTATTGATCTTTGATGAAATTCAATCTGGTTTTGGAAGAACCGGTAGCTTATTTGCTTTTGAACAATATGGCGTGGTACCTGATATTTTATTAACAGGAAAAGCATTAGGAGCTGGTTTGCCTCTAGGGGCATTCATTAGTTCACCAGCTATGATGGGTACACTCACTTATGAGCCTGTATTAGGCCATATCACTACGTTTGGTGGAAATCCTGTTGCATGTGCAGCTGGCAATGCTGGCTTAGAAGTATTGCTTGAATCGGGTTGGATGGATGAAGTAAAAATGAAAGAAACATATTTAGCAGAAGCATTAACGCATCCTGCCATCTTGGATAAAAAACATAAAGGACTTTGGATGTCTTTACAATTTGCTACCCCCGAATTAACTAAAAAAATTGCAGCGAACTGTGTAGCAAATGGCGTGATCACAGATTGGTTCTTATTTTCAGAAGATCGTATTCGGATTGCGCCACCATTGAGTATTACCATGGAAGAATTGGCGATTGCTGTGCGAAAAATCAATGAAAGTATTGACCAGTCTTTGTAGCTTAAAACAAGCTATTCTTTAAAATAAATTTCAAATATATTTTAGCAATCTCCTGTTCTGCAGAAACGTCTATATAAGTTTTCGTATATCGGAATGATATGGTGGATATCAAATAATTTAGCTTGCTCTAATGCGTTGTGTTTAAAAGCTTTTAATTTAGAATCATCTTTAAGTAATTCAATTGCTCTTGCACTCATCGTAGCCACATCGCCCACATTTGCAGTATAGCCTGTCTTTCCATCAATATTAATTTCGCCTAATCCTCCAGCATTGGAACTAATCACAGCCACACTGGAAGCCATTGCTTCTAATGCCACTAAACCAAAACTTTCATATTCAGAAGGCAATAAAAATAAATCACTTACTGCTAAAATATCTTCCATCTGCTCTTGCTTGCCTAAAAAGCGCACATCCGACTCAATCCCATACTGTCTTGCTAAGTCTTCGGCAATTGGACGTTCTGGCCCATCACCTACCATGAGTAATTTTGAAGGTGTTGCTGCGTGAATATTTTTAAAGATTTCCATCACATCATCAATCCTTTTTAATTTTCTAAAATTGGAAGCATGCACCACAATTTTTTCGTCATGCGCAGAGATTACTTTTTTAAAAGCAGTCAATGGCTTTTTATTGAATCTTTTTAAGTCCACAAAATTATGAATCACTTCAATCTCCTTTCGGATCTCAAAATGCTTTAATGTTTCTTGCTTTAAGTTTTCTGATACTGCAGTAATCGCGTCACTTTCATTGATAGAAAAAGTTACTACCGGTTCGTAGGTTTTATCTCTTCCAACTAGTGTGATATCTGTGCCATGCAAAGTGGTAATCACTGGAACCAATCTGCCTGTTTTTTGTTTCACAATCTGCTTTGCAGTATAAGCCGCAGAAGCATGTGGTATAGCATAATGCGCATGGATCAAATCTAAGTCATGGTTTAAAATGACATCTACCATCGTACTCGCTAATGCTAATTCATAGGGAGGGAAGTCAAACAATGGATAAGTGGGAACCCTTACCTCGTGGTAAAAGATATTTTCGTGAAAACCATTTAAACGTACTGGTTGTTGATAGGTAATAAAATGGATTTCATGTCCTTTATCTGCTAAAGCTTTTCCAAGTTCTGTGGCTAATACACCACTACCACCAAATGTAGGATAACAAACTATTCCAATCTTCATTTTGAGCTATTGTGACTACAAAGAACAACTAAATAATTGATAAAGTTTAGTTATATTTAATAAATTATTTGAATGTTAAAACAAGATCATTATGCGTAAAATTTTACTTTTCCTTTTTGCCCTTCCATTGATGGTACAGGCGCAATCCAAGACAGACAGTACGACTATTAAAATGATGTCCGACGAGATCATGAAAAATGGCAAAGCCTATGACTTATTAAGAGAGTTAACCAAGTCAATTGGTGGCCGTTTGGCAGGCTCTCCTCAACAACAAAATGCAGCTATCTGGGGGAAGCGTCATATGGAAACATTTAAGCCTGATCAAGTTTATATGCAAGCTTGTAAAACGCCAAACTGGCAACGTGGAGGCAGAGATTTTAGTGCAGTGGTTGCTGCCGATGGCAAACCAATGATGGATAAATTAGAAGTATTTGCTTTAGGAAATTCTTTATCAAGTAATGGATTGGTTGAAGCAGAATTATTAGCGGTGGCTAATTTTGATGAATTAGAAAAAAGAAAAGACGAAGTAAAAGGGAAGATTGTTTACTACCATAGCCAATTTGATCCAACCATAATCCAAACTTTTAAAGCTTATAGTGAGTCAGGCGTGTATCGCCGATCTGGTGCAAGCAGAGCTGCTAAATATGGCGCCGTAGGAGTGATGATTCATTCTCTAAGTACAGCGCCTGATAATGCTCCACATACTGGCACAATGGTCTATGACGAAGCATATCCAAAAATTCCAGCTGTGGCCCTTGGTCCAAATGACGCCAAAAAAGTTTGGAATCAATCAAGAAATAAACAATTGCGTGTGCAAATACAAACCTATGGTTTCTTTTTGCCTGATGCAGACGAAAACAATGTAGTGGCTGAAATAAAGGGCTCCGAGTTTCCAAATGAAATCATCACAGTTGGTGGGCACTTAGATAGTTGGGATGTCAACGAAGGTGCACATGATGATGGTGCTGGTATCGTGCAAACGATGGAAATTTTACGTACGATGAAAGCGTTAAATTACAAACCTAAAAGAACCATTCGTTTTGTATTATTTGCGAACGAAGAAAACGGAGGAAAAGGTGGCGCTAAGTATGCAGAGCTTGCAAAACAAAATAACGAAAAACATATTTTTGCATTAGAGAGTGATGCAGGTGGATTTACTCCAAGAGCCATTGGTATTAGTGCAACAAGCCCTGAGCAGTTTAAAAAATTCCAACAATGGGCGAGCTTATTAAAGCCTTATGGAACTGAGATTACAGCTGGCGGTGGTGGAGCAGACATTGGCCCATTAAAGAATGTGAATGCATCTATTGTGCTTGCAGGATTGGTGCCAGATAGCCAACGTTATTTTGATTTACACCATGCTAAGACTGATGTATTTGAAAATGTAAACAAGCGTGAATTGTTATTAGGTGCGGTGAATATGGCTGCGGTGATTTATTT
>CAMDNL010000115.1 GCA_945902975.1 Chitinophaga pinensis
GCATCCAATTTTGAAGAATCAGGAAAAACTTCAGGTATTTATAAGAGTACAGATGGCGGTGACAAATGGACTTTAATCTCTACACCAACTAGCGGGTTTCCTTCAGGAGATGGCGTTGGTAGAATTGGTTTAGCGGTGTATCCAAAAAATCCTTCTATTGTATATGCAATCGTGGATAATAATTTTCAACAACCGGATACTGCAATGCAAAAAGCAGCGGATACCACAAGATATGTATTAAGAGATTTTAAAGCTTTGACTGTAGACCAGTTCCTTGCTTTAGATGATAAAAAATTAAATGCTTTTTTAAAGTTTCCAAGAAATGGCATCCCAACAAAATACAGTGCAGAAAATCTTAAGCAAGATGTAAAGTCTGGTAAATTAGCACCTAATTGTATTTGGGATTATTTATATGATGCAAATACTGCATTATTTGAAACACCCATCTATGGTGCGCAAGTATATCGTTCTGACAATGCTGGTTTAAGTTGGGTTAAAACACATGTTAAGCCAATAGAATTATATAGTACTTATGGTTATTATTTTGGTAAAGTATTTGTGAGCCCAAGCAATCCAGATAAAATTGCTATCACAGGTGTAAGCGTTTTATTAAGTACGGATGGCGGAAAAACATTTAGTTCAATTGGTAAGGAGAATGTGCACGCGGATCATCACTTTGTATGGATGAATGGTGCGCGCGATAGCCATATGATTATTGGTAACGATGGCGGATGTAATATTACTTATGACAATGGAGCACATTGGTTTAAAGCCAATACACCAGCTGTAGGACAGTTTTACAATATCGCAATCGATATGGCGAAGCCGTATAATGTGTATGGTGGATTACAAGACAATGGTACTTGGTTTGGTTCAAGTGCAACAAAGGAAAACTACGATTGGTATGATGGTGGACACAATCCATATACGATGATAGGAGGTGGAGATGGTATGCAAGTACAAGTAGATTGGAGAGACAATAAGACAGTATACAGTGGTTCTCAATTTGGAGCTTATAGCAGACAAAATTTAGTGACTAAGGAGCGTAAATCAGTTCGTCCAACGCGCGATTTAGGTGAGCCTGCAGTAAGATACAACTGGCAGTCACCAATTTTATTGAGCCGCCACAATCAAGATGTGTTTTATTTTGGTTCAAATAAATTCCACCGCTCAATGAGCAAGGGAGATAGCTTAGTGACTTTAAGTAATGATCTAACAACTAATCCTGTTCAAGGAGATGTACCATTTGGAACAACCACCACAATTAGTGAAAGTCCAATTCGTTTTGGATTGATCTATGTAGGTACAGATGATGGTAATGTACAAGTTTCAAAAGATGGAGGAAATAGTTTTACTATGATTAGCCAAAAATTACCAAAGGGCTTATATGTAAGTAGAGTGATTGCGAGTAAGTATAATGTTGCAAGAGTTTTTGTGACATTGAATGGATACCGTAATGATCATTTTAATGCCTATGTATATCAAAGCGATGATTATGGAACGACTTGGAAGCAAATTATGAAAGACTTACCATCTGAACCAGTGAATGTGATTAAGGAAGACGCTGTTTCTGAACAAGTATTGTATGTAGGAACAGACGGCGGATTGTATGTGAGCTTGGATGGAGGTAATAGTTCTATGGCATGGACCAAGGGCTTGCCTGCAAGTGTTCCTGTGCATGACTTAGAGATTCACCCAAGAGACCATGAGATTGTTTTAGGTACGCATGGCCGTAGTTTATATGTAGGTAAATTAGATGCTTTAAGAAAGCAATTGAAATAAATTGAACTGATGAAGAAAAAAGGGCTAACTAATTTATATTAGTTAGCCCTTTTTTTATGTTTAGAACTTTTCGTTTATGCTTTTAAATAAGCTTGTTCTTTTTGAACTAGTAAATCAAATACTTTTTGTAAAATAGGGGAGTCAGTTGGGATATTGGTGGCATCTATTTTACTAACTGGAATAATGCGTTTGGTTGAACTTGCAATGAATGCACCCTTTGCAGTCTTGATTTCTTCAATGGCTATTGGCCTTTCTTCAACGGTGATACCATTTGATGTAGCTTCTTCTAAAATATTTTTTCTAGTGATTCCTTTTAATACTTGGTCCTTAGCAGTTACAATATGTCCCTGCTCAGAAATCAAGAAAAAATTAGATCTAGGACATTCTCTTATCATCCCTTCATGGGTGTATAAAATATCTTGTCCACCAAATGCTTTCAACTGAGGTTGCATGTAGATGGCCATCAAGTAATCGGTTGTTTTAACCTGAGGCAATTGACGTTGAAAAGGGTGACTCATTAATGCAAAAGGGCTTACCGAAAAATGATTGGAAGGGACTGGTAAGGGCTGTTGCATTATCGTTAATCTAGGTTGCTCTAAAGTATATCCATCCGAACTGTCACCGCCAGAAACAATTAGTTTAAGGCCAGAATAGGGCATATCATTTTTTGCCACTAATTCCATTACAATTTTTAATATCTCGTCCTTTGATTGAGGCACAACCATATGCATCAATGCTGCAGATTGGTACAAACGGTCTAAATGGTCTTGCACAAATAAAGGCTTATTATCCACCACCCTTAGGTAATCAAAAATGCCATACCCTCTTTGAATCAATAAATCGTTCAAAGACATGCCGGTTTGGCTAAAAGGACTTATTTGTTCGTCGTAATAACAGCTGATGTTTTCCAAGATGGTTGTTTTAGAGCATAAAATTAATACAATATTATTCAAATAGAGATGGAAAAAAGACTCAATTATATGATTGTCTTATCTTTAGCCTTAAGAACTAAAAGCTATGAGTCAATTCGAAAAAAATATATGGGGTCCGGGGTTTTGCGCCTTCTTATATTTAATTGTTCATTTTATCCCTGATTTTGGAGGGGCAGATGTCATGGGATCTCAGTGGTTGTATGTTAGTGTAGTGGACTTTGCCATACTCTCTTATATATTATTCAATCAACAACAGTATAAAACTGCCATTGAAGCGGTCTTAAGATTAAAATTCACGATTGTATATAGTTTCTTGGTGCTATGGGCATTGCTTTCTTTAACTTATTCCATGAATGCCATAGAGACCTTGGTTTGTTTGGCGAGACTATTGAGTACCTATTTAATTTTCATTAATTTATCTATCCTGTTTTATAAAAAAGAACTGACAACGCTTTTTAATGTAGTATCTATTTTAGTGGCAGTTGTACTTCTATTTGATGCGATGTATGTGATCACAGGGTTCTCCAAGAATATGGTAGACATGAATCTGGATCAGAATATTGTTAGTCTAACTGGGAAGAATGGAAATAAGAACGTGATGGCGGCTAGTTTGTTAATCAAATTTCCTTTCTTATTGTTTGTGATCATACATAATAAATTGATTGGTAAAATATTTGGCTTAATTGTTTTGTTCCTTGGGATAATGGCATTATTTATTTTAAATACAAGGTCAACTTATGTAGGCTTAGGGGTATTGTTTGTGTTGTTTAGTACGGCTATAGTTTTATTGAATAAGAAGGATACAAAAACAATTGGCACCCAACTGGCTTATTTTATCCTTCCTTTAGTATTTGCTTTTTTTGCAGCCAATGGGATGTTGACTAAGGCGGTCGATATACAAGGGTTTCAGGGTGGTTATGGCTCCATTACAAAAAGAGCAGGAGATATCAATGTGGCAAGTGAACAAAATAGTAGGATAAAATTATGGAAAGCTGCCATAGATTACTCTACCAAGCATCCATTCTTAGGTGCAGGGTATGGGAACTGGAAGTTGGCGTCTATCCCTTATGAAAAGGAGTATACCAACGATTTATTTGTGCCTTATCATTGTCACAATGATTACATTGAAATGTTTGCAGACTTAGGGGTGATTGGGGGATTAAGTTTTGCCGCTTTATTTGTTTTACTTGGCATTACGACAATTCAATTTTGGAGGCAATCCAAAGACGATCAACATAAATTGATAGTAGCAATCGCGTTAATGGCTATTGCTTGTTATTTTATAGATGCCTTTTTTAATTTTCCTGCCGAAAGAACTTCTATGCAGACCATGTTTGCAATGTCTGCAGCATTATTATTTTTACCTATTTATTTGACAGGTACAAATGTGAATAGTCAAAAGAAAGATTTCAATTTATCCCTATTGTTGTTTATCCCATTGTTATTGATTGCAGGTGCTATTTACGTGAACTATCAAACCTATACATCCCTCAAAGTTCAAAAATTTGTGATGGGGGAAATCAATGAAGACCCTAAAATGGCATTGGAAGATGTGAAGGATGCATTCCCTGCAATACCTAATTTATCTACCTCTACACTTCCTATTAAAGCATTGGTGGCAAGGTATTATTTAAGAGATAAGATGAATGACGAAGCCATGCGCTTATTGAATGAAAGTGAAAACGTAAATCCTTACTTGCATTATAATGATTTTATCAGGACTGCTATTTTTTCGACACAAGGTAAATTTGATAGTACTTTTTACTATGCAAAAAAAGCTTTTTATAATTGGCCAAGAGCAACAAG
>CAMDNL010000116.1 GCA_945902975.1 Chitinophaga pinensis
ACCTCCGCCGTGACAGGGCGGCATTCTAACCAACTGAACTACCGATCCAAGAACTCCGTATCTAGTTTCCTATTTCCGGGTTGCAAAGATAAGGGTAAAGAAGTTTTTTAAACAAATCTTTTATTAAAAAAGGTTGTATTATTTTTACATCCCAAACTAAGCTTATGCCAGTATATCCAAATAGACAGTTTTTAGAATTTGAGCAGCCAATTAAGGACTTATATGAGCAAATAGATACGACCAAGAAATTGGCCGAAAAGAACCCTAAAATAGATTTATCTGCAACCATTGCACAGATAGAGCAATCTATTGTTGATAAGCGAAAAGCAATCACAGAAAGCTTATCCCCGTGGCAACGTGTGCAATTGAGTCGTCATCCAGACAGACCTTATACTTTAAAATATATCCATTTAATGTGCGACAAATTCATCGAATTACATGGTGACAGAAATGTGAAGGATGACAAAGCCATGGTGGGTGGATTTACAGAATTTAATGGCCAAACGGTGATGATGATTGGTCAACAAAAGGGAAGCAATACCAAGGCTAGGCAGATGCGTAATTTTGGTATGGCGAACCCAGAAGGCTACAGAAAGGCCCTTAGATTGATGAAATTGGCCGAAAAATTCAATAAACCAGTGGTTTGCTTGATTGATACTCCAGGTGCATTTCCGGGGCTAGAAGCAGAGGAGAGAGGCCAAGGAGAGGCCATTGCCCGCAATATCTATGAAATGATTCGTCTACAAGTACCTATTGTCATTGTGATTATTGGCGAAGGTGCTAGTGGTGGGGCATTAGGAATTGGTGTTGGAGACAAGACTTTGATGATGGAAAATACCTGGTATACGGTGATTTCTCCAGAAAGTTGCAGCTCTATTTTATGGAGAAGCTGGGATAAAAAAGAATTAGCCGCAGAGCAATTAAAATTGACTGCCAATGATATGAAAGGCTTTGGCTTGGTAGATGAGATTGTGCAAGAGCCATTGGGTGGTGCGCATTGGGATTATGAAGCCGCAGCCGATATGCTTAAAAAACAAATCATTAAAGCCTTAGACGAGATTAAAGATATCGCACCTGCTACAAGGGTTGAAAATAGAATCGAAAAATATAGCAAGATGGGGTTCTGGGAAGAGGCTTAATTTAGTTTTTGTTTAATCGCTTGCAATTTCATCAATGCCTCCACTGGTGTAAGATTATTGATGTCTATACTATCTAGTTCTTTACGGATGGATTCAAAAGTTTCTGTATGCGCATCAAATATAGACAATTGAAATTTTTCTGTTGTTGCTTGCACTGTAGGACTAGATTTTTGTTGGTCCTTATTTTTCAATTCCATTTCTTGTAAAATCGTATTGGCACGATCGACCAATTCATTGGGCATCCCAGCCATCTTAGCTACATGAATACCAAAACTATGGGTACTACCGCCTTTGGCTAATTTGCGTAAGAAGATAATTTTATTGCCCACTTCTTTATGCGTTACATGGTAATTGTGGACACGAGATAATTGACCTTCCAAATCATTTAATTCATGGTAGTGCGTTGCAAATAATGTTTTTGGACGATGCACAGATTTTTGTAAATATTCCACAATACTCCAAGCAATGGAAATCCCATCGTAGGTAGAAGTGCCTCGGCCAATTTCATCTAACAAAATCAAACTTCTTGCACTTAAATTATTTAAGATGCTCGCCGTCTCAATCATCTCTACCATAAAAGTGGATTCGCCTGCATTTAAATTATCACTCGCACCTACACGTGTAAAAATCTTATCTGTTAATGGGATCAGGCCAGCTGATGCAGGCACAAAGGAGCCCATATGCGCCATTAAAGTAATCAAAGCAGTTTGTCTTAACACCGCACTCTTCCCGCTCATATTGGGTCCTGTAAGAATAATAATTTGTTCTTCGGAAGGATTTAAAAATGTATGGTTGGCGATATAAGGGGTGTCAATTGGGAGGGTTTGTTCTATCACAGGATGTCTACCATCTGTAATGGATAAAATACCGTCGTCCGTCATGGTGGGTTGGCAATATTTATATTGCTTAGCGATGGTTGCGAAACACAATAAACAATCTATCACCCCTACAAATTGTCCATTGGTTTGAATGGCATTGAGGTCGGATAAAATGAGGTCCAATAAATTATGGTACAACTGTTGTTCTAGAGCAAAAATCTTATCCTCGGCTCCTAAAATTTTTTCTTCGTATTCTTTTAGTTCTGGTGTAATATATCTTTCGGCAGTGGTTAAAGTTTGTTTGCGAATCCAATCAACAGGTACTTTATTTTTATGTACATGTGTGACTTCTAAATAATAGCCATACACATTGTTGTAGCCAATTTTTAAAGAACTTATACCAGTGATTTCTGCTTCTTTATTTTGTAATTGCGTTAGGTATTCCTTGCCGCCACTGGATATACTTCTTAATTCATCTAAACTTGGGTCAACGCCATTTTTTATAAATCCGCCTTTCATGATGGTGGCAGGAGGCTGCTCCATGATATGGTATTGGATCGCATCTATCGTCTTTTGACAAACAACTAAGTTGGTTGCAAGTTGCTTTAAATAGGAGTTCGTGCTTGGCGTTAATGTTGCTTTAATGGCAGCCACTGCGGTCAATGATTTTTCTAATTGTACTAATTCTCTTGGTTGAATTTTTCTGCTTGCTAATTTACTCGTTAACCTTTCTAAGTCTCCACAAGACTCAATGGTTTCATGTAATGTATTTGCAGATGCTTTGGCATCTAAAAAATAGGCGACTGCACTATGCCTTTGTTTAATTTGTTCCAAAGATTGTAAAGGAAAAATCAACCAACGCTTTAATAATCTAGCACCCATAGGACTCTTAGTGGCGTCCATGATATCTATCAAACCTTTTTGTCCTACACCGTTACCAATTAATTCTAAATTACGAATGGTGAACTTATCCATCCATAAAATTTCATTGCGATCTATGCGCCCAATAGTATGGATATGTTGCAAATGAGGATGTTCAGTTTCTTTTAAATAATGTAGGATCGCACCTGCTGCGATGATCCCAAATTTTTTGGATTCAATCCCAAAACCTTTTAGACTTTGTGTTTGAAATTGTTTTAACAAAAGCTCAGTACCAAATGCTTCATCAAAAATCCAGCTGTCTAAACCATAGGTATAAAATCCAGCACCAAAATGTTCTTTGAATGCATTTTGATAATTTTTAGGGTAGAGTATTTCTGCAGGTTGTAAACTTTGCAATAATTTATCTAAGTATTCCAAATTGCCTTCTGCAATTAAGAACTCGCCAGTAGTGATGTCTAAAAATGCGATACCACCTTGCTCATCTTCTACAAATAATGCGGCTAAAAAATTATTTTGTTTGTGTTCTAATAATTTATCGTTGGTGGCAATACCTGGTGTCAACATATCTGTCACACCTCTTTTTACAATACCCTTCACTGTTTTTGGGTCTTCTAATTGGTCACATATGGCAACGCGATGTCCCGCTTTTACCAATTTATGTAAATAGGTATCTAATGAATGATAGGGGAATCCAGCAAGCTCACTGGAGGAGGCAGCACCATTGTTTCTTTTGGTTAAAGTGATGCCCAAGACCTTAGATGCAATGACCGCATCTTCTCCAAAAGTTTCATAAAAATCACCTACTCTAAATAGTAAAATAGCGTCAGGATATTTTTGTTTAATAGCCCGATGCTGTTGCATTAGAGGAGTTTCTGAACTTGATTTTGCCATGGGTGACAAACCTACATAATTTTTTAATATTTGAAAAGCTTACTTTTGCACTATGCGTAAATTAAGCATGGATGAATTGGGGAGAAAGTCGGTGGAAGACTTTAAACTAGCGGACAAAAAGCCATTGGTGGTGGTGATGGACAATATTCGTAGCATGCACAATGTCGGAAGTGTCTTTAGGACTGCTGATGCGTTTTTAATTAGTGGTATTTGCTTATGTGGTTTCACGCCACAGCCACCGCACCGCGATATCCATAAAACTGCTTTAGGAGCCACTGATTCTGTGGATTGGTTGTACTATGAACATACCGTAGATGCTGTGTTGGCTTTAAAGGAAAGAGGGTTTAAAGTACTTGCCATTGAACAAACCGAGGGGAGCATCTTATTAAATGAATATCTGCATTCGAATACGCCTACGGCATTTGTTTTTGGTAACGAAGTAGATGGGGTAGCTGATGAAGTGCTTCAAGTATGTGATGGCGTGATTGAAATACCACAATGGGGTATGAAGCACTCATTGAACATTTCGGTGGCCGCAGCTGTTGTATTGTGGGAGTTTGTTAGAAAATAAAATTAGTTTTTTGTCTTTATTATTTTGGTTCAATTATAAACATGAGTACAGTTAAAAATTATTTGAGTTTAGTGAAGTTTTCACATACCATTTTTGCGATGCCATTTGCATTGATTGGTTTTGTGTTGGGTATGGCTGCTTTGAAAAATAATAATATTGCATTACAGACCAACGAGGTCATTGTTCGTTTTTGCTTAGT
>CAMDNL010000117.1 GCA_945902975.1 Chitinophaga pinensis
CTAGAAACTGCTCTACCAAAGCCTTTCCGATGCCATCTGACCCACCTGTTATGACAACTACTTTATTGTTAAATGCAGACATAAAAATGTGTTTGTACAAAAGTAATTGTTATTTGAAGATGAACCACTTAGGAGCTGTTTTGGGCAAAAGAAAGTTGCCTTTTTATTTGTTTTAATTCATTAAATCCCTATTTTTGCACTCCTCAAAAGGGAAACGGGTTAGAATTGGTAGCTCAGTTGGTAGAGCAATACACTTTTAATGTATGGGCCCTGGGTTCGAGTCCCAGCCAGTTCACAAAGCTTGTCACGAAAGTGACAGGCTTTTTTGTTTTAAGGCTGCGTCGGGAGCTAGCTCACGTAAGCAGACGAGAAGCAAAAAAGGAAACGAAACGCGAAGCGGTTCGTTGAAAAGCTTTGAGTAAGGACGCCATTTAGGGAAGTCGGCGCAACAAAGTGGAGCCGACAATCCCTAATATATGATTTAGATTCAGGGAAGTCGGCGTAACGAAGTGAAGCCGACAATCCCTCATTGGCCAAACATTTTCCTGATTCTTATGTTATATAAAGTATGAAAGTAATCTACCTATTATCAGCTTTAGCCCTCATTTTTATAGTATTTCAATCCTTAAAAAGTTTTTCAACGTCAAGTATTGAAACTCAAAAGTACAGAGTGGTTAAAAAGGAGGACGGCTTTGAGATACGATTTTACCCCAAAGCAACTTTTGCCACTATTCGCTCTTCAGGATCAAACTATAAACAAGTGGCAAGCGGTGGATTTAGAAAGTTAGCAGGTTATATTTTTGGTGGTAATGACCAAAATAAAAGTATTGCTATGACCGCACCCGTAAGGATGGAGATGAGCGAAAAAGGATCGGCTATGAGTTTTGTAATGCCCGAAAAATATGATATGGCCTCTTTACCTAAACCAAAAGATGCAACTGTAGAAATTAAGCAATCAGAACCGGTATATGCTGCCGTAATAACCTTCGGAGGATATGCAAATGATGAAAAGATCAATGATTATAACAATAAATTAGTTGCCTTACTTGAAAAAAAGAAGATTAAAATCATAGGTCGCTTTAATTTCTTAGGCTATAACGCACCTTTTCAATTGATTGGACGTAAAAACGAGATCTCTATTCCAATTGAATGGAAGGAGTAATTCATTTTACAACTTTACGATCTCTGCATCAATCCAGTTAAGCCTTTTCGTTATCCATGATTTTAAATAATCTAATTCTTCTTGATGCGTTTTACCAACAAAATTATTAAATGGTAATTTCACGCCAAGTATTTTCCATCTTTCAAAATGCGGATTGATTGAATTATTAGTTTTTAAAATATTAATATGTTGTTCGATCGTTTTATTAATATTATTACTACTTAATGTCGTTCCCCTAAGTTGAACCCATCTTGCTTTTAGCTTGCTCGTAAATGAAGGATCTGAAAGTAATTTTTTCCACCAAAAATGTATTAACCATGTATCATTAGGATAATAATTATTAAAATTGAAAACCCAATTTGCACTATTAAAAAAAGCTGGTCTATCATCATTGCCAAAGCCTAAGTTAAAATCCCAAATTGGCCCCATCTTTAATTTACCTTGCCTATCCTTACTCATAAATGTACTTAATCTATACCCATCTGGATTGGTTGCAAATTCATTAAGAATTAGGAAGTCAATGAAACTTTGTTCATCAATATATTTACTATAGCCATTGGTTGGATTACTAAAATTTGAACTTAATAATACTTCTTCAAATTCGCTAATATAGCTTTGTAAATACTTTTTTTGATCTGTTGAAATTGCGTCATTTTTTGGATATTCATACATAAAATAGGTCTCGGCACCTTTCTTTATTCCATAAGGCGGGTATACTATTTTATTATAGCTTGGGTCATATAATGATCGAAAACCCAAATCAGTAGTATAGATTGCATCTGCATCCCAACCTACTATGTCATTATCTCCTGCGGATTTATCTATTTTTAAAATATAACCCCCAGTGACTGCAGTCCCAGCATTATCGGTACTAGACATTTTTGTAATATTCACTCTACTTTTGTCTCTTTTTATTTTCTCCATCAAAACATATAATCCAAGGTATTCACCATCAATATACAACTGAATATATTTTGTTCTTGTTGCATACATCCCAATTTGATTAGACAAATCATAAATCAGCGTGTTTCTAATAAGTGCCTTGTCATTAGCGGGTGCATATAAAATGAAATCGGATTGTTTAGGGAAATCCATAATTGCACTATCAGTGTCTTGGTCTAACTTATCTCTTAATTCAAAGCCATAGGACTTTTGATCAAATAAACGAAAAGAAGTAGAACCTCTATATTCAATACCTATATTAGATCTGAAAACAATTGTATCTCCAATTTGTATTTGAATGACTGATTGAACCTTAGGTTCATTTACAATTGTATTGCCCTTTGTACTGATATATGCAACTGGTACTTTATTTGAAAAATTAGTAATTGGGTACCAAAATGCTTTAGCAGGGAAAGTATCTTTTATATTTTTCCCAATTCCTAATACGGCTACTTTATCACTTGTCTTTTGGCAAGCAATAAATATAATCCCTGTTATAAAGCAAAAGAATATTCTTTTCATCTTTAAATTTAATTAAAATAATGACCCAAAAATTAAATTATTGCCTCATTTAGATGTTTTAAACAGGCAGAATATCCCTACTTTTAGATCTAAATCATACTGTATGTTTAAGTCTCCTATTTTACCCATCATTGCCCTGCTATTGTTTACATCAGCTTTAAATGCTCAAAAACAAAGATTTATCATCTTAAGGCATGCCGAAAAAGATACTACAGTAGCCGGCTCTCAAATGATGCAAGCAGATCCCCCTTTAAACGCAAAAGGCCAAGATAGAGCACAATCTTTAATTCAAGAATTTAAGAAATACAAAATCAGTAAAATTTATTCTACTAATTATAACAGAACCAAATCAACTGTTATGCCTCTAGCTAATGCTGTTGGATTATCCATCAATAACTATGACCCTAAACAATTAAAAACTTTTGCTGATGAACTAAAAGCAGAAGCAAATCAATCAAAAACTATATTAATTGTAGGACATTCTAATACAAGCCCAAGATTGGTAAACTTGCTCCTAGATAAGGATGAATACAAAGATTTAGATGAGACTGTTTACAATCAATACTGGATCGTAAAGTTAAATGGACGAAAAAAACATGCCAAAGTAATATTGTATTAAACAAAAACTCCGAAATCTTACGAAATCGGAGTTCTTTTATTGATTTTTTAGCTCAGTTACTTCTTAGGCTCAGTAGGCTTATAGATTGCATTAGTTGCAAAATCAATAAGTAGACCAGCACCACCAAAGAAGAAGATGTCAGCTAATAAAGCGCCCACCTTTACTTGTCTTACTGGCTCACCAGGACCAGGCTTAATTTTTTGACTTGTTGTAACTTTACCACCAACGATTGTTGCGCAAGATGTCATTTCAAACATTAGCACTAAAGCACAAAATAAAACAGCAACTTTTTTCATTAATTTATTTTTAATGGATTTATAATTTTTCAACCATGAAGCTATGTGTAAACTTCATTATCCTAATATACCACATATAAGGTATAAATTAAAATCTTATTTCAAAGCTTGCTAGTAACTTAGACTATTTGCAATACTGTGCAATTTGAGCCTCTACCCCAGGATATTTTTTTGCTTTTGCTGCTTGTAAAGCACTACATCCTGCCGCGTTATTACCCATTGCAATATAGGACATAGCCTTAAAGAATTCAGACTTGCCTGTATTAGCGGATGGCAAATCAATGGCTCTATTAAAATATTGTATGGCTTTTTCGTAGGACTTAGCGGTGTAATAGCAAATACCCATATTTTCAAAATGCGTATAATTACCGGGCTCTGCTGCACTCGCTTGTGAGTAATAATTTGCAGCTACTGTATACTTGCCTTTCTGAAAAGCTTGCGCACCTAATGCAGCATAATTAGGCAAACTACCAGTTGAAATTGCATTGCCGTATAACAATGATTTTGTGTTTACAAATATGGCACTATCTGCAGGGAATCTTGAAACCGCTGTGTCTAATAAAGCCCTGGTAACTGCTATAGGGGTTTGATTGATCTCAATTAAGCCTAAAATGTATTGGTTCCATCCTTCCCCACTATCTCTGTATTTGATGTAGGTCTTAAAGGCCTTGGTTGCTTCTGCCGTATCTTTCATTTTAGCAGATGCAAAAATCATATTCTTATAATAGCTTGTTGCTCTTGGCCAATTATAAAAAGCTTTTTTTGCATAGTAAAAAGTACTATCAAATTTACCTTGTGTCGAAAAAATAGCAGTCCTGATAAAATCATTATAATGCAAGTAAGGATTTACGTTTTCACTTTCATTCAATAAGCGCAT
>CAMDNL010000118.1 GCA_945902975.1 Chitinophaga pinensis
CCAGGTGATGATTATTTTCATTTCAAATATTTATTGAACCAATTGATATGTGCGTTATGTCGATGCACGATATAACTTGGTACGCGTATGCCATGGTTTTGATTTGGATAGATAATCAATTCAGTAGGAATGCCTTCTGATTTAAATGCTTGATACATTTGTTCAGCGCCAATTACAGGCACATTAAAATCTGCTTGACTTGCCATGAATAAAACGGGCGCTTTAATCTCCTTTACTTTATAGAATGGATAAGACAAGGCCTCCCATTTCTTTGGATTCTCCCAAGGCTTACCTAATTCATCTTCATACTGCGAAATGTATTGATCAGATCCATACACCGACATCATGAGCGAACTTCCTGCACCGCTTACGCCAGCTTTAAAACGCTTGTCCGTTGCTATCGTGTAATTCGTTAAGATACCGCCATAGCTCCAACCTGCAATTCCAAGTCTATTAGGATCCGCAATTCCTTCCTTAATTAAATAGTCTGCAGCACCAACAATATCTTTCACTTCCTTGTTGCCCCAGTCTGCATAAATCGCATTGGTAAATGCAAGGCCTCTTCCGCTACTTCCTCTGTAATTAACTGTTGCTACAGCATAGCCTGCATTAGCGTAGATTCTGGATGTCATATCAAATGCATAATCATCCTGTGCCACAGGACCTCCATGAATAAATAAAATCAATGGTAAATTTTTTGCTCCGCTATCTGGTAAATGTAAAATACTTGATACGATTGTTCCATCAGACGAAGTAGATTGAAAACCTTTATGGTATCCCTTTTTTAAACTTGCTACAAAAGCGTCTTGTAAATGCGTCAATCTTTTAGTTGTTTTATTTTGATAGCTATAAATTTCATTCGGTGTTGCTAAATTAGCAAATAGCAAAACCATATCACCCTTGTCATTCATATCCATTGAACTATACACCCCCATTTCATTGGTTAATTGTTCTGGCTTTTGGGTTTGAATATTAAATTGAACCAAATTTTGTTTTCTATCATCTTCAATTAAAGACAAGATAGACTGACCATCTTTGGACCAAGCAATAGAAGAGAATGCACGATCATAATTTTTTGAAACAATGGATAAGGCTTTTGATTTAAGATCATAAATACCTAAATGTGTGATGTCATACATGTCGAAATTTCTTTCTGAACTAGATTGTAAAAATGCAATTTTAGAATTATCTGGGCTAAATACTGGACTCGTGTTAGCGCCTTTATAATTCGTGAACTGCAATGGTGTAGCACCTTTAGTCAATTTTAATAAAAATAAATCCGCATTAGAGTTCTTATCAGGATTTTCAGAAACATTGCTCACATAGGCAATCATTGAATCGTCTGGACTTATAGCCACATCCCCCTCATTGTAATTTCCACTTGTTAAAGTGTCTAATTTTTTTGTTGCCATATCAAATAAATAGATATGCGTTTTACGATTGTCTAAATAACCTTCATTGTCTTGTTTGAATTTGTATCTAGTCATTTCATACGGTGTTCTGATTTTAGACTTTGCAGTATCCGCATAGTTAAAATCTTTTACGACTACAATCATTTTTTTACCGTTATTAAACCAAATATAATCATTAATCTCTCCTTTAATATTCGTTAGCTGAACGCCTTCTCCACCTCGACGATCCATTAAAAATACTTGAGAACCATAGTCCTCATCTTTTCCCTTCGTTAAATAAGAAATATATTTCCCATCGGGGCTCCATTGGTAATTACCAACGCCTTTTGTTTGTTCTGTTAATGTGATGGTCTCTTTACCGTCAGACGACATCATATATAATTTGGACACTGACCTGTCTTTTGCAGCATCAATTTTAGATTGACTATATAAAATCCAAGTTCCCTCTGGTGAGATTTTAGGTCTTGAAATTGCTTCCATTTTATAGACATCAGTTGGAACTTGCGCCACTATTGTATTTGCAATACAAATAGAAAAAAGTGCGACTACATATTGTTTGATCATGGTATGTATCATTTTAGTTGATATAATATTCTAATTTACTAAAGTTTTGCGCAACATGGTGTCAAAAATTTAATTAAATTGATGGTACAAATCTAGCTTATGTCAAATCGCAGAAATTTTATTCAAAAATTAGGCTTAGCTGCTGGGGCTTTTTCAGCAAATAGTTTATTCAATCAAGCGCATGCAGCGGAGTTCCAACATCTCAACTTGCACAAACAAGGCTTATCACCCATCGAAATAGCAACTGACGAGGATTACTGGTCGGTGGTACAGCAGGGCTATACGGCTAGCCCAAATATCATTAATTTAAACAATGGAGGTGTAAGTCCTAGCCCTAGAATTGTTCAAGAAGCGGTTGAACGATTTAATCGGCTTTCTAATGAAGGACCCTCCTATTTTATGTGGCGTATTTTGGATCAAGGAAGAGAGCCGCTTAGGTATAAATTAGCCGAACTTGCCGGGGCCGATCCAGAAGAAGTGGCCATTAACAGAAATGCAACTGAGGCATTGAACACTGTTATTTTTGGATTAAACTTAAAAGCGGGTGACGAAGTTATTGGTACCAAGCAAGACTATCCCAATATGATCAATGCTTTGAAACAAAGAAGTACCAGGGATGGTATCGTATACAACCAATTGAATTTTAAATTTCCAATAGAAAACGAGGATGAAATTGTTGCTGCTTTTGAAAAAGCAATCACACCAAAGACTAAAATTATTCTTATCACACATGTGATTAATTGGATTGGACAAATCATGCCAGTTAAAAAATTATGTGCAATGGCAAAACGATATGGTATTGAAACCATTGTGGATGGTGCGCATAGTTTTGGACTACTAGATTTTAAGGTGCCAGAATTGGGTTGCGATTATTTTGGTACTTCATTGCATAAGTTTTTATCTGCCCCAATTGGTACTGGAATGCTCTGGATTAAGAAAGAAAATATTTCTAAAATATGGCCATTGGTATGCAATGACCAACCAAATGGTTCGGATATAAGAAAATTTGAAACCCTTGGTACAAGAAGCTTTCCAATAGAACAAGGGATTGGCGAAGCCATTAATTTTCATACCGCTATTGGAAGTAAACGAAAAGAGGAACGTATTCGTTATCTAAAAAATTATTGGGCAAGTAAAGTGGTCGATCTACCTAAAGTAAAAATTCACACTTCCTTCAAGCCAGAATTTGCTTGTGGTATTTGTGGTGTGAGTGTAGACGGCATGACACCCGGAGAATTAGACAGCGCCTTGTTTTCAAAATATAAAATTCATACGGTTGGGATTGTATGGGAGAATGTAAGCTGTGTCCGAATCACGCCTCATGTGTATACTAGACTTCAAGATTTAGATAAACTAGTTTACGCGATTGGAGCCATTGCTAGTAAAAAATAATATTAAAGACAGGATAAAAAAAGAGGGAGCAGTTGCTCCCTCTTTTTTTGTATAAATTTTTTCGCCCTTTCTACATTGAATAATCTACTGCTTGATAGTTGGATAACTAATACCCAATTGCTCTAAATAAGTTCCAAACTTACTTGGATCGTAATAGAATTTTTCAAGTTGACTTCTAAACGCGCCTTGAATTTCTTTATTCAAATGAATGGCAGGAGGATCATCTTTAGTAATGAAAGGAATGTACTTGACATCTTTAGTTTGTACTTCATTAAAATATTTTTTTGCATCTGCTACTAAACTAGGCTTAGTAAACAAGTCTAATAAAGTCATGGCTGTCGCTTCTGCCCCCACCAAGGACCCCTTATGTGCAATAGGTGTCGCCATGGCAATGGCGTCTGCCCAATGGTGTCCTTTTGTGCCTGGAATATTTGCTGGATACCTTAACACAATCGTAGGCAAGTTCCATGAGATGTCTGCAATATCATCTGATCCTCCACCCCAAGAAAATGCAACAGAGCCTTTTAAAGTATCAATCGTAGATTTTAAACCATCAATAGGATTGCCTTGTTGGTCTTTCTTTGGCGCTTCTACTAATGCTTGTACCCCTTTCGCCAATGCAATATCTTTTTCATCCCAAGTAGGCATGCCTACTTTTTTAATATTCGCAAACATGGCTTCTGCAAGCGGTTTGTTAAAATGACCAGGCCATGCAGTACCTAACATTTGATGCGTCATTTTTGTATTCGTCATCATCGCAGCACCTTCTGCAATTTTGATACCTGATTCATAGTTCATTTTAATATCCTCATAGGTACGCTCTCTAAAATAATACCATACACTTGCTTTACTTGGAACCACATTTGGCTGGTCACCTCCATCTACAATCACATAGTGCGATCTGTTGGTTGGCTTAAGATGCTCTCTCTTAAAATTCCATCCCACATTCATTAATTCTACTGCATCCAAGGCGCTTTTTGCTCTCCATGGTTGACCTGCAGCATGTGC
>CAMDNL010000119.1 GCA_945902975.1 Chitinophaga pinensis
TTAGTCAAGTTGAATCGATTATACGATCAGACGCAGCCTAAAACACTAGAATTTAATATTGGAATGATTGTTGGATGTTCCATTTTATTATACGAGCCAATTGCGATATTGATACCGGTAGTTATTTTTGCATTAGCCATCATAAGACCATTTAGATTAACAGAATGGTTGGTTTTGATCATGGGCATTGTATTGCCTTTTTACTTTATTTTCACCTATGTTTTTTTAACAGATTCTGCTGCAGCTTTCACTGCATTTTTACCCAAATTAGATTGGGAAAATCCTTTGGCTGCATTGGATGCTAAATCGATTATTGCTTTATCCTTTATGGGCCTTCAATTGTTAATTGGACTCTACTTTTGGCAGGATCAACAAAATCGCTTTATTATTCAGGTAAGAAAATACTGGGGCGTGATGTTACTGACCTTGGTGGTGACTTTTTTCCAGCCTATTATCTTTTCTTCGCAAGCTTTATATGCTTCTGCAATTGTGATCGCACCATTGGCAAGTTTCATTAGTTTTTGTTACGCAGGCCCTAAACAATTGATGATTCCCAATGTCTTATTTTGGATTTCAGCGGGTTTGATTGTGTATAACCACCTTTTTTAGGTGTAGAATTTACACTATTTAGCAAAGCATATTTAAGTACCTTTGTAGTTCAATTTTACTCAACTTTTTAAGCTTACTACTATGAAATTTGGCGTATTGGTTTTCCCTGGTTCAAACTGTGATAGAGACATGCAAGATGCATTAGAAAAGGACCTTGGTTTTGAAGTTCAAATGCTTTGGCATAAGGATAGTGATTTATCTCATTTTAATACAGAAGATTGTATTGTTCTGCCAGGTGGATTTTCCTACGGTGATTATTTACGTTGTGGTGCGATTGCAAAATTTAGTCCAATGATGCAATCAGTCATTGAATTTGCAAATAAAGGTGGTAAAGTGTTGGGCGTATGCAATGGCTTCCAAATTTTATGTGAATCAGGCTTATTGCCTGGCGCATTATTACAAAATGCCAATCAGCAATTTATTTGTAAAAATGTATTTATAAAATCCGAGAATAGTGGTCCATTGCAAATTCCAATTGCACATGGCGAAGGAAGATACTTTGCAGATGAGGCTACTTTGGCTAGTTTAGAAAAAAACAATCAAATCATTTTCCGCTACTGCGATAAAGATGGTAAGATTGGAGGGGATGCGAATCCAAATGGGGCCATACAAGATATTGCTGGTATTTGTAATGCAGGCAGAAATGTTTTTGGCATGATGCCACATCCAGAAAGGGCAACCAATCCACTATTGAACAATACGGATGGTGTTCAGGTATTTGAATTATTGGGTTTATTGAAAACGGCAGCGTCTTTATAATTTGAATTAAAATCAAACAGATGAAAAAAATAGTTCTTGGTTTATGCTTATTGGCTTTCGCTTTTCAAAGTCAAGCTCAAAAATTAGCGCCAGTAAAATGGGCTTCTCAAGCAGTGAAGACAGGAGAGAAGCAGTACAATATCATTATTACTGCAAACGTGGATGCGCCTTGGCATATCTATTCTCAATTTGTAAAAAAAGGACCAGTTCCTACTACGCTGCAGTTTGCTAAAAATCCATTGGTTGTTTTAAATGGCAGCACAAAGGAAGTTGGTAAATTAGAAAAGAAATTTGATAATAATTTTGGAGCTGTTATTGGTTCTTTCGGGGGTAAAGTACAATTTATACAGGCGGTTACTTTAAAAGTAAACACCAAGACTAAGTTGACTGGAACCATTGAATACATGGTTTGTAATGAGGAAAGATGTTTGCCTCCAACAAAACAAAGTTTTGAAGTGGATATTCAATAACAAACCAAATCTTATACATGCGTAATTTCATATTGACATTTATAGCGCTGATCTTATCTGTAGCACAATTAAAAGCACAGACAGATAGTATTGCAAAAGCAACAGTGAACATCACAGCTAAGAATGATTCTGTATATGCGATACAAGTCACTGTTCAAGTTCAAGCTGGCTGGAAAATCTATGATGCCAATGCAGAAGGAGTAGAAGCGCCTAATTTAAAATTTACTTTAGAAACAGCGGTAGCTGTTAATCCACCAAACTATTCAGTAGTTGCTCAAGCACAAAAAGATGTATTGTTTGGAAATGCAAAAGTTTTCACAGGACAATTTGATATCACAGAAGATATTGTGATTCATGGTTTTCAACCAGATAGTTTAAAAGGGGTAGTGGTGTTAAGTGCAGGAAAGGAGTCTTCATTTTATGTGATTGAATTACCTATTGCAATGCCTTTAGCCAATGGACAAAAAGGTACTCAGTTCAATATCTTACTTCCTGAGTCGGCGCGCAATGCACCTGAAAATGCATGTGGAGAAACAACATCAAGTGCCAATGCGGATAGCGGTGCATGGGGTGTATTCTTTTTAGGATTCTTGGGCGGATTGATTGCACTAGTTACGCCATGTGTATTTCCAATGATTCCTGTAACAGTGTCTTTTTTCACCAAAAGGTCTAAGACAAGAAAACAAGGCATACAAAATGGATTGATCTATGGATTGAGCATTTTCTTGATTTATGTACTGGCTAGTGTGCCATTTCATATTGCGGGGAATGTGCAACCAGAAATTTTTAATAGCATTTCTACCAACGCATGGTTGAATATCGCCTTCTTTGCCATCTTCATTTTCTTTTCAATTTCTTTCTTTGGTTATTTTGAAATTAGTTTGCCTTCCGGTATTGCCAATAAAGCAGACGCTAAAAGTGGCTTAGGAAGTTTGGGTGGTATTTTTTTCATGGCCATCACTTTAGCGATTGTTTCCTTCTCATGCACAGGGCCAATCTTAGGTACCTTATTAGTTGGCTCATTACAAGGAGGCGCCTGGGCTTTAACAGAAGGCATGGCAGGGTTTGGATTGGCTTTAGCACTGCCATTTACTTTATTTGCCATCTTCCCACAATGGCTTCAGAGCTTACCAAAATCTGGAGGCTGGTTGGATACGGTAAAAAAAGTTTTGGCCTTTGTTGAATTGGCATTGGCATTTAAATTTTTATCGAATGCAGATTTAGTGCAACATTGGGGACTATTAAAAAGAGAGGTCTTTATTGGTATATGGATTTTAATTAGCCTTGGTTTGTCTGCTTATCTATTTGGTTTCTTATTATTACCACATGATGTAAAAGGACAAAAAATTGCTTTAGGCCGAAAATTATTGGGTGGACTCGCTTTAGGTTTTGCATTGTATTTAGGAGCAGGATTGATGCCTCAAAATGCCAATAATTTAAAATTATTAAGTGGCTTCCCACCTCCAACACATTATAGTCTATTTGCATCTGATAGTTCAAGTCATGGATTAAAAGCCGATGTAGTGAATGACTATACCAAAGCATTGGCAATGGCGAAGGCGCAACAAAAACCAATCTTAATTGATTTTACCGGTTGGGCTTGTGTGAATTGTAGAAAAATGGAAGAGCAAGTATGGACAGATCCTGCGGTGCAAAAGTTCATTCAAGAAAATTATATTTTACTATCCTTATATGTAGATGATCGAGCAAATTTACCAGTAGCAGAACGTTTTGTATACACAACGCAAGGTGGTCAACAAAAGCAAATCAATACCGTGGCAGATTTATGGGCGACATTTGAGACCGAGAATTTCAATCAGTCTTCACAACCATTATATGTTGTATTGAGTCCAGATCAAGTGCTTCAATCCAATCCAATTGGATACACCCCAGATATTCAACAATACCTTGAATGGTTAAAGTGCAGCGCTAAGAAAAAATAACTACATCGTCATCCCACGCTCGTTCATCATCTTTCTTAAGTTGATCAAGCCATAACGCATTCTTCCCAAAGCGGTATTAATACTACAATTGGTCAAAGTGGCAATTTCCTTAAAACTAAAATTAGCATAGTGTCTTAACACAATGATCTCTCTTTGTTCCTCTGGTAATAAGTCAACTAGTTCTTGAATATTTTTATGCGTTTGTGCACGGGTCATTTTATAATCGGCAGAATGATCGGTATGCTTAATCACTTCAAAAATATCTTGGTCATCACTTGTTTTAATAACAGGGGTGCGTTTTACTTTTCTAAAATGGTCAACACAAAAATTATGTGAAATTCTTAAAGCCCAAGGAAGAAACTTGCCTTCTTCGGCATATTTTCTTTGCTTTAAGTTGTCAATGATTTTAATAAAAATTTCTTGGATTAAATCTTCAGCTAAATAGCTGTC
>CAMDNL010000120.1 GCA_945902975.1 Chitinophaga pinensis
GGCGATACAGCTATTGGGATGGTAGAAAGCGCCATGGAGTTTTTAAGAATTGCAAGGAGCTTGGACTACCACCAAATTATTTTGAGTATGAAATCAAGCAATCCTCAAGTAATGGTGCAAGCCTATCGATTATTGATTCAACAAATGCATCAAGAGTTCAATGAATTATACCCTTTGCATTTAGGTGTAACAGAAGCTGGTGATGGAGAGGATGGAAGAATTAAGAGTGCAATTGGAATTGGTACCTTATTAGAAGATGGCATTGGTGATACGATCAGAGTTAGTTTAACAGAAGATCCTGAATTAGAAATTCCAGTTTGTGTAGATTTAGTTAAAAGATACAATCAGTTGTCAGAAGTGAATACAGCAATGGTCCCTGAACTAACACAATTGCCTTATAGCCCTTTTGAATATACAAGACGTGCAACCACTGCGGTACGCAATATTGGCGGCAAACAAGTGCCTGTGGTGATTGCAGATTTAAGTCATCTATCTACTATTACAACAACAGACTTAGTAGCGATTGGTTATACCTATGATGCAGGTACAGATAAATGGACGATCTCGGATGCTGCTGCTGATTATGTTTTTATAGGCAACAAGCCTTTAGATTTCAACTTGCCTGGAACCCTTAGCATAGTAGCAACTCCAGCGGTTTGCGCACTTGCCAACAATACCGAAAAGTACCATCCAATCATAGATGCTGTTTCTTTTATCGCCTTAGATGCAAAGCATCCCCAACTTAATTTTGTACAAATAGATTGTTATAGTGATCTTCAACCCATAGCGGATGAATTGTTATTACAAATTTCAAAAGATCCCTCTGTTGTTTTTTGTTTGAGTAGTCAATGTAACAATGCAATGCAAGCGGTGAGAAGAATGGCGATCAAATTGATGCAATTGCAGATTCAGCAACCTATTATTTTAGTGACAGATAGCCAATGGCAAACCACAGATGAACACTTGATTCATTTTGCAATTGAAACAGGTGCGTTATTATTAGAAGGGATTGGAGATGGGATTTGTTTAGGTTTAAGTAAAGCTGCTTATGATGCAAGCGTGAGTGGATCCAATGTGTCTGGCCGTAATTATTTTAACAATTCAAGTATAGAGCAATTATTGAATACTACTGCATTCGGAATTTTACAAGCTACTAGAACTAGAATTTCTAAAACAGAATATATTTCTTGTCCAAGTTGTGGACGAACTTTATTTGAGCTTCAAGAGACCACAGCAAAAATTAGAGCAGTCACCAATCACTTAAAGGGCTTGAAGATAGCGATCATGGGTTGTATCGTGAATGGCCCTGGAGAAATGGCAGATGCTGATTTTGGTTATGTAGGAAGCGGGGTAGGAAAGATTACCTTATATAAAGGTAAAGAAGTAATGAAGCGCAATATTGATAGCAATGTAGCAGTAGATGAATTAATTTTGTTACTTAAAGAACACCAAGCTTGGATTGAGCCAAGTAAATAATCATTTTATGTACTCCATTTTTTATGCCCTCTTTTATTTGATTTCTTTGATTCCTTGGCCTGTTATATATCTATTAAGTGATGGAGTGGCTTTTTTATTGAGAAAAATTTTAAAATATAGGCTGGAGGTAGTACATCATAATTTAGCTATTGCTTTTCCCAATAAAACGATCCAAGAGCGTAATCAAATTGCAAAAGATTTTTACCAAAAATTTGCAGATACATTTTTTGAGACCATTAAGTTGATCTCCATGTCTGATGCAAGTTTTAAAAAGCGCTTTAGCTCCAATGTCGAAGTACTCAATGACATTTATGCAACAGGGCAAAATGTTCAGCTTATGGCCGGGCATTTTTTTAATTGGGAATTTGCGAATTGGGGTGCTGCAAAATACGGCAAGTATCCTTTTATAGGCGTCTACATGCCTTTAAGCAATCGTTTTTTTGATCGTTTGATTTTGGATATGCGAAAAAGATATGGCAGCATTTTGATTCCGGCTAATAATTTTAAAAATCAGTTCCATCAATATGCTACGAGTGAAAAATATGCCTTGGCACTAGCTGCGGATCAAAATCCTGGTAATCCTAAATCTGCTTTTTGGGTTCCATTTTTTGGCCAATTAACACCATTTGTAAAAGGACCAGAAAAAGGGGCCAAGCTCAATAATACCGCACAGGTTTTTGTTCATTTTTACAGCACAAAAAGAGGATATTACCACTCACATTATGAGGTTATGACCACCGCCCCAAATTATTTTAAAGACGGACAATTGACTGCGCTTTTTGTTAAAATATTGGAGGATAAAATAAAACAACATCCTGCCAATTATTTATGGAGTCATCGCAGATGGCGTTATCCTTATGACGCAGCCACCTATGGACATTTAGTAGTAGAGTAATTAATAGCTGAATTAAGATCTGAATTAAGATCTGAATCAATAACTGAATTAAGAAAAATTTGAACTTGAATCAGATGCGTTATTGATACTCTTGATCATCAGAAAGATTCTTTTTTGGTGAAGCAACAATCTTAAATTTATTTTTCAAAAATTCTACCGCATCCCATCCATCTTTGACAATTCTAATATTATGAATGCCTTGTTTTTTTAACACCGAGGCTGCAAGCAATAACTGTTTGCCTAAATCGTCTATGATATAAATATTAAAATGTTCGTCTAGTTCTGACATCGAACCTGGATCACCAAATTCAATTAAGGGAAGGTGGACAGCGTCTTTGATATGGCCTTTGTCAAAGACTTCCTCGGCACGAATGTCTAAAATCATTAAGTACTCGTCAAAAGGGATGTCCATTGCTAGCTCATCTACTTCAACTTCAATAATTAAATCTATTTTTTGATCTGCATCAGACCATGTTGAAAAACCGCCTTGTAAATAACCCTTCACTTGGGTGTAACCTAGGAGTTCAAAGCGTTTTATCAGGATTGCTTCAGTGCCTTGTGTACACACTAAAATAATGGGGCAATCATGCTCAATTATTTTAAGTGCATTTAAAGTTTTTATTTCATCTAATCCTATATGAATGGATCCAGGAATATATCCCTGTAAAAATTCAACATCCGTTCTGGTATCAATGATTTGAACTGAATCTTCTTTAGATAATTCTAAAAATTGAGCTAAGCTTAACTCCATATTATCCAACTAATTGTTCTACAAATTGGTTCACTTGTTCAAGACGATTGTAGTCCACCATATAAAAAATAAACTTTCCTTCACGGATTGTTACAACAATACCGGCTCTTCTTAAAATGGCTAAATGTTGGGAGGCAACTGACTGCTCTAATCTAAGTTTTACATAGATCTCTGTAACAGTCATTTTTTGCTGCTCGTCAATTAAATTTAAAATTTGTTGACGAAGTTTGTGGTTCAATGCTCTTAAAATCATAGCAGCTTTTTTGCTATGGATTAAATCCACTTTTAATGGTGTGGTTCCATTGTCTAATTGTAACAATGATAATGATTGATTCATGACAAATTACATATTGGGGGTTATGAATTTTTTTACACTGCAAAGTTAATGAATATTTAATACATAAAAATTTAAATAATATGTATTATTTGCTCGGAAGGATGTAAACCTCTTTAAGGTAATTTGGACCAACATAAGCTATATCCTCAAATTGGGCAGCATTCAATTTTGTCATTGCCATATTTAGAAGTACTTGGCTCGTATAATGCCCCTCCAAATAATTTACTTTTTGTGGTGCTGTAAAATCTTTTGTTTTTGCCAGTCCATTGCCAATGCAAAGGGTTGGCTGATGGATAAGACTGTTCCATTTTGCTTGATCAAGCACCATGGCTTGTTCTTGTAGGATTGGGTTACAGGATGGGTCATAGATCGCGCCAAATACTTCCATTCTTCTAGCATCTATCATAGTAAAAACTTGGAATGGGGGCTCAAATGCATTGGGTGCCAGTTGGAAGGCTCTAGTTGCCAAAGCGCCTAGGGTGGATAAACCAATTAATGGCTTTTGTATGGAGTAGGCAATGCCTTTTGCAGTTGCTAACCCAACCCTTAATCCAGTATAACTTCCTGGTCCTAAAGTCACCGCAATCGCATCTAATGCACTGATTGTCATTTGCTGTTCGGCTAATACATTGGCTATTGCGACTTGAATGAAGCTGGCGTGACTATGCGTCTCCTTATTGGTCAATTCGGCGACGATCTTTCCATCCTTACCTAAAGCAACAATGGCTTC
>CAMDNL010000121.1 GCA_945902975.1 Chitinophaga pinensis
TTGAAGATGTCTTGCTTGATTTTTCAGCTTTGACTACGCCATTTTTTGGTGTCGCTGTCTTTTTCTCTTTTGTAGATTTTACTGCCATAACTCAATCAAAAATATTTATGTAAATTTCAAATGAAAATTTAATTTTTCAAAAATAATGCGACTTTTTTTATTGCTTTTTTTTGATTATAAATGTACAATTTGATCTCTACCCGGGCCATTCGATACGTACTTCACAGGTACGCCTAAATATTCATTAATAAATTTGATATATGTTTTCATAGTTGCTGGCAATTCCGCATCATTTTTCATTTTGGTGGTATCGACTTCCCAGCCTGCCATCTTTTTCCAGATAGGGGTTACCGGGGTCCCAACCAATTGAAAAGGCACATAATCAATCTGCTTTCCTTCCATTTCATAGGCAATACCCAATTCAAGTTCTTTAAATGAATCTAGTATATCCGCCTTTGTCATGATAATCTGCGTTACACCATTGATCATGCAGGTATATTTTAATGCAACAAGGTCAATCCATCCACATCTTCTTGGACGTCCTGTGGTGGCACCAAACTCACTTCCAATCTTTCTTAATTCCTCTCCTTTTTCGTCATGCAATTCGGTAGGGAAGGGGCCGCTACCCACTCTTGTACAATAGGCTTTTGAAATGCCAAATACTTCGCCAATTTGTTTTGGAGAGACACCCAGGCCAGTACAAACTCCTGCAGAAATAGTATTGCTTGAAGTCACAAATGGGAAAGTGCCAAAGTCAATGTCTAGCATGGATCCTTGCGCGCCTTCTGCTAATACTTTCTTACCCTTACTAATTTGATCATTGATAAAGTACTCACAATTAATAATATTCATTGTCTTTAAAAACTCAATGGCTTCAAAGAATTCTGTTTCCATTTCAGAAATATCTTCATTGAAATTATAGCTATCTAAAATCTTTTGATGCTTCATTATCAAAGCAATGTATTTGCTGATAAATTTCTTATCTAATAAGTCACCCACTCTTAAAGCGTTTCTGCCAGTCTTATCCATATAAGCTGGGCCAATGCCTTTTAATGTAGAACCAATTTTAGCTTCTCCTTTAGACAATTCAGAGGCCTTGTCTAAAGCTCTATGGCTAGGAATAATGATATTGGTACGCTCAGATATAAAAAGATTTTTTTTCACATCAATGCCCATGCTTGCCACTGCGGCACATTCTTTTTTCAAAGTCACTGGATCTAAAACGACACCATTGCCAATGATATTGATTTTATCTTGATGGAAAATACCTGATGGGATTTGGTGCAAGACCATTTTAGTGCCATTCACATATAAAGTATGTCCAGCATTTGGGCCACCTTGAAAACGAGCAATGACATCGTAGTTGGGTGCAAAATAATCCACTATCTTCCCTTTACCTTCATCACCCCATTGAAGTCCTAAAATTACGTCTACCATAAATTTGAATTTGAGTAGCAAAAATAAGTCTAGAAATGGGGATTACCTATTTAAGCATGGGATAAAAAGAAATGTTTTCACACATATTTTTCCTATGGTGTTGATTACTTTACTTTAGATGAGGTCTGTATCAAAACGGATCACTTTTTGAATGCCATTTAAGCCTTGAATGCGGTTGACCAATTCCTCTAATTCATCTTTATCGTGCACAAAGACCTTAATGGTACCTTCGAACATCCCATCTTTGGATTCAATGGTGAGTGCTGCAATATTGATTTTGAGGTCCCCGCTAATAATGGTCGTTATTTTATTCACCACCCCAACATCGTCTAATCCAATGATGCTAAGTCCTGTAAGGAACGAGATTTCTTTATTTTTAGCCCACTTGGTTTTGACAACTCGATGACCATAATTGGCTAATAGTTGTGTGGCATTCGGGCAGCTGGTTCTATGAATAATCAAACCTTTTCCAGTACTCACAAATCCAAAAACATCATCCCCAGGAATAGGATTACAACATTTTGCCAGATTGTATTTAATCTTATCACTTGATTCACCAAAAATGATTAATTCTGAATCTCCTTTTTTAGGGAGTGGCTTGTAAACATGGGGTTCAATATTCGGGTCTGGTATAGCCAGGATAGGCTTTGGCGCTTCTATTTTATCACCTATGACATGAAAACTTTTAAGTTCTTTTAGATCAATGGATTTAGTTGCGATTTTATACAATAAATCTAAATGACTTTGTAGTTTATAAAAGTGCATTAATTGATCCAAGTTATGTGTATTGTACACTGCGCCGATCCCCTCAAGTTTTCGTTGTGCTGTATATTTCCCTTCTTCTGAAATGATTTTCTTTTCCTCTCTTAAGGCATCTTTAATACTATTTTTAGCCTTTGCTGTCACCACATTATTTAACCAGTCTTCGGTAGGTTTTTGTTTGTTACTAGTGATGATCTCTATCTGGTCGCCACTTCTTAAAGTATGGCTAATGGGAACCAATTTGTGGTTGACTTTTGCGCCTATACATTTTGATCCAATTGCAGTATGGATATAAAAAGCAAAATCAAGTGCAGAACTATTCACCGGTAACATTTTCACCTCACCTTTTGGCGTATACACATAAATTTCTTCTGCTAAAAAAGAGGTCTTAAAGTCTTGTAAGAAATCAATACCTTCTTCCTCTTGATTGCTCAAGGCTTCTCTAATTTGGATGAACCATTTATCAAATCGGTCTTCACTTTGTGAGGTCTCTTCTTTATATTTAAAATGGGCAGCCATTCCTTTCTCTGCAATTTCATTCATTCTTTTACTTCGTATCTGCACTTCTACCCATTTACCATCTGGTCCCATTACAGTGGTGTGCAATGCTTCGTAGCCATTGCTCTTAGGGTTACTTAACCAATCCCTTAATCTTTCAGGAGAGGGAAGGTATTCATCTGTGACGATGGAATACACTTTCCAGCAGGCTTCTTTTTCTTTTTCTAAAGGGGCATCAAGAATGATACGAATCGCAAAAAGATCATAGACTTCTTCAAAACTTACGCCTTTCTTTTTTATTTTATGCCAAATAGAATGGATGCTTTTTGGACGACCAAAAATATCAAATTGCAATTCGGTTTGACTTAATTTCTCCTTTAATGGTTTAACAAACTCATTGATATATTTTGTTCTTTCTCTTTTTGTTTCTGCTAATTTTTTTGCAATCTCATGGTAGGTAGCTGGTTCCATATATTTCATGGCCAGATCCTCTAATTCGGTCTTCATGTTGTACAAGCCCATACGATGTGCGAGTGGGGCGTATACCCAGATGGTTTCAGAGGCAATTTTTAATTGCTTCTCTTGCTTCATCGAGTCCATTGTACGCATATTATGGAGTCTATCCGAAAGTTTGATCAGGATCACCCTCGGATCATCCGTTAAAGTGAGTAAGATCTTTTTGAAATTTTCTGCTTGCTGACTGCTATTGGTATCCATCACCGTTGCAATTTTTGTCAAACCATCTACAATCTTTGCAATCTCATTTCCAAATTCTCTTTTGATATCATCTAAGGTGATGTCGGTGTCCTCTACCGTATCATGTAATAATGCGCAGATGGTGCTTCGCACACCCAATCCAATTTCATCTGCTGCAATCATCGCTACTGCAATAGGGTGTAAGATATAAGGCTCGCCACTTTTACGACGCATTGTTTTATGCGCTTCAGCAGCCATTTCAAATGCGGTTCTAAGTAATTCTCGATCGCCCTTTTTAAGTTTAGTTCTTAAGGTTCTAAGCAATGCACGGTAGTGGCGAACAATTTCTTTTTTCTCTTGTTCGTCCGTCAAGTTGTAAGGTGTCACAACTGCATTCAATAATTCTTGATCTGTACTTTCCATGCTTATACGAAAATACGTAAAAGCGGTGTAACTTTACTTTGCTATGTCATCTACCCAGCCTAAACCCATATTCAAATCAGCCATCTTAAGTAGGGTATTTTCTTTTGTTGGGCCTTATCGATTTATTTTTTGGATCAATGTCTTTTTAGGCATCTTTTTAGCGTTCGCTACGCCCATCCGCCCTTATTTGATTCAAGTAACTGTGAACTTAGCAATAGGCAAGCTGGTCGTACTGCCGCCATGGGTGCATTCAGTATTGCCTTCTGAAGCTTTTAATTCGGTCGTACAATTGATTCTTGCTATCTCCTTATTTCAGGTGGCTTTTATCAT
>CAMDNL010000122.1 GCA_945902975.1 Chitinophaga pinensis
AATGAATTACCATCTACTGCATTACCTGTATTCACACTTACATAACCACCAGCTTGAATGATTCTATCAAAAGCAGATCTGTCTACTGTTAAATCTTTAATCACCGGAAATGCATTTGCTCTCCATGGCTCAATTACAATCGTATCATTGTCTTTGAATGCACGCATATGCAATTGACAAGTAGTATTGGCTTGCCAAGGACCGTGTGGTTTACCATTGATATACATGGAACACATTCCACAGATACCTTCTCTACAGTCATGATCAAAGGCGACTGGTTCTCCACCTGTCGTAATCAATTGTTCATTCAAAATATCCATCATTTCTAAGAAAGACATTTCATCTGAAATATTTTCAACTCTGTACATTTCAAATGCACCAGCAGTTTTCGTATTTTTTTGACGCCAAACTTTCAAATTTAAATTCATAGTAGTATGTGACATGGCAATATTATTTATAGTTTCTTTGAGTTGGTTGAATCACTTCGTATTTTAAATCCTCTTTGTGTAAAGCCCACTCATGATCGTTTTTCAACTCCCATGCAGCAACATACATAAAGTTTTTATCGTCTCTTAAAGCTTCACCTTCTGGTGTTTGGTATTCTTCTCTAAAGTGACCTCCACAACTTTCTTCTCTAGCTAATGCATCTACACACATTAATTCTCCTAGTTCAATAAAGTCTGCCACACGGTTCGCTTTATCTAATTCTGGATTGTATTCGTTGATCTCACCAGGGATTCTAACATCTGACCAGAATTCTTTTTTCAATGCTTGCACATCTGCAATCGCTTGCTTTAAGCCTGCTTCCGTTCTTGACATACCACATTCATTCCAAATAATTTTACCTAAACGCTTATGGAAGCTTTCAACAGTTTGTTTTCCGTTGATATTTTTCAATCTTGTAATCCTATCAGCAACAGTTTTTTCTGCAGCTTCAAATGCTGGATGTGAAGTAGGGATAGGTGCATTGTAAATTTCGTCGGCTAAGTTATTTCCAAGTGTATAAGGAATTACGAAATAACCATCCGCTAAACCTTGCATCAAAGCACTTGCACCTAAACGGTTGGCACCGTGGTCGCTAAAGTTGGCTTCGCCTAATGCATATAAACCTGGTACTGTAGTTTGTAATTCATAATCTACCCATAATCCACCCATGGTGTAATGCACTGCAGGATAAATACGCATTGGCACTTCGTAAGGATTTTCACCCGTGATTTTTGCGTACATATCAAATAAGTTACCGTATTTCTCTTTCACCACTTCTTTACCTAATGCAATGATTTCTTCTTGGCTTACATTGCTTAATCCTTTTTTGCTTACTTCTGTTTTACCATAACGCTCAATTGCTGCAGTGTAATCTAAATAAACCGCTTGCTTAGAAGTACCAACACCAAAACCTGCATCACATCTTTCTTTTGCAGCACGAGAAGCCACGTCACGTGGTACCAAGTTTCCGAAAGCTGGATAACGACGCTCTAAAAAATAATCCCTATCTGCTTCTGGAATCTCATTTGCTTTTCTAGTTTCTCCAAGATTTTTTGGAACCCAGATTCGACCATCATTTCTTAATGACTCTGACATCAAAGTCAATTTAGATTGGTGGTCACCACTTACTGGAATACAAGTAGGGTGTATCTGAGTGAAACAAGGATTAGCAAAAAATGCCCCTTGCTTATGTGCTTTCCATGCAGCTGTGACGTTAGATCCCATTGCATTGGTTGATAAATAATACACATTACCATATCCACCAGTACACAATAAGACTGCATATCCAAAATGTCTTTCTAATTCACCAGTGACTAAATTACGTGCAATAATGCCTTTTGCTTTGCCGTCTACTTTTACAACGTCTAACATTTCGTGACGTGCAAACATTTGCACATTACCCAATGCTACTTGACGCTCCAAAGCTTGATAGGCACCAATTAATAATTGTTGTCCTGTTTGACCTGCAGCATAAAATGTTCTTTGAACCTGTGTACCACCAAAAGAACGGTTACTTAATAATCCACCATATTCACGTGCAAATGGCACACCTTGCGCCACACATTGATCAATAATATTTGAACTCACTTCGGCTAAACGATGCACATTGGCTTCACGTGCACGATAGTCACCACCCTTAATAGTGTCATAGAATAATCTAAATACGCTATCACCATCATTCTGGTAGTTTTTAGCGGCATTGATTCCACCTTGTGCAGCAATCGAGTGCGCACGACGAGGAGAATCCTGAAAACAAAATGCTTTCACTTTGTATCCCATCTCACCTAAAGCAGCAGCAGCAGAAGCACCAGCTAAACCGGTACCCACTACAATCACTTCCATTTTTCTTTTATTAGCAGGGTTGACCAGTTTACAATGGCCTTTATAATCTATCCATTTATTATCAAGATCACCTTTTGGAATTTTAGCGTCTATCATAGTTAATCTTTTATCAATCAGTTAATGAAAATTGTGTTTGTTTTTTGAACTATTTAATCCAATCGAAATAAAAACTTATTGGCATGATAGCAAAAAGCAATGAAATGAAAACAGAAAAACCATACCCTAAGCTTGTTAACATGGCATGGTACTTTTTATTATGTACACCAATTGTTTTAAAAGCACTTTGGAAACCATGTGCTAAATGATAGCCTAAAGAGCCACAAGCTAAAACATACAATACAACGATATAAGGATTGGTAAATACCAAGTCCATTTCAGCATATAAATTATGTAAGATCACACCATTGTGTTCCACCTCGCCTAATGCCTTGATACCACCCATACCACCTAATCTACTAGGTGTCCAAAAATGATAAATATGTGCAATTAAAAACAACAATATCAATGTGCCTAAAATCGCCATACTTCTACTGTACCATTTACTCCCTTTATCATAGTTCACTGCATATCCAACTGCTCTTTTACTTTTATTTTCAAGGGTCAATAAATAACCTTGATAAATGTGTAAAAAGATGCCAAGGAATAATCCAATCTCTAAGATTCTTGGTACTGCATTGCTTCCCATAAAATGTCCAGCTTTGTTGAACATCAATCCACCATCATTTGCAAAAATGGTTGCGTTCAGTCCAGCATGTACAATTAAAAAAAGAATTAAGAAAATACCTGTGAATCCCATTACCAATTTTTTTCCTACGGAAGAGGTAAACATTTGTTTGAATGTCATAGTAGATGAGTTTAAAAATCTCCGCAAAAATACGAATCAAATAGATAGGATTCGTTCTATGTTGCTTATTTTTAAGACAATAGACAATTTTCTTCTACAAACTGCTCATCGGCCTATTGGATGGTTCAGCCCTTTTATCAACCGCCCTTCAATTATTTAGGGTCATACAAATGAATGTACTAATTTTACCAAATGATTAAAGTGTTAAGTATTCTTTGGAATAGCTTTAAAATGGCCCTTCAAGAGCTAAAAGTAAATAAGTTAAGAACCTTTCTTTCCTTGTTTGGTATCACTATTGGCATCTTTTGTATCATTGGCGTTTTAGCCACGATTGATAGTTTGAAATCAAAAGTAAAAAGTGATTTATCTAGTTTTGGAAGTAATACAATTTATATAGACAAATGGGATTATGCTGGTGGACCTGAATATCCATGGTGGAAGTTTGTGAAAAGACCCTCTATGAAGATTACCGAAATGGAGATGGTGAAAAAGAAAAGTAGCCTTGCTGCCAATACTGCATTCTTCGTTTCTACCAATGCCACTTTTACTTATGCTGAAAACGTATTAAAAGGAATTAATATATATGGAGTGACCGAGGAGTTCAAAGACATCCAAGCTTTTAATATTAAATACGGTCGTTTTTTTTCTGAATCAGATTTTCAAAGAGGGATACCTGTTGGGGTGATTGGCTATAAAGTGTCTGAGGAATTATTTGGTAAGGCAGAAAAAGGTTTGGGTAAAGTCGTGTCTTTTAATGGACGTAAATTAATGGTGGTTGGTATCATTGAAAAGCAAGGTAGCAGTATTATTGGCGGCTTTGATTATGACAGAACTTGTTTATTTACCTACAATCATTTTGCATCTATTTACAATCCAGATAATTACAACCCTTATATTATGGTGCAGGCAAA
>CAMDNL010000123.1 GCA_945902975.1 Chitinophaga pinensis
AATTGACTAAATCAAATTTGAATGGTTATTTTCAAAAATTAACTACGAATGTCAATTACCAACACCTTGAAGAAAGCAGAATGAGTAGAAGATTCAAATCCAATGATAAAGATTATAGATTTGAAGTGGTGGATATGTTTGGTTTGAATATGGATTTATTGCACCAAGGAAAGTCCAGTGCATTAAATATTGGTGTAGAGTCTTATTACAATTATGTTGGCTCTACTGCATATAGTAATAATATTGCTACCAATATGCGCAGCGCCATTGCTACAAGGTATAGTGATGGTCCTACCAATATGGCCAATTATGCATTCTATGCACAGCATACTCAATTTTTGAAAGGTAATTGGGTGTTAAATAGTGGTTTGCGTTTAAATAATATTCAATTGAATGCCAATTTCAAAGACACTGCACTCATGCATTTTCCATTCACAGATGCCAATCAAAACAACACTGCCATCACAGGTAATCTAGGCATGGCCTACAATGGCGCTGATGGGTTAAGAATTACCTTTGGAGTGAGCAGTGGATTTAGGTCACCGAATGTAGATGACTTAACCAAAGTATTTGATACAAGAACGGGATATGTGGTAGTGCCTAATAAGGACTTAAAACCTGAGTATACTTACAATACCGAATTGAATGTATCTAAAACAACTTCTAATTATAGCATTGGTGCTTCCTTATTTTATACTTGGTTTAGAAATGCTTTGGTGGTAGATAAGTTCAAATGGAATAATTCAAGTGCTATTCTATACCAAGGTATCATGAGTGATGTGTATGCCACTCAAAATAAAGCGAAGGCTATTGTTTATGGATTGAATGTCAATGGCTCTGCTAATTTATCGCCTAATACTACTTTGGCTGCTACCTATACTTATACCAAAGGGAACTATGCCGATCGTAAACTCGATGGCTTGAATACAGCATTGCCGCTGGACCATATCCCTCCAGCTTATGGTAGGATTGGATTGAAGCATGATGTAAAAAAGTTTTCTGCCGAATTGTTTACTGTATTTAATGGATGGAAGCGTATCGAAGATTATAATTTAAATGGGGAGGATAATGAGATTTATGCCACCAAGGATGGTATGCCAGCATGGCAAATTTGGAATATTAACACCAGCTATCAGCCAACTCAAAAACTGAATCTAAGTTTTCAAATCGAAAACATTTCCGACCTAAATTATAGATACTTCGCGAGTGGGATATCTGCTTTAGGAAGAAATTATGTAGTAAGTTGTAAATATTCTTTTTAGCGTATCAGTGCTCCAACATTGCTAGAGAATATTTTAACGGCAATAGCTATAAGAATGACACCAAAAAATTTACGAACGGCTAGTAAGCCTCCGTGCCCTAGTAAACGCTCAATAAAATTGAGCGATTTTAAAACTGCGTATACAATAACTAAGTTGATAAGAATACCTAGTGCTATATAAAGTTCATCATAGTTCGCCTTTAAAGACATAATAGTTGTAAGGGTTCCGCTACCAGCTATAATAGGAAAGGCAATAGGTACCACGGCACCAGACTGCGCATTTTTATCGCCTTTAAAAATTTCATGGCCTAACACCATCTCAAGTCCTAATAAAAAAATCACAATAGAACCACCTACTGCAAATGACTTTACATCCAAGCCCAATAATTGTAAAAATGGTTTACCTAGAAATAAAAATAAAATCATTAAGCCTCCTGAAATTAGGGTCACTTTAAGGGATTGAATGGCACCCGACTTTTCTTTCATGGCAATTAATAGTGGAATAGAACCCACGATATCAATTACCGCGAATAGTGTAAAAACAATGGTAAGTAGTTCATCTATTTTGAATGCCATAAAAAAGCTTTGTATGAAGATACAAAGCTTTTTTAGATTTACTAAGCCATTAAAAAAATCAAGCTGACAATTGTTATATTGTTAACAGTAAAATTTAATTTAAACGTATCCCAAATTGAACCATTCTGCCAATCGCATTGTAACCATTGACTTCACTAAAATTATCGTTCAATAGGTTTTGGCCATTTGCAAACAATACCAGGCGCTTATTCCACTTGTATTGAATGTTCGCATTCAGTAGTGTATAATAACCCAAGGTCACATCTGGTTTAGCATAGCCGCCAACATCCTTGCGTTCGCTAATGAATCTTCCAGTTAAACTTGCATTCCATTTGCTATTAATTGCATAATTCCATTGTGCGTTCAAACTATGTTTTGGACGCTTTAATAAATAGTTGTAAGTAATGGTATCTGTAGTGGTGATCCTGTTTTGATTGGTTTCTTGCCCATTCATTAAAGTGTAGTTCAATGAAAATTGGTGCTGCTCGGTGATGGGATGCTGGATTTCAATTTCTAATCCATTCACTTTTTGTTGGATAAAATTGAAAAAATTATAGTCTATATAATTATAGTCAATACCATTTTTAATATTTCTATTGTAGTAGACTGCTCTTGCAAATACTTGTCCTTTTCTAAATGAAATGCCCAGCTCGGTATTGAAAGAGGTTTCTGCTTTTAAAGCATCATTATAGCCCAGTTGATAAAGTGATGGTGCTTTAAATCCGGTTGACACACTTGCAATCAATCTTACTTGATCGCTCAATGCATAGGATGGATTGAATGTAAAGGTTTGATTATTGCCAAAACGATTGTGGTTATTGTATCTAGCACCAAGTTCAATCAGCCATTTTTTTGCATTGTCATTGATCAAGACCGATGTATACAAAGCATTCTGAAATTGGAAAGTGTCTTTAAATACATCATTGTAAGGGCCATATTGACTGATAGATTCGTAGCTTTGATTGTAAGAGCCGTATCTAAAATCAGTGCCTACAATCCATTGCACATTTTTTTGAATAGGAGTCGATAAAAAAGCATCTGCAAAATGTGTATTACCTGCATACTGATTGTTTTCAAAAATCAAGTAAGTTTTATCTGCACTGTCATTTAAATAGGTCCTGTCCTGAGTGGTGTATTGATACTGTAATTGAAAACTTGTTTTTGACTTTTTATATTTTAACACTAAGCCACTCATAGTGGTTGCATTTTTAAACTCATTGTCTCTATCATCCATAAAGCCACCATAATCTATTGCAGATGTATATGCCGTCTTTCTGCTTGACAATTGAATATCCCAAAGTGAATCAATCTGGTATTTTGCTTTTACAAAAAAGCTATTGTTTTGATAGCCATCTTTGTCAAAGTTGGCTTTGTTCGTGATATCCTTAGCCGAAGAGAATCCATCTGCATTTTGACTTTCAAATCCAATGGTATAATTCAACTTATTAATACTACTATTGAACTGCAAATTACCTTGCTTGGTGCCATAACTACCGTAGCTCAATGCACCAGTCACAAAGGGTTTACCTTTTCCTTTTGTAATAATGTTTATCACGCCTCCAATGGCGTCCGATCCGTAAAGGGTGCTCTGTGCTCCTTTCAAAATTTCAATGCGCTCCACTTGATTCAGTGGTACTAAGTTTAAATCAAATTCATTGCTAATCATAGAAGGATCCCCTACAGGCGCGCCATCTAGTAAAATCAAGGTTCTTCCAGAAGCCGCACCGCGCATGTAAATACTGGGAACGGTCCCTAAATTACTTAAGGTACCTGGCAAGCTTAATCCAGCCTGCTCATTCAATACTTGCGCAATGGTTCTGCCAGCATTTTGTTGAATTTGAGCTGCAGTAATCACGGTGATAACCTTGCTTGTGCCATTTTGTTTCTGCTCAATTTTATTGGCAGTGACAATGACATCCTCCAACTGCGTGGGGGTTGAACTTTTTTGAAGACTATCTTTTTGTTGCCCAAAGACGAGGCTTGTGGTGGCGATAAGACACACCGAGAGCGTGATGATTTTTTTGCTCATTGTTTTGTTTTTTTTCATTTTACTGAGTTAACAATGAGCTTCCTGGAATAAGAGAACCATAATTGATTAAGCAGCGTGATCGTATACCCCCGCTTAATTTTTTACAATCCTTGCTTTTTACCCGAAAGCTGTTGGTTATTTTAATCAGGCAGGTCTTCTGGCTCGTTCTTCTCAAAGT
>CAMDNL010000124.1 GCA_945902975.1 Chitinophaga pinensis
TTGTAATACTTAAAGTTTCAGTCACTTTTAAGTAAATCCTAAGTTGATGTAGTGTATAGTTCATAAAAATAGTTTATAGCAAATATAAGCAAGATATATAAACGTTTATATTAAAATTAAGTGAATTTTGTTGTTATAAGCAAAAAAATACGGTTTAATTTTTTAGGCATTTATGATTACAAGTAATATATCATATGCGGTGAATGCACTTAATCAAGGTGACCTGGTTGCTATCCCTACAGAAACGGTGTATGGCTTAGCCGGTAGTGCTTTTAATGAGCATGCAATTGATAAAATATATAAATTAAAAAATAGACCTACCTGTAATCCCCTTATTCTGCACACGCATTCTATTGAGGAGGTTTTAAAATTTGTGCAGCATGTACCACCTGCCGCAATGAAATTGGCGGAAGCCTTTTGGCCCGGTCCATTGACTTTACTTTTGCCAAAAAAGTCCAACATACCACTTAGTGTCACATCTAGTAGTCATTTAGTGGCAGTGAGGATACCAAATCATGCAGTGACACTTTCTTTATTGCAACAATTAGACTTTCCTTTAGTAGCGCCAAGTGCCAACCCATATACCCGTATTAGCCCAACCAATGCTAAAATGGTGGATGATTATTTTGGTGAAGCGCTACCCGTTATCTTAGATGGAGATATTTGTGCAAAAGGGATAGAGTCTACTATTGTTGGTTTTCATGATAACATCCCGGTGATTTATAGACAAGGGGCCATTAGTGTGGATGCAATAGAATTTATAGCAGGTAAGTCAAAGGTGCAAGCAACCATCAAAGAGAAAGTGACTACCCCAGGTATGTCCCCAATGCATTACGCGCCAATGACAAAGTTTTGTATCGTTGAAAGTATACTAGACTTTATTTATGAAAATCGAGAACTTAAGATTGGCGCACTTACACTTGGTAAAATAGATGTCAATCAGCCAAACACAAATAGCATCAATTTATCTATAGCGGCAGATCTAGAAGAGGCTAGCGCCAATTTGTATAAGTCCATGTATGATTTAGACGGCATGGGGCTAGACTGCATCATTATTGAGCTCTTCCCTGAAATAGGCATTGGGAAGTCCTTAAACGACAGGATTCGTAGGGCAAGTTTTAGGTAGATACTTTTATCTTATGAGCTCAATCCTATTTAGCTACATAATTTTTTCCTAACACGCCAGTTATTTCTAATTTCTTCCATTTTGCAGGGAGCTTTGTAGGCAATTGTACAATTCCATTTTCGGTAATATCAAGACCACCAAATCCCATAAGCATCGATTGTAAAATTCCTCCAGCACCTGTTCCAAAATAGGGGTTTGTTCCTCCTTTAGTTTCTGCAATCACTCTAAATGGTGGATTCAAATTAAGTAGATACGCATCTTTGAAAAAATGATATGCATTTTCTGTCTCTCCTAATCTTGCATACAATAAAGCAAAAATAGCTTGCGTCATCGCAGGTGTTCCTTGGTTTGGCACTCTCACTGAATAATAGTCCAAATCTCTTTTTATTTGAGCCTTATCTGTTATTGATTTTAATGGAAAAGCTAAAAGATTCACATCTGCTTGTTTGATGCCCTCGCCTTTATAGGTGGCATGTTCTTGGGTAATCTTTGCACCATTTTGATCTAGCATTGTTAGAATTGGAATGTTCTTTGCAACGACTGCCCAATCTTGTTGTTGTGGATAACCTAGGATTGTCGCTGCTTTATTTGCTGCTTCTAAATTGGCAATCGCAGCTGCATTAGTAAAGGCATTATTGTCTACATTTTCTGCCCACTCATCTGCTGCTACTACATTATTGATTTCAAATTTTCCGGGTCCTTTTCTTTCTACTCTACTAGCCCAAAAATCTGCCGTTTCTTTTAACAATGGCCAACCAATTTCTTTTAACCATGCTTTGTCTTGAGTGACTAAATAGTAATTCCAAGCTGCGAAGCCCACACAAGCTGTAATATGGTGTTCAAAAGGACCACTCAAAGCCCAAACTGGTGTTTCTTCCACACCAGATCCAGCGCTTTCCCAAGGGAACATAGCGCCTTTAAATCCATGATTGAATGCATTTCTTTTTGCAGCATTTAATCTGTCAAAACGATATTGTATCATCGACTTCGCCATTTCTGGCTGTAACAATAATAATGGAGGATACATCCATAACTCAGTGTCCCAAAATACATGGCCATTGTAACCTAATCCAGATAAGCCCATCGGAGAAGGACTCAAATTGGATCCAGGACGAACAAATGAATATAAATGATACAACATGCTTCTGATATCTTGTTGTGCTTGATCATCTCCTTCAATTCTAATATCACTTTTCCATAAATCCGCCCAAGCAGATTGATGATGTTGGATCAATCTTTGTCTTCCCTCTAGTTTTGCAAAAATGGTTAATCTTTCAGCCTCATTTAAAGGGTCGTCATGGTGTGCAGATGTGATTGAACTTCCAGCAATTGAAAAATTATATTTGGTACCTGCTTTCATTTTTTTTGAAAACTTCATCAAGTGCATATTGTTATCCCACATTTCATGGATCACTCTAGGTTCAGCCCCATGTGGTTCACTAAATAAGAATGTATTAGAAGCGCACATAGTGAGTTTGCCAGTTGGACTTTTAGCAGCAGATGTTAGTAAGCTAATCACTACATGTGGACGATCAATTTCGTTGTAATAGTTTTGTACTTCTTTCAATGCATCTGGTGCTTCCATCACACTTGAAGCGCCAAGTTCAATATCTTTTTTCGCCGTAATTACCACATCCATCAATACAGTGAATGGCAATTGTCTTAAGGCATAATAGGTATAGCTTATTGTGGCTTTATCACCATACTCGAAACTTGTTGTAAAGCTTGCCTCTTTCATGTTCAAGTTTTGTGTCATTTCCTGAACATTATTTGCCTGCATATCTGTGCCATCAATGCGCACTTGCATGTTTAACAAATTAAAACTTCTCAAAAAATTACTCACCCTGCCTCTGCCATATAAATCATAGGCGCCAGCTAAAATGACATCCTTTACTTTAAATGGATCTTGAGACGACACCACACCAATCATTCCATTGGCAACAGTTGCACCGTAATAATTTTTTGTATCCCAATTTTTAGCACTGATTTTCCATGGGTCGATGGTTTGTGCTTGAAGACAATTGATGAATACTAAACTTAAAATGATTGAGCACTTTATTTTCATGGCTGATTTATTGAATGATGACATAGATAAATATAGTTTAATATCTAATGATTTAATTTTTTTGAAGGCAAATATCTTTTAATAAGCTTTAGGTCAGTCCCTTTTAGCAATAGTGCTTCTTCTATATCAAAATCGTTTTGAAGTCCCAGCCAGAAATTTGGGCTATTGCCAAAGTATTTTGAAAGTCTCAAAGCTGTATCGGCAGTAATACTTCTATTGCCTTTTAAAATTTCAGAAATTCTAGTTTGAGGAATAAGGGTTGCTTTACAAAGCTTATAAGCAGAAATATTTAATGGGAGTAGAAACTCTTCTCTAAGGACATCTCCAGGATGAATATTTTTTAACTTTTTCATTTTAAAATTAAGTATCATACTAACGTTTTACGATACTTACGCCAAAGGTAAGTATTTTATTTTAACTGTATAATACTTATTTAGTTTTAATGAATTGTTTCGGGAAATACGCAAAAGTCGGGACTGCCGTTTTCGCTTAGCTCAAACGTCATCCAAAATGGGATCCTTACCCAAAGCCTTTCAAAATCAAACTTCGTTTGCTTTTGGCTTTTCTCATTCTCGTCAGCTTACACAAGCGAGCTTGTGACGCTGCCTTAAATGAGAAAAGCCTATCACTTTGTGATAGGCTTTGTAGAGCGTACGGGATTCGAACCCGTATTACCTCCGTGAAAGGGAGGTGACCTAACCCTTAGTCGAACGCTCCATGGTCATCTAGGTTATTAGGGTCGCAAAAATAGGTCGCAAAGGCTTT
>CAMDNL010000125.1 GCA_945902975.1 Chitinophaga pinensis
TCTCTACTAATGGCAATCACTCTATGCTTTTTTGGATTCAAACTATCTAATTTAAAACCACTTGCTGTAACCAGAGGTGAACTATCTGTTTCGGCAGTATCTGCTTTATAGGTACTTAAAGAAACGATCTTCACTGATTTTAAAACAAAGGGATATTGCATTACAATAGCCCTTGCTTTATCATCTGGTCTTAAAATATAAAAAGACCCCACTACAATGCATAGGATGACCCCCATACCTAGATACTTATTATATTTCATAATGAAGTGTTTCATAAGAGATGATGATTATACTATTAAATGGGTTTGTTTAACGACACCCATTATAAAAACGCTTTGTACTTGGCTTATATTGTCGGCCTGGCTTAATTTGTTGACGTGGAAATTGTAATAGCTGTTCATATCCTCGGTCACAATTTTCAACATAAAGTCAAATTCCCCCGAAATACTGTAGCATTCCACCACATCGGGTAAGTCATTTATTAGCTTAATAAACTGACCCCCCGATTGCTTACTGTGCTGATTTAGAGACACATAACAAATAACCATCAGCCCCTTTTTCACTTTTGTCCCATCAATTAAAGTGGCATATTGCTTAATGACCCCACCTGCTTCTAGCCTTTTTATTCGTTCATGAACCGGCGTAGTGCTCAAATGAATTTGATCGGCAATTTCTTTTACCGTAATCCTCGCATTCTGCTGTAAGAGGCGTAAAATGGCTAAATCCTTCTCGTCTAAAGAGATGGATTGTTGAAGACTAGCCGAATCTACTAATGGAGTAGTATTTTTCATGTTATTTTAGCATAAATCATCACAAAAATAGTAAATATTAGCTGAATATCCTAAAAATATCAAATATTTTGTCATTTTATCCTACAAAACTACCTTTACACTCTAAATTATTAAATATGTCAGGTTTACAAAACATCGATTTTAGCCTACCTTATAAAGTAGCAGATATTACCCTAGCAGATTGGGGACGTAAAGAGATTCGTTTAGCAGAAGCAGAAATGCCAGGCTTGATGAGTATTCGTGAAGAATATGGTCTTAGTCAACCATTAAAAGGTGCACGTATTGCCGGTTGTTTACACATGACCATCCAAACTGCAGTATTGATTGAAACTTTAACTGCTTTAGGAGCAGAAGTAAAGTGGAGCTCTTGTAATATCTTCTCTACACAAGACCAAGCTGCTGCTGCAATTGCTGCAACAGGTGTGGGTGTGTTTGCATGGAAAGGTCAAAGTATTGAAGAAGGAGATTGGTGTATTGAGCAAACATTATTTTTCGGCGGTGAAGATCGTCCTTTAAATATGATCTTGGATGATGGTGGTGATTTAACAAATATGGTATTAGATAAGTACCCACAATTTGTTTCTGGTATCAAAGGTTTGAGCGAAGAGACAACAACAGGAGTTCACCGTTTATATGAGCGTATGGCTAAAGGCACATTGCCAATGCCTGCGATCAATGTAAATGATTCAGTAACTAAATCTAAGTTCGATAATAAATACGGTTGTCAAGAATCATTAGTGGATGCGATTCGTCGTGCGACTGATGTGATGATGGCTGGTAAGGTTGCAGTAGTTGGTTCTTACGGTGATGTAGGAAAAGGATCTGCAGCTTCTTTACGTGGTGCTGGTTGTCGCGTAATGGTGACTGAGATTGATCCTATTTGTGCTTTACAAGCTGCAATGGATGGATTTGAAGTGAAGCGTATGATTGACGCAGTGAAAGAAGCGGATATCATTGTAACTGCATCTGGATGTAGAGACTTGATTAACGAAAAGCATTTTAGAGTGATGAAGGATAAAGCAATTGTTTGTAATATCGGTCACTTTGATATTGAAATTGATATGGCTTGGTTGAATCAAAATTATGGTCACACAAAAGACACTATCAAACCACAGGTTGATTTATACAATATCGATGGTAAAGATGTAATCGTTTTAGCAGAAGGCCGTTTAGTGAACTTAGGTTGTGCGACTGGTCACCCATCTTTTGTGATGAGTAACTCTTTCTCTAACCAAACATTAGCGCAAATTGAATTGTGGACAAACCATAAGAACTACGAAAACAAAGTGTATGTATTGCCTAAGCATTTAGATGAGAAGGTAGCACGTTTACACTTATCTAAAGTAGGTGCACAATTAGACGAATTAACAGAAGAGCAAGCAGCTTATTTAGGCATACCTAAAGCAGGTCCATTTAAGTCTGACGCTTACAGATACTAGTCTATAAAGACAAAAAGAAATAACAATTTCTCCCTATTAGCCCATGTTGATTTTATCAGCATGGGTTTTTTATTTTCAGTACCTTTAAGGAACGAATAAAATTAGTATTATGGGATTCAAAAAAATCATTACCCTATTTATTGCAGCCTTAGCAACATGCACTATCCAAGCACAACAAGTAAAGCTTATTCCAGAACCAAGTTCAATACAAATTGGGAATGGAAATTTCAAGTTGCCAAATCAAATAACCATTCAAGTTCCTACAGTATTTGAATCAATAGCTACAGCAATGAGCGAAAGATTTAAAGCAGTAACAGGTAAAAGCGTAATACAATCCAATCAAAAAAATGCCACCATCCGTTTTGAACAAGTTCAAGACAATGCACTAGGCAAAGAAGGCTATCAATTAACGATCAATGAAAAAGGCATTCAAGTAAAAGCACAAACCTATGCAGGTGCATTGTATGCATGGCAAAGCCTCTTGCAATTATGTCCACCAGCAATTTACGGAAGTCAAATAGATAAAACAATCAATTGGACCCTACCCTATGTGCAAATCAATGATGTTCCAAGATTCGAGTGGAGGGGATTCATGTTGGATGTAAGTCGTCATTTTTTTACAGTATCAGAAGTTAAAAAAATGATGGATGAAATGGCGATGTATAAATTAAACAGACTGCATTTTCATTTAACCGATGACAATGGATGGAGGGTTGAAATTAAAGCATTACCAAAATTGACATCGGTGGGCGCGTGGAGACCTAATCGAATTGGTAAATGGCATAATATCACGAAGCCTGCTCTAGAAGAACCAAAAACCTATGGTGGATTTTACACACAAGAAGATATTAAGGAATTAGTAGCTTATGCAAAAACAAAGAAGATCGAAATCATGCCTGAAATTGATGTGCCTGGGCATAGCATGGCATTCTTAGCAGCCTATCCTCAACTTAGTACGACTCCAAATTATCCTTATCAAGTAAACGCAGGTGATGACTTTATAGATTGGTCTGGTATGAATGGGCATATCACTGCAAAAATTGACAATAACTTAGATCCTTCAAAAAAAGAAGTATACGAATACTTAGATCTTATTTTTGGAGAGTTAGCTACCCTATTCCCATTTGAATATATGCATATGGGCGGCGACGAAACTGCAAAAAATAATTGGGAAAAAAGCGAGGACATCAAAGCATTGATGCAAAAAGAAAATTTGAAAAACCAGGAAGAAGTGCAAAGTTACTTTGTACGTCGTGTGGAAAAGATCATGCAGTCAAAAGGAAAGAAATTAATGGGATGGGATGAAATACTAGAAGGTGGATTAGCGCCTGAAGCAGCAGTGATGAGTTGGAGAGGTGTAAAAGGTGGTGCGGAAGCTGCCAAACAAAAACACCCTGTAGTAATGAGTCCAAGTTCACATAATTACCTGGACTATTACCAAGGCGAAGCCACTGCAGAAGGTAGCGTGTATGCAGGATTAAGAATGAAGAAGACCTATAGCTTTGAACCAGTTCCAGAGGGCGTAGATGAAAAATATATTTTGGGCAATCAAGGTAACTTATGGAGTGAGCAATTGCAGAACATTAGAAATCTGGAATACATGGCTTGGCCAAGACTCATGGCCATTGCTGAAGT
>CAMDNL010000126.1 GCA_945902975.1 Chitinophaga pinensis
TATTTACAAAAAAATACCGCATCCGATTTTGAAGCTTTCATGCATACGCCTTTTGGAACAGGACAAATCAATCAAACGGTTTGGATAGATCTAAATTTAATGATAGCAGGATGGCGTGCGCAATTAATCAAGCATCATCAATACATAGATACCAAATTTAATATTGCAGATTTACAAATAAATCATGAAGGTGTTACATGGAACGGTATAGATGCCAATCGAATTATTTTTTGTGATGGCATAGGCAGTATGGAAAATCCATTTTTTAAAATGCTGCCATTTGCACCCAATAAAGGAGAAGCATTGATTGTGGAGATAAAAGACCTACCAAATGAAGCCATCTACAAACATAACCTAACAATTGTTCCATGGAAGGATCAACTATTCTGGGTAGGCTCTAATTACGAATGGGAATATACAGATGCTGCAGCTAGTAGTACTTTTAGAACAAAGATGGAAGATGCGCTTACTCAATTATTAAAAATTCCTTTTACGGTGGTGGACCATATTGTAGGCATACGCCCAGCCAATCAAGAGCGAAGACCCTTTGTGGGCTTGCATCCTGTCTATCCAGCCATGGGCATTTGCAATGGCATGGGCACCAAGGGCTGTTCACTAGCACCCTATTTTGCGCATCAATTCATTGAGCATTGTGAAAACGGATTACCCATTCATCCAGAAGCAAGTTTGGACAGGTTTGAAGAAATTTTGAAAAAAAACCCGAGTACGTTTTAAAATCTACTAATTATTTTTATCTTTAAATTTAATAACCAATATTTTATCCTTATATCCCATTAAAAAAAATGACTGAAGAGCAACAAGACTATTACAATATTCCCATAAAGTATCGAAGGATGGAAAATCTGCATATTGTATTTTGGATTTTTAAAGACATTGGTTGGTGTATGGGATTTACTTTGTTGGGCATTACAATGATTGTACCTACACTTATCATTTCAATCATCATAGCTTGGAGAACTAGACAAATTGTTTCAGAACTTTGTCATAATGTCGCGATCACAGTTTGGATTTCTGCCAACTCTTTTTGGATGTGCACCGAATTTTTTGGCGTAGATCATGTTGAGATAGGATATGGCTTTACTGTAAAGCATTTAGCCATGATTCCATTTTTGATTGGAATGTTGATTCTTGCTTATTATTATATCTGGTACAAACCAAGACATAAAGGAGTTTTCTAAATTTTATAAATACTTTTTTAACCTATACGATTGAATAAAAGTCACTAATCCTAAAATAGAGATGGTTAAGAACGCCCATCTTAAACCAAGCGCGCCAGATAAAAACCCAACAATTGGCGGGCCAATTAAAAATCCAAAAAAACCAATGGAGGATACAGAAGCGAGTGCAATACTTGCTTGTCCGGGCTCAGCTGATCTACCTACACTTCCATAAATAGTTGGGATCACCGATGATACCCCAAATCCTACCAGCATAAATCCAATCGTACTTGTAATCATTGTTGGATGAATAATCGCAATCACCAATCCTAGCGTCACCAATAATCCACTTAGCATCAATTGTTTTCTGGGCCCCCAATAATTAATGAGCGCGTCTGCAAACATTCTGCCTGTGGTCATACAGCCCATGAAACTAATATAGCCAATGGTTCTTTGGCTTTCGGTGACCTTCACGACCGATTGAAAGAACACCCCACTCCAATCAAACATCATCCCTTCACAAATCATATTACTTAATGCAATTAATCCAAATTGAAACATCAATGGTGTTGGCTTGGTCCACATTTTTTTGATGGATTGTTTATTGGACGCACTATGTAATAGATGTTGTTGTGTTGCAAAAAGAAAAATATAGCCCAAAACAAGGATCACAATAAATTGCATGATGGGTGTTAAGGATGCTGCAATAAAATAACTCCCTACCAATCCGCCTACAAATCCGGCTAAACTCCAAAATCCATGAAATGCAGAGATGATACTTTTCTCAAATAATTTTGCCAATTCAACTGCCTGTGTATTTACAGATACGTTGAATAAATTACCAATCATACCAAAAATAAAAAGGGCTAATCCTAAATGCACCACATTGGTATCTGCAGCCCATCCAATATTAACCAAGGCTAATGGATACAGCGCAGAAGCAATTTTAAGCATGATATTACTTCCGTATCTGGAAGTTAAACTCCCAGAAATAGGAATCCCTATAAATGAACCCAGTGGCAGGAACAAGAGCATCCCCCCAAACTGCGCGTCCGTCAAGCCTAGGGCCAATTTAATGTCGGGGATTCTACTCGCCCAACTAGCAAAACAAATGCCTGTATAGAAGAAATAACCAGATAAAATAACACGTCTAGACTGCTTAGTAATACTTGTTTCGCTCATGGGCCAAAGATCGGTAATTTATAGGATTTGGGCTATATTTGCAGACCATTCATTATAATAGCAATCTATGTATCGTACGCACCATTGTGATCAATTAAATATTCAATTTGTTGGTCAGGAAGTCACCCTTGCTGGTTGGGTACAAACCATTCGTAAATTTGGTGCCATCAATTTTGTGGACCTTAGAGACCGTTATGGTATTACACAACTTTTATTAGGGGAAGCATTGCAGGCACAATTGGATGCGGCTCCACTTGGTCGTGAATTTGTCATTCAAGCAAAAGGGAAAGTCATTGAACGTTCAAGTAAGAATGCGAATATCCCAACTGGTGAAATTGAAATTGAGGTAACTGAATTTAAAATATTAAATGCGTCAATTGTTCCCCCATTCACTATTCAAGATGATACCGATGGTGGAGATGATATTAGAATGAAATACCGTTTCTTGGATTTAAGAAGAAACGCAGTTAAAAAGAATATTGAATTAAGGTATAGTGTGAACCGTGCTACTAGAAACTATTTACACGAAAAGGGTTTCATGGATATTGAAACCCCATTTTTAATCAAGTCTACCCCAGAGGGTGCGCGTGATTTTGTGGTTCCAAGTAGAATGAATCCAGGTGAATTTTATGCACTACCTCAGTCTCCTCAAACATTTAAGCAATTGTTGATGGTGAGTGGCTATGATAGATACTACCAAATTGTAAAGTGTTTTAGAGATGAGGATTTAAGAGCCGATCGTCAACCAGAATTTACACAGATTGACTGTGAGATGAGTTTTGTAGAGCAAGAAGATATTTTAAATATGTTCGAAGGTTTAATTAAGAGCATATTTAAGGATGTTAAAAATATTGATTACACCGAGGCTGTTCAAAGAATGACTTGGGAAGATGCGATGTGGCATTATGGAAATGACAAACCGGATATTCGTTTTGGTATGGAGGTTTGTAATTTAAAAAAGCCAGCGCATGTCTTTTCTGATAAATCAGATCATGCAGCTTTAATCAATGGCGTTGATTTTAAAGTATTTGATGAAGCAGAAACAGTGGTGGCCATTGCTGCACCAGGCTGTAGTGAGTTTACCCGTAAACAAACAGATGATTTAACAGAGTGGGTTAAGCGCCCTCAGATAGGCATGAAAGGCATGGTATTTATTAAATGCAATGCTGATGGCACATTCAAAAGTAGTGTAGATAAATTCTATTCAGAAGATAAACTAAAAGCAATTGCTGCAGCAGCTGGCGCAAAAGCAGGAGATCTAATATTGATCCTTGCAGGTGCAGAGGAGAGAACACGTAAAGCAATTAGTGAATTAAGACTTTCATTAGGCAAGCAATTAGGCTTTAGAAAAGAGGCTGAATTTAAATTATTATGGGTAATGGATTTCCCATTATTTGAATATGACGAAGAAGGAAACCGTTGGGTCGCTAGACACCATCCGTTCACTTCTCCTAA
>CAMDNL010000127.1 GCA_945902975.1 Chitinophaga pinensis
TAATAAGCTTTGTTCTTACCACGTAGAACAGCTGCGATTTTTGAAGCAATACGTCCTACGGTTTGATTAGTACCATCAACAATGTACCAGCCATGTTTAACGGTAGCCGCGTTGGCGTGCTTCGTGGTGAAATGTAGTTTACTCATAATCTTTTGTTTAAATGAGGCTGCGCTATCCCGCTAGCCATAAATTATCCCCTTTTATAAGGGAGGGCAAAGGTAAGGAGGGATTGGACGTATTTACGCGTTTTTATGGACTATTTTTTAGCGTTGCTTTGTAAGTAATTGATTATCAATAATATTTTTGTATCATAAAATATATGATATTAAAAATGCACTGATTATCAAGTAGTTATAAATAAAAAAGCTCCTAATGAATTAGAAGCTTTTTTAATACATGGCTTAAAACAACTAGCCAGTTACTTTTTTCTTATGATTAGACATAAATATGTATAGTATTTTTTTTTCCTGCTTAGTCAAAGTTGGGAACTTTTTCATTTTCTCTTCCTTAGATAAGGCTAACCAATTCTTAATAAAAGTCTTAATTTGTTCTTTGGTCCATTTAGGTCCGCCAGAAGCCATATTATTTGTTGCAGAAGTAGTTTGAGTCAGCACCGTTTCGGTAAGCGCTGTTGTTGATTCAGTTAATGCAATTGCATCATTAAAAGCAATTTCATCAATAGCAAGGTCTTCAGACTTATTACAAGCCAGAGCCATTAAGATAAAAGAAAATAATGTTAGGTATTTTTTCATAAAATAATATTTTTCATTGGACTATGAATTTATTAAAAAGTTTAACCAATCAATAAATATTCTTGATTATATTTAATAAATATGTACCAAAAATTTCAAGCTGCTCTCCTTTTTACTGGAAATCAATTACTTAGTGGTGACAACCAAGTATTAATCACAAAAGAGGATGGTACGATTGAAGCCATCCTGCCAGTTTCAGAAGCAGGAGATGATATTCAACATTTTGAAGGAATTTTAAGTCCTGGATTTGTGAATGCGCATTGTCATTTGGAACTATCGCATATGAAGGGGATGATTCCTGCACATACTGGCTTACAAGAATTTGTAAAGCAAATTGTGGCCTTACGTCAAGTGGAACCCGAACTCATTCAAGAGGCAATTGTTTCGGCCGAAGCAGAAATGATGGCAAATGGTATTGTGGCGGTGGGAGATATTTCCAACACATTAGATACATTAAATCAAAAAGCAAAACACAACTTAGCTTATTATAGTTTTGTAGAATTGTATGACTTAGATCCAACACTTGCAGCCGATAAAATATTAGCAGGTCTAGAAATCCAAAAACAATTTCAAGAAAACTGTGTGCGTGCATCCATTGTACCACATGCACCTTATTCGGTGACAAATAATTTATGGGATTTGTTAAGTGCGCATTTTGGCATCCATACCATTAGCATGCACAATCAAGAAACGCCAGACGAGAATGATTTTTTTAAAACCAAGACCGGTAGTTTTTTAGGGATGTATGAAAGAACAAAAGTGAATTTAGATTTTTTTAAGGCAACAGGATTAAGTTCATTGCAATCTATCTTACCTATTTTCAAAAAAGCGCATCATGGTATTTTAGTGCATAATAGTTTTACATCAGCCGAAGACATACAAGCAGTGCACGCTACAATGGATAACGCCTTTTGGTGTTTATGTCCTAACGCCAATCAGTACATAGAACAAACCATGCCACCTGTTGAATTACTCCGTTCCGAAAAAGCGAATATCGTCATTGGAACCGATAGCTATGCAAGCAACTGGAGCCTTAACATATTGGATGAATTAAAAACAATTCAACAACATCATCCAGAAATTCCTTTAGAAGAAATGTTACAATGGGCCACCATCAATGGTGCTCGTGCATTACAGATGGACAAGCATTTAGGGAGTTTTGAGAAAGGTAAAAAACCTGGTGTGGTGTTGATAAAAGATTTTAATGCAACACTGCTTGTAAAATAGGTAGTGATTTGATTTCAGTAAATTTTTTATAGTGCCAGCTTAAAGAGAGCTGAAATAATTCCAATATTTTTTTTCTTTGTGCCCCATTTAAATGGATCGTTTCCAATTCATTGTATAATTGTAGACTTAAGAATGTAGATGCGGTTTGTGCTTCTAGTCCTTCTAAAAAATAAGGATGAAGCGGCTTATTCGCTACAAAATTGCCTTCGTGCACATCTAGGATTGGTGTATCGCTTGAATAAATACCTTGCAATCCAAAACCCAATGTTTGACTTAGGTGAATTAAAAAATAAATGGGCAGGTTACTCACTAATCCAGGGCCTCCTTTATCTAATTGCTTAAAGGTATCCTCGATTAAATAAAATAATTCAGGGTGTGGTTCTGGTTCTAATGTTTGTTGTAAGATCTCTACAATATAAGTAGCCACTGCATTGCGCAATACATCAGAATACACGTTTTGATACACATAGGACCAATTGACTTCTTTGATCATCTGCATACTCTTCATTGGATATTGATAGGCTTCCATTTGCAGAATAGCACCGGGTTGATAAAACACACCCTTACTTGCCCCTTTTTTACTGATGGTTCTTACCCCTTTTATAATGTATTGTTGCAATCCAAAAAGTTCTGTATAGATAGAAGCGATGACACTTGTATCGCCGTATTTGGTCACGCGTAAAACAATGCCCTTGGTGTTGTGTAACATAGATGATTAAATCACGGTGTTCCTATACACTTTTAAATTGTTGTAAGAACCTGATATCGTTTTGTGAATATAAACGTAAGTCGTTAACCTGATATTTTAATTGTGCGATTCTTTCTACACCCATGCCAAACGCAAAGCCAGTATACTTTTCAGGGTCGATGCCAAAGTTCTCTAACACTTTTGGATGCACCATGCCTGATCCTAAAATTTCTACCCAACCTGTGTGCTTACAAATATTACATCCCTTGCCTGCACAAATTTGACAACTGATATCCATTTCTGCACTAGGTTCTGTGAATGGAAAATAACTTGGACGAAAACGCACTTTCACTTCCTTGCCAAACATTTCTTGTACGAAAAAATAAAGTGTTTGTTTTAAATCTGCGAAGCTTACATTTTCATCAATATACAATCCTTCTACTTGATGGAAAAAGCAATGCGCTCTTGCAGAAATTGTTTCGTTTCTATACACACGTCCCGGACAGATCACTCGAATAGGAGGCTTCTGTGATTCCATCACGCGTGCTTGTGTACTAGAAGTATGTGTTCTTAATAACCATGCAGAATGGTCTGCGGTTTTTTCTTCTACATAAAATGTGTCTTGCATATCACGCGCAGGATGATCTTCGGGCAAGTTCATGGCACCAAAATTATGCCAATCATCTTCGATCTCTGGTCCTTCCGCAACGGCAAATCCCAATCTCTTAAAAATAGAAACCATTTGATTGCGCACCAAGTTCAATGGATGTCTTGTGCCAACCGGTGTTGGATCTCCTGGTAAACTAAAGTCCATGCCAGTATCTATAGCGGCACTATCTCCTAATCCTGCTTGTAAGGCTTCAAATTTTTCTTCGGCTACAATTTTAAAGGCATTCAAAATTTGTCCAAATTCCTTTTTTTGATCGTTGGGTACATTCTTCATTTCACCCATGATTTGTTTTACCAAACCCTTGGTTCCCAAGTATTTAATTCTAAACTCCTCTAAAGCGGCTGCATTTGCTGCTTCTGAGGCAGTGATTTCCTTTTTAATGTCTTCTATTTGCTTTAATAGTTGCTCCATACTACGAAGATAAG
>CAMDNL010000128.1 GCA_945902975.1 Chitinophaga pinensis
TCTTGAAAACTTTGACTCAATTTTGTTTTTGCACTAATATTCTCGCCATCTAGCACTGCTTTTTGTAAAGAAACTCCAGTAGCAAAATTATATTTCTTTTGATTGGATCTGTAGCTCATCCCTCCGCCAGAATAAGTATACTCACTATTGAACTCATTGGTTAAACGTGTGTTCAATAAATCATAATTATCTGTTGCATCGTTACGATCAAAAATTCTTCTGCTAGAGGACCCAATACTTTTACTTAAATAAGTATTGAATTCTAATAATGATTTTTTACCCAATGGTTCTGTATATATTAAATTAGCAGAATAACTTGAATTTTCTCCTTTTCGCGTATTTTGTTGATCTAAAATTGAATCATTCGATAGCTTATTATTGATATAAGATAATTGTTCTGTAAACTGATTTCCCGTAGAATTAGAGCGATTAAAACTTTGTGTAATTGTAGAGGAAATAGTACGTCCTTTTTTAGCAAACTTTTTTCTTAATAATAAAGTACTTGCTGCATTGACTGCATCAGAAGCGCTAGAAGCGATTGTGGTATTGCTATTTAGCAGGTTCCCATTGGTTAAATAGGTTTGTGTAGAGTCTTCACTATAATTAGTCGTTTGTTGCAAACCTAAGCTTGGTGTAAATCTGAATGAAAAATTGTCGTTTACTTTATGATCAATCGTACTTCCAAAATTTTGTTGTTTAGTGCCCGCTATCGAATTGGAATTAGAAATTCTATTGAATGCATTGCCAGGCGTAAGGTTCTGCGTAAAAGAGTTACTGATATTATTTCTTTCTACATCACTAATAGAAAGATTGGCGTTGAATTCGGTTTTTCTACTATTGAATAAATTTGAATAATTGCCTCCTATAGAATAGGTCTCTGCAATACCTTGCGCATTGGCATCCGTATCTCCAGAACCACCGCTAAAACTAACTGTGACGCCAGCACCTGCACCTGGTCTTCGACCCCCACCTCCAGAAAAATTAACTATGTTTCGGCCCGAAAAATTTTGTCTGTTGGTATTATTCGCACCGCCAATGGCAGAAAATTGTTCTTCATTATTAATCACATTCACATTGCCTTGTGCATCAAATACACTTGGCGTTCCAGCACCCGCATTCAATTTCCCAAAAGTGGATTTGTTACGATCTTTTTTCAATTTTAAATTAATCGCTGTTTCCTCTGAGCCATCATCAATGCCAGTGAACATAGCTTGGTCAGACTTACGATCGTATACTTGAATTTTATCTACCGCATCTGCAGGTAAATTTTTGGTAGCCATCATCGGATCGCCTGTAAAAAATTCTTTCCCATTCACAAAAACCTTGGTCACTTTTTTTCCATTCACAGTAATACCACCAGATTTATCCACTTCCATGCCTGGCATCTTTTTTAATAAATCTTCTACCACTGCATTCGGTGCTGTCTTAAAATTTTCTGAATTAAATTCTACTGAATCTCCATTGATCACCACTGGCGGTCTACGTGCAGTCACGGTAACTGTAGACATTGTATTCACATCATTCATATAGATCAAACCCATGTCTACTGTTTTTTCTGTTCCAGTGATAACAGGCACCCATTTTGGGACATAGCCTACATAAGAAACAGAAATCAAGTAGTTTCCAGGTGAAACATTTTTGAAATTGAAGACCCCAGCCTCGTTCGTTCTTGAAAAACTAACCAAGGAAGAATCATTTGCATATACAAGAGAAACCGTTGCTGAATTAAGGGCTCTATTAGCGATACTATCCTTTAAACTGCCTTGAATGGTCAAATTTTGCGCAAATCCAACATAACTCATTAATAATAAGCAATTTATGAAAATAAATTGCACCAATTTGTGTTTATACATAATACAAAGATACGATTTCTTAGGTCAGGATGTTCAATTCCTACCTAAGTTTTTAGTTAAAATTATTAAAATATTTGATGAGCGGCTATCTGCAATAGTTTCATTTTTTTTCGGGAACTATTGGATTGATGTAACTTTCAAAAAATAAACAATATGAGAATAATTGCTTTGACTCTATTCTTGGGACTTGGTTTAATCAGTTCACAAGCGCAGGATAAGAAAACTCCAAAAAAAGACAGCACTAGTTTTAGTCAATTCAAAGGATTGCCATTAAAAGCAACTAGGTCAATTGACTTTACAACCAACGAAGGTACTTGGACTTCGGTTGCTGTTAGTCCAGATGGCAAAACTATTTTATTTGATTTGATGGGTGATATTTATAGCATCCCAATGGAAGGCGGAAAAGCAACTGCTATCACTAAAGGAATGGCATACGATAACCATCCAAGTTTTAGTCCAGATGGGAAGCGCATTTTATTTTTATCTGACCGCTCTGGTGCAGAAAATATATGGTATATCGATTTAGAGAAAAAAGATACACTTGCTTTAACGGAAGAACAAAATAATAATTATCCAGGTGCTGTGTATACACCAGACGGAAATTATATCGTGTACACAAAAGGGCGTCGTAATACTAAATTGTATTTGATGCATAAAAATGGTGGTGCAGGAACGAATTTGATTGATGCACCTGCTACTTTAAAAACAATTGACCCAGCCGTAAGTGCAGATGGTCGTTATATTTATTATAGTGCGCGCAATGGTGCATGGAACTACAATGCCATGCTACCACAATATAGTATTGGTGTGTATGATAGAGAAAAGGGGACCACCAGAACCATTGCATCTAGATATGGATCTGCATTTACACCAGTCTTATCTAAAGATGGAAAATGGTTGGTATATGGATCTCGTTACGAAGATAAAACTGGATTGGTTAAAAGAAATTTAGCAACAGGCGAAGAAGCTTGGTTAGCCTATCCTGTACAAAGAGATGATCAAGAATCTATTGCTGTAATGGGTGTATTGCCTGCTATGAGTTTTACGCCAGATAGCAAGTACTTATTAGCATCTTACGGAGGTAAAATAAATAAGATTGATATTGAAAATGGTGCTCAAACATCTATTCCATATACAGTAGATGCAAAAATTGAAATGGGTCCAGAAGTGTTATTTAAATATCCTATCAAGGATACGGCTGCTACAATGGCAACACAAATAAGAGATGCAGTGCCTTCTCCAAATGGAAAGCAGTTGGCATTTACAGTGTTGAATAGATTATATGTGATGGACTATCCAAACGGCACACCAAAGCGTTTGACAAAAAATGATTTCACCGAAGCACAACCAGTTTGGAATTTGGACGGCAATGGAATTTATTTTACCACTTGGAGTCCTGATGGTGGCAATATTCGTTTTATTGATTTAAATAATAATACAGAAAAAACGATCACAAAAGAAAATGCTTTGTACCAAGGCCTTGCGATTGACCCTACTGGTAAAAAATTAATTTATAATAAAACCAATGCTCAAAAATTCAAGGATGCGATTGAACCAAGTTATGATGATGCAGAAGATGAATTGGCATGGATTGATTTAACAACAGGAAACGAAATCATTATTGACAAAGCGAATGGAAGATACAATCCACATTTTGCAATGAATGATGGCCGTATTTATTTAAACAATCGTGGTAGATTGATTTCAATCCAGTGGGATGGTGGGGATGAGAAAGAAATTGCAAAAATTTCTGGTATTACTACTTTTGGAAGTGTTCCTGAGCATCGTGGTAAGCCATTGGCAGACCCTTGTATTATTCCAGAAGTATTTGACGCAGACGAAGCTGCAAAAGAGAACAATCCTCCATCTAATGCGAACAATATTTTATTATC
>CAMDNL010000129.1 GCA_945902975.1 Chitinophaga pinensis
ATGGCTAGTGGTTTTAATGGACAAGGCTTTACATTCAATGGATACCTCCCAATTGATGCAGCCGAAAGAAAAAAGAAAATTCAACAACTAGAACAAATCGTCCATAGCAATGGCATTGCACAATTGTTTATTGAAACCCCCTACAGAAATAATCAATTGTTAGAAGCCATCCTTCAAGCCTGCCATCCTAATACGCAACTCTGTATTGGCGTAGACATTACTGGCCCAATGGAATCCGTCAAAACAGCTACCCTACAGTATTGGAAAAATAATAAGCCCGAATTACATAAGCGACTTGCCATTTTCATTTTAGGAAAATAAGTATTTACCGAAACAATAGGAGAGAGATTTTACACTATGATTGTAGATGCAACAGAAATTAATACTATGGAGGGCGTCGAATCCTATTTTTTTTATTTGTTGTTACTTTTTAATTGGCTTTTTAGTCTTTAAATCTTCTAAGCATTATTGGCCCATACTAGCGCAAAATACATTACTGCTTCTGGTATTGATTTCATGTATTGGCTTATGCATTGCGCATGCATTTCAAGAGAAAATAAAGTATCTAAAAATAGTGCCAACAATCATGCTGCTATTTTGGGGCGCCTTAGTAGCACAATATCATGCTACTAGTTCCTTTTTGAGTGAAATGATATCAGCGCAATGGGTCATTGAAGTCAGACAATACTTTATTTTAAAAATTGATCATGCCTTTGTCGACCCTGAATCCAATGCATTTGCCAAGAGCTTATTGTTTGGCACAAAATCGGATATGTCCCCCACCCTCAAAACTGCATACCAACAACTAGGCATATTGCATATCATAGCCATCAGTGGCATGCACCTAGATATTTTATTTAAATTATTAGAAAAAGGCACCCTTTGGTTGCCCAATAAAAATTGGGCAAGATGGACAAAACTGATTAGCCTGCTTTTAATTGTATGGTCCTATACACTCATAGCGCATGCTGGACCATCGGTGGTTAGAGCGAGCCTATTTTTTAGCACTTTATTAATTGGTCGATTTTTTTATTTAAATATATTTTCACTCAACACCATTAGTATCGGTATCCTCCTAGTATTACTATACAATAGTCAAATTATAACTGGTATTGGTCTGCAGCTTTCCTATGCAGCGGTAGTGGGGATCCATTTTTTTTATAAGCCGCTGTTACAATTACTTCTCATGGACAATCGATTACTGCAATTCGCATGGAATAATCTGGCCATCTCTATCGCCGCGCAGTTAACTACATTGCCCATTGTATTGTATTATTTTCATTCAAGTTCTAGTTTATCCATTCTTGGCAATTTCCTATTTGTACCATTAAGTAGCCTTTTATTATACGCTTTATTGGTATGGATGGTCTTGCCTGATATCGAACTAGTGCAAGTGGTGATTGCAAAAGGGATTGGTTGGTATATCAAAACGATGAATGAAAGCATCCGCCTGCTTTTTCAGTACTTGCAAATAGAGGATCGTCATTATGACTTAGGAATAGCAGGACTATTGTATTATTATTTTTGCCTTTTTGTAGGGCTATATTGGCTTTTAAATAAGTCCCCGAAAAGTATATTGCTGCTCCTTTTTGGGACTTGTCTATATAGTAGCATAAAGTTATTCAGCCTTTAACCCATTTTGTGGAAAATCCGAGCAAGACAAAAATGCAGAAGCTCGTACCTTTACATATGGAAAAGAAAATACAATCAGCATTAATCTCTGTTTTTTACAAAGATGGTTTAGAACCATTGGCTAGAACACTCCACCAACACAATATCACCATCTACTCTACGGGAGGAACGCAACAATTTTTAGAGGATTTAGGCATCCCTTGTGTGTCTGTAGAGTCTGTAACTGGATACCCTTCTATTTTAGGTGGGCGTGTAAAAACCTTACACCCTTCTGTTTTTGGGGGCATTTTAGGAAGAAGGTATGAGGCACAGGATTTAAAGGAAATGGAGGAATTTAAGATACCAGCTATTGATCTTGTCATTGTTGATTTATATCCGTTTGAAGAAACATTAAGAACCACGACCGAGGAAAAATCAATCATCGAAAAAATTGATATTGGAGGTCCATCTATGATTAGAGCCGCCGCTAAAAACTTTAGAGACTTAACCGTCCTTGCTGCAAAAGAGGATTATGCAGTGTTGAATAAAATATTGATTGATCAAGCAGGAAGCACTAGTTTAGATCAAAGAAAAGCTTTTGCTGCAAAGGCTTTTGAAGTGGTGATGCATTATGATATTGCAATTAGTAATTATTTTAATCCAGCTACAAGTAAGACATTACGTTATGGAGAAAATCCACACCAGGTAGCCACTTTCTATGGTAATTTAGATGCTTGGTTTACCCAATTAAATGGCAAAGAATTATCCTATAATAATTTAGTGGATGTTGATGCAGCCATTGCATTGATTCAAGACTTACCTGCAACAAGCTTTGCTATTATCAAGCATACCAATGTATGTGGTGTGGCTCAAAGAGCTTCTGTATTTGCAAGCTGGGAAGCAGCATTGGCTGGAGATCCGGAGAGTGCGTTTGGAGGTGTATTAGTCACCAATGGCACCATCGATAAAGCCACTGCAGAAGCCATTCAAGAACTATTCTTTGAAGTATTGATTGCTCCAGCTTATGAAGCAGAAGCATTAGCCATTTTAACGACAAAGAAAAATAGAATCTTACTTGAAACAAAGCCTGGTATTCATTTTCACCCAACACAAAAAAAGTCCATCCTCAATGGAAGTCTTGAACAAGGCTTAGACACTGGCAATTATGCCAATTGGGAGGAAGTAGGTGCAAGACCTTGCACAGAAAACGAAAAAGCAGATTTACTTTTTGGCAATATCATTTGCAAGCATTTAAAGAGCAATGCGATTGCTTTAATTAAAAATAAGCAACTGGTTGGTAAAGGCTGCGGACAAACTTCTAGAATCGACGCATTGAGACAGGCCATTGAAAAAGCAAAGCAATTTAATTTTGAACTAAAAGGCGCAAGCCTAGCATCTGATGCTTTTTTCCCATTTGATGATTGTGTAAAAATTGCACAAGAAGCGGGCATCGAAGCATTTGTTCAGCCAGGAGGTTCTGTAAGAGATAAAGATAGTATTGCATATTGCCAAGCCAATGGTTTAGCCATGGTGATGACAGGGCTTAGACATTTCAAACACTAAGCTTTAAAATGGCCAATCAAAATAAAGCCTACTTAGCTTTAACGGTTACCAGTATAGTTTGGGGTACCACTTGGGTTGCAAGCAAGATGGGCGTGATGCATATGCCCGCATTCGAAATGGCAAGTATTCGACAATTCTTAGGTGGTTCATTGTATGTAAGTTTCTTTTTAATCAAAGGTGAAAAAATACCAACCAAGCAACAATTTCTTTGGTTATTAGGCATGTCCATCTTAATGTTTGTTTCCTCTAATGGAATTGCCACTTATGGTTTAAAATTTATCACAAGTGGACTTGCTGCTTTAATTGCAGCCCTATATCCTTTATCCGTTGTATTGATTGAAAGGTATTACTACAAAGCCATTGAGATTACACCCAAAACCATGATTGGACTGTTTCTTGGACTATTAGGCATTGGCTTTATTTTTTACAAAGACAGCTTAACAGTGCATGGAAGCAATTATATATTAGGAGTTGTGCTATCCTTCTTAGCCATGATCACTTGGAGTATTGGATCAATCATTATTTCAAGAAC
>CAMDNL010000130.1 GCA_945902975.1 Chitinophaga pinensis
ATCAATAAATCAGTGATTGGCGTTACTGGAAGGTCTAATTGAAAACGCTCCCAAGATGCACCATCATTAATAGATACATACAATCCATATTCAGTACCTGCAAACAATACACCCGCTTTTCTTGGACTAGCCACAATCGCTCTTGTAAAGTGCATTGGGTCTATTCCATTGGTAATTTTAGTCCATGTAGCACCGTAGTCTGTTGTCTTGTAGATATAAGGCGCAAAGTCATCTAGCTTATACCTTGTTCCTGCAAAATAAGCAGTTCCTTTTCTTGTTGGGTCTACTTCTACTCTGTTCCACATGATCCATTTAGGTGCATCTTTTGGTGTCACATTCGTCCATGTTTTACCACCATCCTTACTCACATTAATCAAACCATCATCACTACCTGTCCATAATAAATCTTTTTCAACTGGTGATTCTGCGGCAGTGAAAATCGTGCAATAATATTCTACACTGGTGTTGTCTTGTGTAATTGGTCCACCAGAACTTTTTTGTTTGGTTTTATCATCCGTCGTTAAATCTGGAGATAACATATTCCAGCTTGCACCTTCATTTTCAGAAGAAAATAAATGGTTGCCTGCAGTATATAATTTCTTTGGATTATGCGGAGAGAAGAAGATGGGATGGTTCCATTGGAAACGATACTTCATTACTTCTGCGCCTGCACCCATTGGATTGTCTGGCCATACATTAATCACTCTATTCTCTCCCGTTTTATGATCATAGCGTGTAATCAATCCGCCATAAGATCCACCATATACGATATCGCTATTCAATGGATCAGCAACAATATAACCACTTTCGCCGCCTGCAGTGACGTCAAAATCGCTTTCACCAATGAATGCACCATAAGTGCTTGACTTAATTCTGAATGCAGAATTATCTTGTTGTGCAGCTAAGATTCGGTAAGGGAAACTATTGTCCGTACTCAAACGATACACTTGCACCGTTGGTTGATTCATCATCGTACTCCAGTTTCTACCTGCATCCATACTCACTTGCGCACCACCGTCATCAGACACAATCATTCTTTTTCCATTCTTAGGATCAATCCATAAATCATGGTGATCACCATGTGGTGTTCTTAATGATGTAAAGCTTTTACCACCATCAGAAGACACCATAAAGTTCACATTAGGGCAGTATACTTTATTTTCATCCGCCGGATCAACAAACACTTTCGTGTAGTACCAAGCACGTTGACGAATATTATTATCACTACTTGCTAATTCCCAAGTTTTTCCAGCATCATTGGATACATACAATCCACCATTTGCATTTTCAATCAATGCATATAATTTATCGGTATTCGATTTTGCAACTGCCACACCTACAATACCCCAAACGCCCTTAGGCAATCCTTTGTTATTTTTGATAGAGGTCCAAGTATTTCCGCCGTCGGTACTTTTATACATACCTGAGCCAGCACCACCACTTTCTAAACTATATGGTGTACGAATCAATTCCCATGTACCTGCATACATGATGTCTGGGTTGCTTGGATCAATGATTAAATCACTCGCACCTGTTTGTGGATTCACATACAATACTTTTTTCCATGTAGCGCCGCCATCTAAACTTTTGTAGACACCTCTGTTTTCATTTGGTCCAAATAAATGACCCATCACAGCAGCCCAAACAATATCTGGATTTTTTGGATGCACAATCAAACGAACAATATGACGACCTTCTTTTAAGCCGATATTCTTCCATGTCTTACCATCATCCGTTGACTTCCACATACCCTCTAAACCTTCACTTACATTTCCGCGCATGGAGTTCTCTCCTTCGCCCACATAAACGATAGATTCATTTGATGGCGCAATCGCAATGGCACCAATGGTACCACCAAAATAGCCATCAGAAATATTTTTCCAGTTATTACCAGCATCGGTTGTCTTCCACACACCACCGCCTGTTGCACCCATGTAAAATGTATTTACATCAGTATAGGAACCAACACCTGCTGCTGCACGACCACCTCTAAATGGTCCCACTAGTCTAAAACTTTGTGCCTTGATGATTGGATCTTGTGTCAATTCAACTGGCTTGATTGTTTCAGTTGTTTTTTTCTTTTGTGCTTGTGCAGGACTAATAGCAACTAGTCCAACCAATACTGCAAATACAAAAAGTAGTTTTTTCATAATTGAAATTTATAATGAATAATCCTTGTTTAAATAGTTAAAATAACGAGCCCTCCAATCGGAGGGCTGCGTCATTATTTAATCGCTTCTATTTCTTTGAATTTTTTAATTGGCGTTGCTTCTACTAATTTTCTAAAGTCTGCCCAATCTTTTGCAAAGAATGCATTCACTTTTGTAACAACATCAGCAGCTGCTATATTCGCTTCTGCAATGGCACGATCTTCTTGTGCGCCTGGCATAGAAGTCTTACCCATTACAAGCATGCTTGCATTGCGGATAATACCAATTGGCGTAATTGTCGCTACCGTACCGTATCCTTGCTTTTCTTGTCTTTTGCCCACCATCATTTCTCTTAAGTTCTTCACTTTTTCTGTAATGGCTTTGTGCACTTTATTCAAGCTATCCAATCCTTTATCTTTTTTATCTTTCCACTCTGTCTTTAATTGAGTTAACATTAAATCTGCATCATCTAATTGGTCTTGTGCAGCATTGTATTTGTCTGCAACCACTTGCAATTGATCTAACAATTTATCCTGTGCTAGTACGACTTCGTTTCTGCTAGGCAATCTTGGATCGTCTGCAACATCCACCATGGCAGAATCTTTCCAATTACCAGCAGTGACAACTACTTTGTATTTACCAGGTAATACATCTCTACCAGTGAATTCTCTTTCTTCAGCAGGGCTTGCATCAGCAGGACCTTCTGCCATTCTTCTACCAAATCCACCACCGCCAGATTTTGGTGCACCTGCGCCTCTTTTTCCTTTTTGCTCAAAACCCCAATAGCTTCTATTCAATCCTGATGAATCTAATTTTACATTCAAATTTCTGATCACGTTATCCATTGCATCTTTAATTTGCACTTTTGCTTTCTTCACGGTATCAGTAGAATAAATTGAGATAGCCATACCAGTTGGTTTATTTGGCGCATCCCACATTCCCCATGTACTCCACTCATAAGGAGAATTCTTAATAGACAGATTGATTGCAGATGGAGGCACACTCATAAAGAATTTAGAACTTTGTGCTTTAGCTAGCTTTCTTAAAGGTCTGATATCATCCAATACCCATAAGCTTCTTCCAAATGTAGCGATGGCTAAATCTGCTTCTCTTTCTTGAATTGCAAAATCATAAGTTGATACAGCTGGATAGCCATTTTTCCATTGTTGGAATTGAGCACCATTGTCCAAACTAACATACATACCTTGTTCTGTTCCTACAAAAATTAAATTAGGTTCAGTTGGATCTTGTAATACTGTTAATGTATAGCCTGTGACTTTCTTTTCATCCACCATATTCGTCCAAGTTTTTCCAGCATCTGATGATCTGAAAATATAAGGAGCGAAGTCACCTTGTCTATAATTATTTACCACTACAAATACTTCGTTTGCATTGAATGCGGAAGTTCTAATTTGAGGAATCCACGCACCTTTAGGTAAGCCAGTAATATTGGCTGTCAAATCGGTCCAAGTTGCACCGCCATCGGCTGTCATTTGAACTTTACCATCATCTGTACCAATATAGAT
>CAMDNL010000131.1 GCA_945902975.1 Chitinophaga pinensis
TCCATCATGATCTTACGATACACTTTCTTTAAATCACTCAAAGTAGCTTTATCATCTACCCCTAAAATGGCCCTATGTCTTTCGATTCGCTTCATAAATTATGTATAATCAGCCGCAAAGCTACACTCAAAATAGATAGCAACAAAAAAAGCCCCCCATGAATGGAGGGCTTTAATCATTTTATTAAAGTCGTAAATCTTACTTTACTTCCTCAAATTGTGCATCTTCTACTGTATCATTTGCAGCAGATCCACCTTGTTGAGCACCTGCGTCAGGTCCAGCAGCATTTGCGCCGCCTTCTGCTTGTGCTTTGTAGATGTCTTCGCTTGCAGCAGTCCATGCAGCATTCATAGCTTCTAAAGCAGCAGTCACTTGAGTGACATCTTGTGCTTGGTGTGCTACTTTTAATGTTTCTAAAGCGGATTCAATTGGCGCTTTTTTATCAGCAGGGATTTTTTCACCAAATTCCTTCAATTGTTTCTCAGTTTGGAAAATTAAGCTATCAGCTTCATTCAATTTTTCTACTCTGTCTTTTTCTATTTTATCAGAAGCTTCGTTTGCTTTCGCCTCGGCTTTCATCTTTTCGATTTCTTCCTTCGTTAAACCACTACCCGCTTCGATTCTGATTTTTTGTTCTTTACCTGTTCCTTTATCTTTTGCACTTACGTTTAAGATACCGTTCGCGTCAATATCAAAAGTCACTTCAATTTGAGGTACACCTCTTGGTGCTGGTGGAATACCATCCAAGTTAAACATACCTAAGCTCTTATTTTGAGCAGCCATTGGACGCTCACCTTGAATTACATGAATCTGTACACCAGGTTGGTTATCGCTCGCTGTTGAATAGATCTCTGTTTTCTTTGTAGGAATAGTTGTGTTAGATGCAATCATTGTTGTCATCACACCACCCATTGTTTCAATACCTAAGTTCAAAGGTGTAACGTCTAATAACAATACATCTTTTACATCTCCAGTCAATACACCACCTTGGATACCTGCACCAATTGCAACAACCTCATCTGGGTTTACTGAACGGTTTGGCTTCTTACCAAAGAACTTCTCAACTAGCTCCTGTACTTTTGGAATTCTTGAAGATCCACCTACTAAGATCACTTCGTCAATTTGAGAAGTAGTGTAACCAGCATCTTTCAATGCAGCTTCACATGGCTTCAAACAACGTGCAAATAAACTATCTGCAAGTGACTCAAATTTTGCTCTTGTTAATTTTAATACTAAGTGCTTTGGAACACCGTCTACAGCAGTGATATAAGGCAAGTTGATTTCTGTTTCTGAAGAAGAACTTAATTCAACTTTCGCTTTTTCAGCTGCTTCTTTTAAACGTTGCAATGCCATTGGATCTTTTCTTAAATCAATTGCTTCTTGATTCTTGAATTCGTCCGCTAAGAAATCCATGATTACTTTATCAAAATCATCTCCACCTAAGTGTGTATCACCATTGGTAGATTTTACTTCAAATACACCATCTCCTAAATCTAGGACAGAGATATCAAAAGTTCCACCACCTAAATCGAATACAGCAATTTTTTGTTCGATGTTCTTTTTATCTAAACCATAAGCCAATGCCGCTGCAGTTGGCTCGTTCACAATTCTGCGAACGTTCAAACCTGCAATCTCACCAGCTTCTTTAGTTGCTTGTCTTTGTGCATCGTTAAAATAAGCAGGTACAGTGATTACTGCATCTGTTACTTCAGCACCTAAATAATCTTCTGCAGTTTTTTTCATCTTCTGTAAAACCATTGCAGAGATTTCTTGAGGCGTATACATACGGTCTTCAATTTGAACACGCACTGTATCGTTATCTCCTTTTACTACTTTATAACTAGCCAAGCTTAATTCGCTTGTAACTTCATTAAAACGACGACCCATAAAACGCTTCACAGAAGAGATCGTGTTTTCTGGATTTGTGATCGCTTGTCTTTTAGCTGGATCACCTACTTTACGCTCTCCATTTTTTAAGAACGCTACTACCGATGGCGTGGTTCTTCTTCCCTCGTCATTCGCAATTACTACTGGCTCTCCGCCTTCCATAACTGATACGCAACTATTTGTGGTACCTAAGTCAATTCCTATAATTTTTCCCATAATGATTGATTTTCAATGATTAATTCACTAGCATAGTTCAATCATTATGCCATTCTGTCGAATAGGTAAAAATGGCATAAATTAGGCATCTGCCCCTTAAAAAAGGGACTGAATTGGCATAAATACATGAAAAAAAGGGAAGAAAAGGCAGATGACTTAAACGGACTTGGTCTTAAATGTGAAGTTTTTTTGACTTGTATAGCTGAAAATAACCACAAAAAAGGTGGTCACAATCTTTGAAAAAGTAGCATTCCAGCCTAGTCCTTCCACAAATAATTTGAGAAAAATGTAGTTAAGGAAGATGCATCCTAAGACCACCATAAAATATCGGAATAACTGCTTGCTCTTTCGAACTGATGTTTCCTGAAAGACCACATAACGGCTCAAATAAAAGCCTATCGGGAAAGTGACAGTGAAACTAATCATGAAGGATGCGATATGGGGACTAATCGTCAACCAACCCAAATGCACAGGAAGGGTCTCTAAAATGTAATTATAGGAGATAAAGAATAATAGAATATCTAAGACAGTATTCCCACCACCACATGCTGCATATCGAAAGGTTTTCAACGGCATGAACCTCCTAAACAATGGATACATCCCATCAATTAGGTCTAGAATTAATTTGCTTATAAATTCGTGTACTTTCAACATGTATGCGTAAAGGTAACCTTAATTAATTACTTTTGCATTCGGTAATCCTATTTTATGCAATTGATCCAAAATTTAAAGCAGGCCACTGCAGACGCCATTCATTCCATCTATCAAGTTCAAATTAAATCTGAACAGGTATTGGTGAATGCAACCAAGCCAGAAATTGAGGGCGATTACACCATTGTGCTATTTGCTTTTGTAAAACAATTAGGCAAAAGCCCCGATGAATTAGGCAATGCATTAGGTGAAGCGATTATGGCTAGTATGCCAGGGACTATTACCGCTTTCAATATAGTAAAAGGCTTTCTGAACTTTACAATAAGTGACCAGTTTTGGTTGGACTATCTACAAGCAACTAATACTAGCCAATTAGTGACGCCGACAGAAAATCCAAAAAAAATCATGGTGGAGTATTCCTCCCCTAATACCAATAAGCCTTTACACTTAGGACATCTTAGAAATAATTTTTTAGGTTGGAGTATTGCAGAAATATTAAAACTACAAGGTAATGATGTAGTTAAAACTTGTATCGTAAATGATAGAGGGATTCATATTTGTAAAAGTATGATTGCATGGCAATTATTTGCAAATGGCGCAACACCTGAAAGCACCAATATGAAAGGTGACCACTTTGTAGGTGATTATTATGTGAAATACAACGATGCATATAAAGCGGAAGTTGAACAATTAATTTCTGGTGGCATGTCCAAAGAAATTGCAGAGCAAGAAGCCCCTATTCAAAAAGCGGCGCAAGCCATGTTATTGAAATGGGAAGAAGGTGATGCAGCAACCATGGCACTTTGGAAGCAAATGAATGAATGGGTTTATGCTGGATTTGATGTGACTTATCAAAAAATCGGGTCCGACTTTTTCAAAAC
>CAMDNL010000132.1 GCA_945902975.1 Chitinophaga pinensis
GATTAAGGATTGTGCATTTTAAATGTTAGGTCCGCAAAGTCTTGATAGGTCAAGTTCTCGGCTCTCTTGGTAAAGATAGGGTCTTGTAATTGCTCCGTCGTAAAATAAGGCTTCAATGGATTTCTTAACATTTTTCGTCTTTGACCAAATGCCATTTTAACAATATGATAGAAACTTTTTATTGAGCTAAATTCAGGGAATGTTGTTTTGCGTTTTAAACGAATGACCCCACTCATGACATTGGGTGGTGGTGTAAATGCAGAAGGTGGCACATCAAATAAATAGTCCACCTCATAAAATGCTTGAGTCAATACACTCAAAATACCATAAGCTTTTGAATGTGGCTTGGCTGCAATCCTTTCTGCTACTTCTTTTTGAAACATGCCAATCATCACAGGCACTTGTGCTTTCCAATCTAAAACTCTAAACACAATCTGTGTAGAAATATTATAAGGGAAATTACCAATGAGCGTAAATTGACCCTCAAAAGGAATGGCAGTTTCTAAAAAATCTTCGTTAATTAATTTGCCTTCTAATTGCGGATAGGCATGTAAGAGATATGCCACTTTTTCACGATCTAATTCCACCGCTTTAAATGCATGCAAAGGGAGGTCCAAAATATGCTGCGTTAAAGCACCCGCTCCTGGACCAATTTCCAACAGCTGGTCAATAGGCGCCTCTGATAGTGCAGCTTTGATTTGTAGACAAATTTGGACATCATTTAGAAAGTGTTGACCCAATGACTTTTTAAGGGTGTATTGCATGAAGCAAAGTTAGGTTTTTGTGCGTACTTTTACACCCTAATCAAAGGATATGAACCAAGACATCAGAAAACCAATTATAGGCTTTACTTGCGGAGATTTAAACGGCGTAGGACTTGAATTAATCATCAAATCATTGTCTGATAGCCGCCTACTCGAGTTCATGGTGCCGGTTATTTTTGCGCATCCTAAAGCAATCAATTTTTACAGGAAAGGTATCCCTGATTTTCAAATGCCTTTTTCAACCGCACCAGATTTGGACAAACTGAATCCAAAACAAGTGAACTTGATCCAATGCTGGGAAGAAGAAGCAACAATTGAGCCAGGCGCACTTACAGATGTGGGTGGAAAATATGCATTGATATCTTTAGAAAAAGCTGTAGATGCTTTAAAAAATAAAAAAATTGACGGCTTAGTAACCGCGCCAATCCATAAAAAAAATATCCAGTCACCTAATTTTAATTTTAGTGGTCACACTCCTTATTTGCAACACGCATTTGGGAATGTAGAAAACCTAATGCTATTGGTAGCTGAAAATTTAAAAATGGCCTTGGTCACAGAGCACCTGACGATTCAAGATATTGCACAACATATTACCAAGGATAAAATCAAACAGAAATTACAAATCCTACAAAGAAGCTTACAAAAAGATTTTGGTGTAGACAAGCCCCGTATTGCTGTGTTGGCATTAAACCCGCATGCAGGTGACGATGGCTTAATTGGTAAAGAAGAAATAGAAATCATCGCTCCTGCAATTAAAGAAGCAAAGCAACAAATGTTGGTCTATGGACCCTATTCTGCAGATGCTTTTTTTGCAAGAGGACAACATGAAAAATTTGATGCCGTATTGGCGATGTACCACGACCAAGGCATGATTCCATTTAAGTCTTTGGCTTTTGGTGAAGGCGTGAATTTCACTGCTGGCTTACCTATTGTTAGAACAAGTCCAGACCATGGCACCGCTTTTGATATTGCGGGCAAAGACAAGGCAGATGCAGGTTCATTTACTGCAAGTATTTTTGAATGTATAAGAATCATTCATGCAAGACAAGGCTATCGAGATATGCGTTTAAATCCGTTGAAAAAAATTAGTGCAAGAATGTTTGCAGGTGCAGTGGACGAAAGATTAGACGAAAATTGATCCTGTTTTTTAAATGGATTTAAAAAGGACATGCTTTTTTCAATTGCACTAAGGATTGAAAACCCCAAGATGGTTCTACTGAATTCACTTTAATTTGAGCATTAAAACACAATTCTGCCTTTTGCATTAATGGCTTTACTGACTTACATCCACCACCAAATATAAAAGGTATTTTTTGTTGGATATTGGCTTCCAAAACATAAGCCCTAGGATTATTTGGGTTCAACTTCTTAGCAAAGCTTAAAGCTTTTTTGATTTTACCTTCATAGACTAACCACCTCAATGCAGGATTCACTGACATCTTTGCAGTGTAAGCTAAACTTTCTGCACAATAAATTTCGTCATTCTTTACTATGGATTTTGCCCTACCAACCCATAATAAAGCATCATTAGCTAGCGCATCTCTATCACCCATTTTCAAAAGACACATGATTGATCTAGTCATTCCAGCATAATAAGGGATCAACCAATTGGTTTTATTCACAGCATAAAGCTGTTCAAATTGTAGATACAATTCTTGATAGGCTTGGTTTTTATTAGCCTGATTGAATTGCATAACAGCAGCCTCTAAAGCTTTAGATTGGTTGGTTGCCTGTGCTTGAACCTGCAATTGCACAAGTAAAATAAAAAAGATAAATAAATTTTTCATCTTTCACAATTTAAAACATGGAATTGGAAACTCCTTGATTAATTACATAGCTGGCATAAGTAATTTCGATAGTACCTTTTTTTTGCTTCAATACTTTTTGTTTTGCCGCAGGGTCATCGTCTCCAAATTCTAAAGTAATACCGTTTGGCAATTTATAATCCTTGGTATTAAAACCAAAAATAACCTTACTTGGCAAACCAAAATTAGCATATTGGCCGTATTCCATGGTAATCTCGTAAGTGCCATTTTCTTTAGTGGTGGTAAAGGTCTTATAGACCAACGCGTCCACCGGATCAATCCATAGTGTAGAAATCACCCAATCCAATTTATCATCGGTAGGTATCAATTTGATTGCTTGCAATGACTTGCCTTTATACACTTGTACACCCGATTCTATTGCGATGTATTGTTTGTTATTTAATAAGGAATTAATGGTCACAGACACCCCGCCTTTAGGAAGCAATGAAATGCCCCCTTCTTTTTTAACTTTCAGTAAATTAGGCTTCTTAAAATACACTTTAACCTTCCCCAATGAAGCTTTGATAAATGCAACATCCGTTTTCATCACGCCTGTTGCGACATAGTCATTGACCAAATTCAATTTCTTAGTCACTCTTTCAATCAAGGCATTGGATTGCGCATTGACTGAAAACTGAATAAGTAATAGTCCTACAATAAATACAGTCAATTTTTTCATACTCCACAAATTATATTTTTAATTCAAGCTTAGCTTAAAATATCTTTCTTTTTCATAATCCAAACAGAAGCCCCTACGAACAATCCAATATGCACTGTCAGTATAATGATTGAATTTTTAATTTTTGCCATATTCAATACACTACCAGTAATGGCATCATTAGATTCATCAACTTGTATATCAAAAAATTCTTTCCAATTATTCATATGGGTAGTGAATAAATAGGGCTTCACTACATTGAATAAAGGGATATTCAAAGTGCTTAGGATAGTGAAGAAAACAATCGCGCTAATGGTTGCTACAATTGGACCAATTGAATT
>CAMDNL010000133.1 GCA_945902975.1 Chitinophaga pinensis
CAAGCCTCTTAAGTAGTTGGCATAATGCCTGCGCATTTCGTTGATGCCACCAATAGGGCCTTTCCATTCTAAAGATTTAATTAAATGTTTTCTTGCCACTTCTACGCGTTCCTCAATAGAAGGTGATTTCATTTTTTCTCCAGTGGCTAAAAAATGCTTGATCTCTCTAAAGATCCATGGATACCCAATGGCAGCCCTACCAATCATCACACCATCCACGCCATATTTATTTTTATATTCCAAGGCTTTTTCTGGAGAATTAATATCCCCGTTACCGAAAATAGGAATATGAATTCTTGGATCATTTTTGATATTGCCTATGATGGTCCAATCTGCTTCACCTTTGTACATCTGCACTCTGGTACGTCCATGAATGGCCAAGGCTTTTATCCCAACATCTTGTAATCTCAATGCCGCTTCATGCACATTCAAACTACTATCATCCCATCCCAATCTTGTTTTCACTGTCACAGGAAGGTTGGTACTTTTTACCACGGCTTCTGTTAAACGTACCATTAAGTCAAGGTCTCTTAATACGCCTGCACCAGCACCCTTCATCGCCACTTTTTTTACTGGGCATCCAAAATTAATGTCAATTAAATCTGGGTTTACTGTGTCTACAATTTTGGTACATAAGGCCATCGCTTCCTCATCTCCACCAAATATTTGAATCCCTATTGGGCGCTCGTAATCATAAATATCTAATTTCTGTTTGCTTTTAATGGCATCCCGAATCAAGCCTTCGCTACTAATAAATTCGGTGTACATCAAGTCTGCACCATTGTCTTTGCACACGGCTCTAAATGGAGGGTCACTTACGTCCTCCATGGGCGCTAATAAAAGCGGAAAATCTGGTAATTGTATGTTCCCTATAGATACCATATGAATTCATTATCTTGCATCTAACCGATACGCGGGCAAAGGTACCAATTAATTGCATTGACATGTATACTAATGAAACTTCTATTTTTAATATGAGCCCTGGATTCAGGATGGTTTTATTCATATCCATGACTGGATTGAGTATGATTCTTGGGGGCTTAATTACATTTTCGATTGTGGCAGCTGCATTAAATGTGCCTTTTATTGAGATTCAGACCGTTTTATTGCGCCCCGAAAATACCAGCATGACGCAAATTGCCAATGCGTTTGCCTCCATCATTGGTTTTGGTGTACCTGCATTAGTGGTGGCTTATTTTACCAAAGGGACTTTCGCATCTAATTTAGGATTCAAGCCAATCAGTTCTGAAAAACAGGTAGGGATTGTTATTTTATTAGCATTTACAGGATTGATATTGAGTGGTGCATTGGGTGACCTTACAGATAAAATCACATTTTCTTCCAGCATTAGAACCTGGGCAACAGACCTAGAAGCGCAATATAAAAAAGCGTTGATGGCCATGACTCAAATGCGTTCGATTGGAGATTTAATACTTGCGATTGTGGCTATTGCAGTGGTGCCAGCGATTGTAGAGGAATTGTATTTTAGAGCAACGCTTCAAAAAATAATTATAGACTGGTCGGGGAAGCCATTATTGGCGATTGTGATCACTGCAATTTTATTTAGCGCATTTCATTTTTCTTATTTCGGTTTTTTATCAAGAATGTCTTTGGGTATTGTACTAGGTTTAATTTACTATTATACTAAAACCATTTGGCTGCCGATACTAATGCATTTTGTCAACAATGCGATTGGGGTCTCTGCTTTGTATGCGGTAAGAAATAATCCCAAAAAAATAGACCAAGTAATGGACTCTAACCTTACTTTTTATTGGGTATTCATAGGACTAGTGGCTTTAGTGATTTTGTTCAAACAATTAAAAAAGACCACAGATGGCGTTTAATTTTTCTGTTTTTAAAGTGAGGGCATTGTCTGCTATTGTATTTGTGTTGATTATGTTAGCGGGACTACTCTTTAATAACTGGTCTTATTTTGCATTGTTTCTGTTGATACAAGTAGGTTGTTTATATGAGTATCAAAAATTAATGCGTATCATTTTTCCCTCCTACAATCAAATTTCAAAAATGCATCAATGGGGTGTGTTGGTGGTGGGTACACTGATGATGACGAGTTTAGCGCCAACAGATATTGTATTGCCCGATTTTATAAAAAATATTTTGCCACTTGCATATCAAGGAATTGGTTTAAGATGGATTGGCTTGAAAGCCATGCCAGTTGCCCTGGTATTGATGATGGTGGCAGATGTATTTGCAAGAAAAGCGGAAGTAAAAAATATAGCGATTAGTTTTTTTGGGTTCATTTATATTTCAATTAGCCTGTCCTTATTTTATGCCATGAGGGGCATGTTTTTGAATTCGGCGATGTCTATGTTTTTTCCAAATATAGAATTGATGGTGCCTATTTTAGTGATTGTGACTGTTTGGGTAAATGATACCATGGCCTATATCGTGGGCTCTTTTATTGGTCGTACGCCCATCTCTCCCATCTCACCTAAAAAAACATGGGAAGGTACCATTGCTGGTATTATTTTATCTGTTGTGATTTTATCTACTGTGGCAGGTCAATATATTCCTATTGCGACTAAGTATCTCTATATGATCACATTTGTGGCTTCTGTGATGGGGAATTTGGGCGATCTTTTTGAAAGTAAATTAAAACGCATGGCAGGCGTGAAAGACAGTGGTAGTATGATGCCTGGACATGGTGGCTTCTTAGATCGATTTGATTCTATCTTGTTTGCAGGACCATTTGTTTGGATATTGCTTCAATTTATCTTTTAGATGAATTACCTTTGGCAAAATTGCTATTTATGACCATACACAGAGAAGGAACAGCTACGATTGCATTGATTGCATTTGTGGTAGGTATCTTGAATTTAATTAATTTCTCTTTTTTATTTCCAATAAGTACTTTGTTAGCTTGGTCTGTATTTGTGATTACAGTGGCTTTCTTTTTATTCATCGTTTCCTTTTTTAGAATGCCCATTCGTGTATTAACGATGGACCCTTCTGCTATTGTTGCTCCTGCAGATGGCAAAGTAGTGGTGATTGAGGAAGTGATGCCAGATGAATTTTACAAGGAGCCAAGAATTCAATTAAGTGTATTTATGAGTCCAGCCAATGTGCATGTGAATCGCTTGCCTGTTGCTGGTAAAATTATTTATAATCAATACCATCCGGGTAAATTTTTAGTGGCATGGCATCCTAAGTCTTCTACGGATAATGAAAGATGGTCTGTGGTGGTTGAAAACGAAAAGGGGACTATTTTATTAAAGCAGATTGCTGGAGCGCTTGCTAGAAGAATATGTAATTATGCTGCTGTAGATACTGCATTCAATCAGTGTGATGAATATGGTTTCATTAAATTTGGTAGCAGGGTAGATTTGTTATTACCAATTGGCACTCAAATCAATTGCAAAATCGGAGATACTGTGCAAGGCGGCGTCTCTGTGTTAGCAAGATGGTAATTCAAAACGAAGCCCTTATAAAATCGTTTCTAATTCTTTTAAATGCGTGATGGTATAAGTCGCCGGAATCGTTGGTATGGCTTGAATATGGTTCACAAAAACGGTATCCATCCCCATATTAATCCCTCCTTGTATAT
>CAMDNL010000134.1 GCA_945902975.1 Chitinophaga pinensis
CAGTTTATGCAAAATGCAGAGAGTGCTTATCAGAATAAAGCCACTGAATTTAACAATAAACAAGCTGCTTTTATTCAAGATATCCTGACTTGTTATCAGTTGATCAATGTCATTGAAAGTATTGAAAAAGGAATTCCAGTAGCAGCTCAACCTTAATTTAATATAGCTATTAAAAAAGGCGCTTCGTTTGAAGCGCCTTTTTTTGTAAATCATGTTTGAATTATTCGATTTAGTTGAATCAATTATGATTAATTTATTTATTCTAAAGCTGGTTGCTATTTAAAGTGCTTTATTAAATTAGTGTAGCATTGTTAATAAGGCTGTTACAACTTGATCAATTTCGGCTGTAGTATTATGTTTTGAGAAAGAAAAACGAACAGTGACCATCTCGGAGCCTTTGTTAAGTGCATTGATTACATGAGATCCTTGCTGGGCGCCGCTTGAACAGGCACTTCCTCCACTGGCACAAATATGATGCATGTCTAAATTAAACAAAATCATTTCTGTTTTTTCATTTTTTGGAAAGTTGACACTTAATAAATTGTACAAACTATGTCCAAATGGGTCTCCATTAAAATGTACACTAGGAATTTTCGCAACCAATTGATCATGCAAATACTGCTTCAATGATTGGATATATTGACTGTCTTCTTGGTATTTTTCGGTAGCCAATTCAAGCGCTTTCGCAAAACCAACAATGCCATATAAATTTTCTGTTCCTGCACGCATGTTTCGCTCTTGAGAGCCGCCATGCACTAAGGGGCTAATTTTTACATTTTCGTTGATATATAAAATACCAACACCCTTAGGTCCATGAAATTTATGTCCAGCCCCTGTAATAAAATCAACGGGTACTTGACTTAATTCAAAAGGGAAATGACCTACTGTCTGTACCGTATCACTATGAAAATATGCCTGATATTGTTTACAAAGTTGTCCTACAGCTTTCATATCAATCATATTGCCAATTTCATTATTGGCATGCATGATGGAAACAATTGTTTTATCTTTTGTTTCGGCGAGTAATTCTGCTAAATGATCCATATCGATATGGCCATTGGGTAAAATCTGCACAAAACTTAATTTCAGGTTGTGCAATTTAGCCAAATGCGTTACCGTATGTAAAGTAGCATGGTGTTCGATTGGAGAACTAATGATATGCTTACAACCTAAATCAGATATTGCTGCATTTAATACTGTGTTGCTACTTTCTGTACCACCACTTGTAAAAAATATTTCAGCTGGTTTGGCGCCTAAGTTTTTTGCTACAGACTTTCTGGCTTGTTCAATGGCCAATCTTGTTTCTCTGCCATAACTATAAATGGAGGAAGGGTTACCAAATTTTTCGGTTAAATAGGGCATCATCGCTTCAAGCACTTCAGGTGCAAGCGAGGTTGTAGCTGCATTATCAAAATAAATTCTCTGCATGATTGCTAAATTACTGAATTTTAAGGATCAGCTGAATAATTTTATCCGCTAATGCATCTGCAGCTGCCTGTGTTTTTGCTTCAGTATAAATGCGCATAATTGGTTCTGTATTGCTTGATCTTAAGTGCACCCATTCATTTTCAAAGTCTATCTTCAACCCATCCACATCATTCATTGGATATGCTGAAAATTCATTTTTCAATTGTTCGAATATTGTTGACAATGAAAGGCTAGCATTCAGGTCCATCTTTTTCTTACTCATGAAATAAGCAGGGTAGCCAGCTCTTAAACTAGAACAGCTTGTATCAGCTTTTGCAAGATGCGACAAGAATAAAGCAATGCCAACTAAAGCATCTCTACCATAATGTAAATCCGGAACAATGATACCACCATTGCCTTCTCCACCTATCACCGCTTTTTCTGCTTTCATTTTTGTCACCACATTCACTTCACCAACAGCACTTGCAAAATAAGTGCAACCATGTTGCTCTGTGACATCTCTTAATGCCCGAGTAGAAGATAAATTACTTACGGTAGCGCCTTTTGTATATTGTAAAATATAATCTGCAATGGCAACCAAAGTGTATTCTTCGCCAAATAAATTACCGTCCTCGCTTACAAAACATAAACGATCCACATCTGGATCAACCGCAATACCTAGATGCGCTTTTTCTTTTACAACTGTATCGCAAAGTTCAGTTAAGTGTTCTTTTAAGGGTTCTGGATTATGTGCAAAATCTCCAGTCATTGCTGCATTCAACACTACAATATCCTCTACTCCAATCGCTTTTAACAAAGCTGGTACCGTAAATGCACCAGAACTATTGATTGCATCTACCACCACTTTAAAATTCGCTTTCTTAATGGCGTAAATATCTACCAATGGATGATCTAATATTGCTTGAATATGTTTTGATAAACTATTATCATCCCCAATTAATTCACCCATCGCATCTACAGGAGCATAAATAAAATCTTCTTGTTCTGCTAATGCTAAAATTGTTTTTCCTTCTTCACCACTTACAAATTCACCTTTCTCATTTAATAACTTAAGGGCATTCCATTCTTTTGGATTATGACTGGCTGTTAAAATAATTCCACCATCCGCATTTTCAAATACCACTGCCATTTCTACGGTTGGAGTAGTGCTCAATCCTAAATGCACCACATCGATACCTAGGGCCAATAAACTTTGCTCCACCAAGGCTTCTACCATTAGGCCACTCATCCTTCCATCGCGACCCACAATCACTTTCTTTTTTCCAGCTGATTTTCTGATCAACCAGGTACCATATGCAGATGCAAATTTTACAATATCAATTGGCGTGAGGTTGTCGTTTGGACGACCACCAATGGTGCCTCTAAAACCTGAAATGCTCTTGATTAATGACATAGCTAAAGATTAAAATAAATCGGTCTGCAAATTTACTTTAAATTTTTCCATTCCATGTATCTTTACGGCATGGGGCTAAGTATTTTTCAACAAATTAAGGACATCGATCAGGCATTGTTTCACCAAATCAATGGGGTATGGCACCATCCTCTACTGGACAATGTCCTGCCTTGGACTAGGCATTCCAACAACTGGGTACCCTTGTATATTGGGCTGTTGATTTGGTTAGGATACCGAATTGGTTGGAAAACCTTAAAATGGCTTTTGTTTGCCTTAGTCAATGTTGGCTTGACAGATCAAATTAGCAGTAGCGTATTTAAACCATATTTTCATCGATTAAGACCTTGTAATGACCCTGCATTATTAGGCAAAACCAGATTGTTATTAGACAATTGCGCTGGCGGCTTTAGTTTTACTTCCTCCCATGCTGCCAATCATTTTGGACTCGCCATGTTCATTTTCATTACCTGGGGGATGACCCAACAACGATATACAAAATTCTTTTTTGTATGGGCCGGCATCATTGCCTTTGCTCAAATATATGTAGGCGTGCATTATCCATTGGACATTATTGGAGGCGCCATCATAGGATTGGTTTCAGGATTTGGTATGGCAAAAGCATATTTAAAATGGGCAGGCCCAATGGAATTACGCTAATTAATAAAAATGAATAAAAATACATTCTGGCTTTTACTAATTGCTCTTTTTGGTGTTCATATAATTGGCGTATTGAATATTCCATT
>CAMDNL010000135.1 GCA_945902975.1 Chitinophaga pinensis
ACGCAAGCGTTTTCTCGTGGAACACTCTAGCAATTATTCAACACAAGAGAACCACCAATATAATTTAAAAATTGAGAAAATATACCTATCCCTTGGCTCTCGCTCGCTTTGCTCGAACGATCGCTACGGAATAGTATATTATTCTCAATTACTTAATGTGTTAATACTGGTTAGGGATTGTTGTGATTCGCTATTGCCTCAAGTTGAATAATTAGAAAACAATACAAATATTCGACGAACTTTCGAGCAACGCGAGCAGAGAGACGAATATTTTGGTATTTTTTCTAATATATACTTGTAGAAGCACAATTTAGACAGCGCTTACTAGTAGAGGAAAAAATACAAAGTGTTCCACATGGAACGTTTTATTTAATCATAGCATCTTATCTTTGCACCCTTATGTTTCCAAAATACAATGTCATAGTAGTAGGAGCGGGCCACGCTGGTTCTGAAGCAGCAGCAGCCGCGGCCAATATGGGCTCTAGGGTCCTGTTGATTACTATGAATATGCAGACCATTGCTCAAATGAGTTGTAATCCAGCGATGGGTGGCATCGCCAAGGGTCAAATTGTGAGGGAGATAGACGCGATGGGTGGATACAGCGGAATTGTCTCAGATCTAAGCACGATTCAGTTTAGGATGTTGAATAAAAGTAAGGGACCTGCAATGTGGAGCCCTAGGGCACAGAACGATCGACACCTATTTGCAAGCAAATGGAGAGAGATGTTAGAGCTTACGCCGAATGTAGATTTTTACCAAGACTCTGTAAATGAACTAGTTATAAAGAATGGAAAGGCTTGTGGTGTTAAAACAAGCATGGGACATGAAATCTTAGCCGACGCTGTGGTGATCACTAGCGGCACTTTTTTAAACGGCATCATGCACATTGGAGAAAAGCAAATGGGCGGAGGTCGCGTGGCAGAAAGAGCAGCCACTGGCATCACAGAACAGCTTGTTTCTTTTGGTCTAGAATCAGATAGACTCAAGACGGGCACGCCTCCAAGAGTAGACGGAAGAAGCTTGGATTATTCTAAAATGGAAGAACAAAAAGGAGACGACGATGTGGTAGGCTTTAGTTATATGGATATTCCAAGAGTAAAAGCAGCAGATCAGCGCTCATGTTGGATTACGTATACAGATCCTATTGTACACGATATATTAAAAACCGGATTTGACCGAAGCCCAATGTACCAAGGCCGTATAGAAGGTGTGGGTCCAAGATACTGCCCAAGCATTGAAGATAAAATTAATCGATTTGCGGACAGAGAAAGACATCAATTATTTGTTGAGCCAGAGGGTTGGAACACAGTAGAGGTTTATGTTAACGGGTTTAGTACTAGTTTACCAGAAGAGGTGCAATACGAAGCCCTTCGTAAGGTTCCTGGTTTTGAAAAAGCGAGAATGTTCCGCCCAGGCTATGCGATTGAGTATGATTTTTTCCAACCCACTCAATTAAGGTATACGCTAGAAACAAAAGCCATTGAAAATTTATATTTTGCTGGGCAAATTAACGGAACCACTGGCTACGAAGAAGCTGCTTGTCAAGGGATGATGGCAGGGATGAATGCGCATTTAAAAATCAACGAAAAAGCACCATTTATTTTACAAAGAAGCGATGCTTATATTGGTGTATTAATTGACGACTTAATTAGTAAAGGCACCAACGAGCCTTATAGAATGTTTACATCTAGAGCGGAGTTTAGAACGCTATTGCGTCAGGACAATGCAGACCTAAGATTAACAGAAATATCCTACAATTTAGGTTTAGCAAGTATCGATCGCATGCGCAAGGTGCAAGACAAAAACAACCACGTAGCAGAGATTAAAAACACCTTGAATACGCACTCTATTGAGCCACATGAAATCAATGGATTCCTTGCTACCATTGACTCTGCGGAGATGACCGAAAAACAAAAAGCAGCAAAATTAGTTTTAAGACCTAATATTAGTTTACAACAATTAATGGACCATTCGGTTTCACTAAATGAAAAACTTCAAGGAAACGAACCAGATTATTTAGAGCAAGCAGAGATCCAGGTGAAGTATGAAAGATATATAGAGAAAGAAAAAGAAATTGTGGAACGCATGTCTGCCTTGGAGCACAAGGTTATACCAGATAGTTTCGACTATGATAAATTGCCAGCACTATCTATAGAGGCGATGCAAAAGTTTAAAAAAATCAGACCAATTACAATTGGACAAGCAAGTAGAATTAGCGGCGTGAATCCAAGTGACGTTCAAATTCTGATGGTGTACATGGGTCGGTAATACATCAAATTATTCCCCTTGCCATTTACCAAAAAAAAGCAAGTTCTCCTTATTTTAATTGTTGTTTTTAGTAGCTTCAGATTAAGTTTCCTCCCAGCTCGGTAAATCTGAACTGGGAGGATTTTTTTTGGCTAACTTAGCGTCATGTCTAAAAAACTCTATCTACTAGATGCACTGGCCTTAATTTATAGGGCCTATTATGCACTCATCCGTACCCCAAGAATCACCAGCACCGGCATCAATACCAATGCGCAATTTGGTTTTACCAATACCCTATTAGAGATTATAAAAAAGGAAAACCCTTCCCATATTGCCGTATGCTTTGATACGCATGCACCTACAGAAAGACATACCGACTTCACAGACTATAAAGCCAACAGAGAAGCTGCCCCCGAAGATTTATTAAGCTCATTACCTCATATTAAGGCCATCATTGAAGGGTTTAATATTCCCGTAGTAGAATGCGATGGGTATGAGGCAGATGATGTAATAGGGACACTGGCTTGGCAGGCTGCAGACATGGGTTACGAAGTGTATATGGTCACACCCGATAAAGATTACGGTCAATTATTGGTGAAAGAAAATGTGTATATGTGGAAGCCTCCTGCATTTGGCAATGAAAGAGAAATACTAGATGCAGCAAAAATTAAAGCAAAATGGGATATCGCTCGTGTAGATCAAGTGATAGACATGTTGGGCCTAATGGGTGATGCAGCAGATAATATTCCAGGTATTCCTGGTGTGGGCGAAAAGACCGCAGCTAAATTATTAAAAGAGTATGACACGCTTGAGGGGGTGTTGGAGAATGCAGATAAGATCAAGGGTGCGATGGGTGAGAAAGTGAGAGCCGGAAAAGAATCGGCAATCATGAGTAAAAAATTAGCCACCATCATTACCAATGTGCCGGTTCAGTTTCACGAAGAAGATTATAAATTATCCGAAAAAAATATTCCTGCATTAACCGAAATTTTTAATTTATTAGAATTCAAGACCCTTGGCAAACGCATACTGGGTGGTGATTTTGAGGAGAAGACGCGAACAGCGTCTGATGAAAAAAAGAAAATTGACAACGACGAAGTGCAAACAGACTTGTTTGGCAACGAAGTCAAATCTAAAAAGCCTAGTGTAAAAACAAAAACAATTGTCCTTGATTCTGAAACAGGAACACAATCTGTATTGGAACCCAATGACGAACCGGGTAATGCTGGTTATGATGCTGATGATGAAACGGAATCAGACTTGCCAAAATTAATTGCCAATAA
>CAMDNL010000136.1 GCA_945902975.1 Chitinophaga pinensis
ATCTCATCTAATTCAGGTTTCAATACTTTCATCTTGGCTGTACTCAAGAAACTAGAGTAAGTCAAAGGAGAAGTTACTAAACGAATAAAGATGGTTAATAAAAATACAACCCATCCATAATTTTGAACAAAGCCAGCAAAGAAATCAAATACTGGCATAATGATGTATTTGTTGATAGGGCGAACAAATGAATATAAGTCTCTTCCTAAATTCACAATTTGCTCCATCTCTGGCGCCTGTGATTTTAAGATTTCAAAATCATTTGGACCATAATAAAGCGAGAGTGGCATAGTGGCATTGGCACCAGTCAATTTTGTTTGGAACTGCGCTTGCAAAGTAGCAAGTCCATTGCTGCTATCTGTCTTGCGCTGCCAGTCAATTTTACCTGAATTAAATCCATCCTTATAAAGCACTGTCGTTGTAAAAAATTGTTGTACTAGTCCAACCCATTGAACAGGCTTTTCAAAAACTTTATTGGTGTTGCTAGAAATATAATCGAACTCATTCCCTTCTGCAAAACAAATATTGGACATCTGACGCTCATAAGTGGTTGTCTTTTCTTGTCCATAAGAGTGCACATCCCACAAAACATTTAATTGATTGTTGGTCAATAATTGATCTGCGCCATCTAATACGATATTCCAATCCACATTGTATTTTCCTTTTGCCAAAGTAAATTGGTGCTTAATGGTTTTACCATTTGGAGCAGTCCAAGCATACTCAATTTTTTGTACCCCATTCTGATCGGTGGATACATTGGATACAGGAAATATGACTTGGTTAATTTGAACTGTTTGGTTGTTACCAGCATTCACAGCATAGGACAAGGAACTGCTATCTCCTAATTGAACCAATTCCTTTTTTGAATTCTTGTACTTCTTTAAAGTAACGCTTGCAACCTGTCCTCCTTTATTGGTAAATTCAACTTTAATTAAGTCGTTCTCTAAAATAGCAATCTGCTCTTTTAAAGTATCTGCAACAACTGCCATACCAGTTGCACCTTTTTTAGTTGAATCAATTATTTGAACCGTATTCAATGCTGCTGCTTTTTCGGCATTGGCTTTCACCATGGCTACCGAATCATCGAATTTTTGCTTGTAGGCTGCAATTTCGTTTTGTTGCTTACTGGTGTACCAAAAGTAAACAAAGAATAAACCTGCTAATAATACAAACCCAATGACCGTATTTTGGTCCGTTTTCATGCTTTTAAATTAATCTAAATAGATGCGGCAAAGGTATGTTTTTAAGATGTATTTAGCACCAGGTACACCCTAAATTGGAATCATTTTAGGGCTATTTTAAGGCTTTATTACAAATTCCTACTGTATTTACCCCCTGTGTGGTAAAGCAGGTTCGTAATATCTCCTAAACTACAATACTTAACCGCCTCCATCAATAGGTCAAAAATATTTTCATTTTGAACGGCAGCATGATGTAACAATTTTAAATAATGATCTGCTTGCTCCTTATTTCTATTTTTAAATTGCGAAAGATTGGCAATTTGTAATTTCTTTTCCGAAGCAGAGGACCTAAATACGGGACGACGATCATTACTATTTTGATCTGCTTCATCAATAAAAGTATTCACACCAATGATTGGAATTTCCCCATGATGCTTTCTGGTTTCATACAGCATACTCTCTTCTTGAATCTTTGAACGCTGATACATTCTTTCCATCGCACCCAATACCCCACCTCTTGCATTGATTCTTTCTAATTCTTGCAATACTGCTTCTTCTACCAAGTCTGTTAATTCGTTCATTAAGAAGCTGCCTTGTTGCGCATTTTCCACTTTCGCAGTGCCTAATTCCTTATTAATAATCAACTGAATCGCAAGGGCCCTTCTTACACTCTCTTTTGTTGGTGTGGTAATGGCTTCGTCATAGGCATTGGTGTGCAAGCTATTGCACTGATCATAAATTGCGTACAATGCCTGCAAGGTGGTTCTGATATCATTGAAATCGATCTCCTGTGCGTGTAAACTTCGACCACTTGTTTGAATATGGTACTTTAATTTTTGAGACCTTGGATTGGCCTTGTATTTAAGCTTCATGGATTGCGCCCAAATTCTTCTTGCCACTCTTCCAATCACGGCATATTCTGGATCCATACCATTGCTAAAAAAGAAACTGAAATTAGGAATAAAATCATCTATGGCTAAACCTCTATTTAAAAAATACTCAATATAAGTAAATCCATTGGCTAGAGTAAATGCCAACTGCGTAATTGGATTGGCCCCAGCTTCTGCAATATGGTATCCTGAGATAGAGATGCTATAAAAGTTCTTTACTTTTTGGTCTACAAAATAAGCTTGCACATCGCCCATTAATTTTAATGCAAAATCAATAGAGAAAATACAAGTGTTCTGTGCTTGATCTTCTTTTAAGATGTCCGCCTGCAGTGTACCACGTACATTTTGTAAGACTTGTTTTTTAATCGTATCGTACACTTTTGGATCAAGCACTTGATCTCCACTCACACCTAATAATTTTAAGCCCAAACCATTGTGTTGGATGGATTGTTTTTTTAAACTTTCAAAATCATGGTAGACTGGTCTAGGTTTTGTTTTAAAAATTTGATTCAATTTTTTATTAACTGCTGGCCACATTTTTTGCTCTGTAATATATTGCTCACAAGCTTGATCTATTGCTGCATTAAAAAACATCGCTAGTATGATGGCTGCAGGACCATTGATGGTCATACTCACCGAACTAGTTGGGTCATTTAAATTAATGCCAGAATACAATTTCTTAATGTCATCCACCGAAGCAATATTCACACCCGCATTGCCAATTTTTCCAAATACATCCATTCTATTAGAAGGATCTTGCCCATATAAAGTCACACTATCAAAAGCGGTAGACAATCTTGTTGCAGGTTGTCCACTTGCCAAAAAATGAAAGCGTTGATTGGTTTTTTCTGGACCGCCCTCACCTGCAAACATCCTTGTTGGATCCTCGCCTGTTCGCTTTAAATCAAAGACACCAGCCGTATAGGGATAATGCCCTGGTACATTTTCTTTTAATTGCCACTCTGCAATATCTCCCCAGTCTTTAAAATTAGGTAGATACACTTTCTGAAGTGACAAACCTGATTCTGTTTTAAATCTTAAAGGTTGATGAATTTTTTTACCTCTTATTTCATACACCAAAGCCTCTTGTTGGTAGGTCGTTTTTGTTGCTTCCCAAGTCTGAATAGATTTTTTCACTTCTGGATCGATAGCGCTAGCGACTTTATCTGCTTCCTCTTTCAAAAGCGGTAATTTCTTAAGCTTAGGATTTTGCATCACTTGCTCATAACTATACCACTGAGAAGCGAGCTGCTTTTGTTCCGATATCCAAACTCTATTTTTTTGTATTGTTTCAACAATTTCATTTAAATAATTAAAACGATTCAGTGGAATAGTTGGTGTGGCCACCTGACTCGCATTGTACACCAATGGCTTTGCAATGGTCATCCATTTTAATTGATGTTGCTGATTCACTAACTCAATCATATGATTGAATAGATGCTGCAT
>CAMDNL010000137.1 GCA_945902975.1 Chitinophaga pinensis
CAGGATTCAAACCTGAAACCTTTTGATCCGTAGTCAAATACTCTATTCAGTTGAGCTACGGGGCCATTCCACTTACTAACCCAAATCAATAAGGGGTGCAAATATACCTCAAAATACCATTTTACCAAAGGAAAAGGGCAAATAATACCTATAAGACCATCAATTAATAATGCCAGCGAACAAAAGCTTCCATTGCTGCGTATTTGGTTAAACCAAGTTTAGCATACAAATTAGCCGTATTGGCGTTTCGAATCTCAGCTCTTTGCCAGAACTCTCTTGAATCAGAGCCTTGGAAAGGAACACTATCTTTTTGAGATTGATGGATGAATATGCCAAAGCGTTTTTTCATCACTTGGTCAGGGCTCATTGGAACTGCCATCTCTATTTCAGAAATATTCCATTCCTGCCATGCACCTTTATACAACCAAACCCAACAATCTTTAACCCAAGCATCACCGGCAGCTTTTAATCTACGCATACTTTCAAATACCACATCTAAACAAACTTTATGCGTACCATGTGGATCTGCTAGATCACCTGCACAAAATACTTGGTGGGGCTGAATTTTGCGTAATAGTGCCATGGTCAATTCAATATCTTTTTCGCTCAAAGGTTTTTTATCAATCATCCCTGTTTCATAAAAAGGAAGATCCATAAAATGATAATTATTTTCTGCGATGCCTACATACCTACAAGTGGCTTTGGCTTCGCATCTTCTAATTAAACCTTTGATTGCTCTAATTTCTGCTGTATCTAAATGATTGCTTGCTTTGTTTGCTAAAAAAGCCCTTGCATTGGTAAGGATCTCTTGGCTCTTTTTATTATCGATTCCAAATAGTTCTTCAAAACCAACAGCAAAGTCTAAAAAACGAGTAACAAACTCATCTGTCACGGCAATATTACCGCTGGTTTGATAGGCTACATGCACATCATGTCCTTGATCGTGTAAGCGCATGAAAGTACCACCCATGCTAATAATATCATCGTCTGGATGTGGAGAGAATAACAATACTTTCTTGCTATGTGGTTCACTTCGCTCAGGATGTGCAGGAATCACTGCATTTGGTTTTCCGCCAGGCCATCCAGTGATGGAATCACGCAACATATAAAACACTTGCAGATTGATATCGTACACCGATTCTTTAATCACTAACAAGTCTGATAAGCTATTCTCTTTATAGTCATCAGAGGTTAAGCTTAAAACCGTTTTATTTAATTTTAAGGCTAAATCAATCACCGCCTTTTTAATCATTTGAGGTGTCCAATCATTTGCTCCAGTCAACCAAGGTGATTTATGTCTTGTAAGTTCTGTAGCAGCTAATTCGTCAATCACAAAAGTACAGTCATCATGATTTTGTAAGACACTAGCAGGTATTTGCTCCGTGATAATTCCTTCCACAGCTTTGGCAACTATATCTGCTTTATTGCTCCATGCAAGTAGTACAATTTTTTTTGCTTTCATGATACTGCTGATACCTACTGTGATGGCTAGTTTCGGCACTTTATTTAAATCATGCCATTCATATACATTGGCCAGTCTTGTTAATTGATCCAAATGAATCACTCTTGTTTTAGAGTGAAAACTAGAACCAGGTTCATTAAAGCCAATATGACCATTTTTACCTATGCCTAATATTTGTAAATCAATTCCTCCTAATTTTTCGATGGCTTGTTCGTAAGCAACACATTTTTCTTTCAATTCGTCCATGCTCCATTCCGAACTAGGTAAATGAATATTTTTTGGATCTATATCTATATGATTAAATAGATGACGATGCATAAAGCTCCAATAACTTTGGTAAGCATCTCTTGGAATAGGGTAGTACTCATCCAAATTAATAGTAATTACATTCTTAAAACTAAGACCTTCTTCCTTATGTAATCTTACCAATTCTTTATATAATAAAATAGGGGTGGCACCAGTCGCCATACCTAAAACACATGGTAGGCCTTGTGCTTGTTTTTCTTTAATTAATGTTGCAATTTGAGCAGCAACTGCGTTTGATCCAGTAGTTACATCTTTATAAATTTTGACTGGAATTTTCTCAAATGATTCAAGCATAATTATGAGTTGTAAATTTGAATATTAAAGTTATAAAAAAGGCCTCAATAATGAGGCCTAAATTTTAATCAACTTTATTGATTTTAATGATATTTGTTGGTAAGTGTAATTGAATTGGGGTACTGCCTGTATTGATAACCACATCACCCGTATTTACAAAACCTTGTGTTTTCAAAACTTGGATTTGATCTTTAATGATTTCATCTAAACTTTCTTCCTTATTGTAGTAGAAAGCCTTCACACCCCAGCTTAATGACAATTGGTTCACTAAACTTTTTTTCTTTGTGAAGATAAATAGAGGTGATTGTGGGCGGAAGCTACTTAACATAAATGCAGTATAACCACTTTGGGTCATACCTACGAGTGCATTTGCATTGCTATCTTCTGATAATTTAGAGGCATTGTAACAAACCGCATCACTCAAGAAAGAAGGCGAGTGGGGCTGTGGCTTTAAATCTTCTGAACGATTGTATTTGTATCCATTTTCTTCTACTTCAGATATGATTTTACGCATTGTTTCAATCACCAATACTGGGAATTGACCTGTTGCAGTTTCACCACTTAACATCACCGCATCAGCACCTTCAATCACCGCGTTGGCAACGTCTGTGATTTCTGAACGATTTGGTTTTACCCTGTCAATCATAGATTCCATCATTTGTGTTGCCACAATCACTGGCTTCGCTCTATGAATACATTTTCTAATCAATTCTTTTTGGATCAAAGGAATTTTCTCTACTGGTAATTCAACACCTAAATCACCACGAGCTATCATAATGGCATCACTCGCAATAATAAGATCACGGATATTGGTTAAAGCCTCGGGCATTTCAATTTTTGCAATAATTTTAGCGTTGCTTTTATGTTCGTTCAAGATCGCTCTTAACATTTCAATATCAGCCACACGCTTTACAAAACTCAAAGCAACCCAGTCTAATTCTTCTTTAATAATGAAAGCGGCATCTTCTAAATCTTTTTCCGTTAATGCCGGTAAAGAAATTTTTGTATCAGGTAAGTTGATTCCTTTTTTAGAAGAAATGATACCTCCCAGGGTTACTTTTACTTTTACATCACCATTGGATTCTACACTATGTACTAACACTTCAATTTTACCGTCATCAATCATGATGGTGTTTCCTACAACCACATCGCCTGCAAGGTTAGGGTAGGATACATATATTTTTTCAAGGGTACCAACACATTTTGTATTAGTGAATGTTAGGATATCGCCTTCTTTTACTTCTAAACGATTGTTTTCAATTTCACCTACTCTTAGTTTTGGGCCTTGTAAGTCACCCAAGATGGCTACTGTACAATTTAATTCTTTATTGATGCCTCTAATATGATCAATGATTTTCTTTTTGTCTTCATGCGTCCCGTGAGAAAAATTTAATCTAAATACGTTCACACCTGCGATTACTAAATTTTT
>CAMDNL010000138.1 GCA_945902975.1 Chitinophaga pinensis
AGCGACCACGGTGCCAACCGTTTAGGTGCGAGTGCTTTGATGCAAGGTTTAGCAGACGGTTATTTCGTTATCCCTTATACACTAGGAAATAACTTAGCCGACGAAATTTACAATGCACCTATCCCTACTTCACATCCAGCATTTGAAGCTGCAGAAAAAACTGTTGCTGATAGAATTACAAGATTGAAAAATATCAACGGGAAACAAACTGTAGAAAGCTTCCATAAGCGTTTAGGTAAAATTATTTGGAACGAATGTGGTATGTCTAGAACGGAAGCAGGCTTAAAGCAAGCGATTGCAGATGTGCAAGCATTGAAAAAAGAATTCTGGTCAGATGTTAGAATCCCTGGAGAGATCAACGAATATAATCCTGAATTAGATAAAGCGAACCGTGTGGCAGACTTTATTGAACTAGGAGAATTAATGTGTGTAGATGCATTAGCTAGAGAAGAAAGTTGTGGAGGTCACTTTAGAGAAGAATACCAAACACCAGAAGGTGAAGCATTAAGAGACGATAAAAACTTTATGTATGTAGCTGCATGGGAGTTGAAAAACGATCATGAGTGGGCTTTACACAAAGAAGAATTAAAATACGAAGTGATTCAACCATCTCAAAGAAACTATAAATAATATTGCCATGTCACATACAACTATGAATTTAAATTTAAAGGTTTGGCGTCAAAAGAATACGAAAACTCCTGGAGCATTTGAAATGTACCGAGTTGAAAATATTTCAGATGAAATGTCTTTCTTAGAAATGATGGATATTTTAAATGAACAATTGATCACTGAAGGTGGCGAACCTGTGGCATTTGACCACGATTGTAGAGAAGGTATCTGTGGAATGTGTTCCATGTACATCAATGGTAAACCACACGGTCCTTGGCAAGCAAATACCACTTGTCAATTGCATATGCGTGCATTCAAGGACAATGATACGATTGTGATTGAGCCATGGAGAGCAAATGCATTTCCGGTGATTAAAGATTTAACAGTAGACAGATCTGCTTTTGATAGAATCATTCAAGCTGGTGGATACATTAGTGTAAATACAGGTAATGCGGTGGATGGTAACTCATTACCAATCGAAAAATCTAAAGCAGATGAATCTTTTGCAGCAGCCATGTGTATTGGTTGCGGTGCTTGTGTAGCAGCTTGTAAAAATAGCTCTGCCATGTTATTCTTAAGTGCTAAAGTAGCCCACTTAGCCTTATTACCACAAGGTGGTCCAGAAAGAAAAACGCGTGTAACCAATATGGTGGCACAATTAGATAAGGAAGGCTTTGGCGCATGTACCAATACGGGTGCTTGTGAAGCAGCTTGCCCTAAAGAAATTTCAATAGCGAACATTGCTCGTTTAAACAAGGAGTATATCGTAGCTGGTTTAACCTCTGAATAATAGTGGCGAATCCCTATTTCCAGTGTAAACAATTTATCGTGCATCAGGAACATACTGCAATGAAAGTATGTACTGATGCATGTTTATTTGGTGCATGGTCTGCTGCTGATGAACAATTACAAAATGCAAAAAAGATTTTGGATATTGGTTCTGGCACAGGTTTATTAAGTTTGATGCTCGCACAACAATCTAATGCGCATATTACTGCCATTGAAATTGAAGCTGGTGCATTTAAACAAACAAAAGCCAATTTCGGTTTAAGCCCTTGGAAAGAAAGATTAGATGTTGTTCATACATCTATACAAGATTATGCCGCAGATGACAAAAAGCAATTATTTGATTGCATCATTACCAATCCACCATTTTACGAACAAGATTTAACATCACCTGATCCTGCTAAGAATTTAGCTTCGCATAGTACTGCATTGTCATGGGATGTTTTGGCAGAAGCTGCTGCATTTCTATTACAAGAAAATGGTGCATGGTATGTTTTAGTGCCCACTCTAAGGGCTTATACGATGCAAAAATTGGCTTTGAATTATGGACTACAATTATCCGAGGAATGCTTGATGTACAATGATGCCAAGCATCTACCTATCAGAGCTATGTTAAAATTTGTAAAACAAAAGGAGACCGTAATACAAAGAAATAAAATTGTCATCAAAAACGCGGATCAATCCTATACTACTGAATTTATAAACTATTTGAAGGAGTATTATTTACACTTATAAATTTACGAATCTTAAGTCATTTATAAGAGGTTCGATTTCACAATGTATTAATGAAAAATGATTAATGTTTTGAATAGTCTACTAAATTTTCATAGCGAGGATTCAACACCCCTTTCTTCAACATAGTCGCACGTTGAATAATTTCATTCCCACCTGCAACTAAATCAGGTAAAACATATTTGATCAATTGTTCTCCAAAAAACCTACTTGCATCGCGCGGTAATTCATTAGGTAAATTCCCTACTGCCATGATGTCCAAACCTCCTGGAATATAAGGTGCTATTTTTTCAAAAGTATTTATATTCACACCATACACAGGATCTTCTGAAGGCGCGTCTCCTAAATTACATGGCACACTTCCATGAGCATCATCCGTGATATCTGCAATAGTTGTTAATGCAAATTCTTCTTCTAATAGATCTTGGTGTGTAAACAAAGGTGGAATCCCTGGTTCCCAATAAATACCATTCATTAAAATCTGAGCATGCGGTAAGTATTGCTTAAAAGTGCAATCATAATTTTGAGGATTATTATGAAAATCATTGCGCTCGTAAGTATTCGTTATTTTATGTTTATATAAGTCTCTACCTTTTAAATGCACATACACAGGGTAAGCATAATGGCGATCAAACTCATCTGGCTCTACTTGTTGCACATCCATTAAATTCATGATCTCTAAAATACCATGCGCTACTCTACCCGATCCTGTAACCACAATTTTTACTGGAGGTAACTTTAAACCAAAATAAGTATGAATCAATTCACGATAATCCTTTACTTCTTTCACCCTGCCTAAATGAAAAGCTTTGGTACGATTACCATAAGCCATGATGCCATTATGCGCACCAACAATACCTGCGAAAAAACCAAACCCAATCAATCTTTGGCCATCCTCATGCTCTAAGCATTCATAATCGATCAGGGTAATCCCTTTATCCATCATAGTATGAAACAAGGCTTGATTGTAAGGTTGTGCTTTTTTAGTATGCGAAAAGAATAAATAAGTTTTTCCTGCTATCAACTGATCTTTCGGCACCTCTTTAATACCCAATAGAATATCTGCCTTACTAATATCAGTCACTAATTCTAATCCTTCTCTTTTGTATTCCTCATCTTTATAACACCTGTTGGGTGATGCTTCTACAATAATATCCCAATCTGGATGTTGCTCTTTAAGCCATTTACATTGCTTAGGCGTTAAAGCAACCCTATTATCACTGGGAACTTTTCCCTCTTTAATAAGTCCTAATACAGGCATATTGGTTATTTTGCACAATATAAGAAATTTCAGCATGAACTATTTTGAGTTATTTGGTCTTCCTATTGGTTTTCAAGTAGATACACAAAAATTAAG
>CAMDNL010000139.1 GCA_945902975.1 Chitinophaga pinensis
TTAAGTATCAATGTGATTGTAGCCAATAGAGTGAAGCAAGAATTTAGCAAAGATGGTGCTAAAGCAATAGACCATATGATTCAAAAAAGTTTAGGAATTATTGCTACGATATAATTATTCAAATAAGTAAAATGGAGATCCAGTTTTCAAAATACCAAGGCACAGGCAACGACTTTGTCATCATCGATAACAGAGATGGAAGCATTGCTTTATCTAATGCACAAATTGCATTTTTATGTGATAGAAGATTTGGTGTTGGTGCAGATGGATTAATCGTGCTTGGAACAGCAACTGGCTTTGATTTTTTGATGGCTTACTACAATGCCGATGGCACAGAAGGTACCATGTGTGGCAATGGGGCCAGATGCTTGGTGCAGTTTGCGCATGATCATGGGATTGTGAAGGAAAAATATTTTTTTATTGCCATTGATGGGCCTCACGAAGCAACGATTGAAAAGAATGGTTGGATACATTTAAAAATGTCCGACGTCAATACGGTCGAAGTAGGTGATCATTTTTTTGTAACTAATACAGGGTCTCCGCACTATGTTCAATTAATCAATGGGGTTGAAAATTTTGATGTAGTAACAGCAGGCAAAGCCATTCGATACAACGAACGATTCAAAGCAGAAGGCGTGAATGTTAATTTTATTGAATTCCATGATGACCATTTATTTGTGCGCACCTATGAAAGAGGTGTAGAAAATGAAACCTATAGTTGCGGAACTGGCGTAACAGCATCTGCCATCACAACGCACTTGAATATATTAGGTGAGCACCGCGTATCCATAAAAACAATCGGTGGTGCATTGGCTGTGAGTTTCAATAACCAAGGTGGTGGCCACTTTAACCATATTTGGCTTCAAGGCCCTGGTACATTTGTTTATTCGGCTTCTATCAATTTAAAATAGGTAAAATATGGCTTTGTTCAATGTAAGGGTGTATGGCATTTTATTAAACGAGGATCAAGAACTTTTAGTGAGTGATGAATTTATTCGTGGAAATTATATTACCAAATTGCCTGGTGGTGGATTGGAAATTGGCGAAGGCACAAGAGATGGATTGGCGAGAGAATTTATGGAAGAAGCTGGTATCGAAGTACATGTGGGAGATCATTTTTACACCACAGACTTTTTTCAAATTTCTGCCTTCAACCATAAAGACCAAATTATATCTATCTACTATTTAGTGCATACTGCAGATACTAAAATCATTCAGACAAAAGAAAAAGCATTTGATTTTTTACCCCAAGAAGTGGCGGACCCCAATGGGACTGCAGAACATTTAAGGTGGATTCCATTAAGTAAAGTTTCAGAAGATGCCATGACTTTACCCATAGATAAAGTGGCCATCAAGATGCTGATCGAACTATTTACAGCAAAAAATTAGTGGGTATAGATGCCTCTTTAAATATTTGCGTTCTCCCCCATTGCTTCTAATTTCATTTTTTGTGCAGCTTCGGCGCCAACATAATTTTCAATTCTGTTTCTAATAAGATGAATCAAAGGTGTTAATACAATCGCCATCGTGAACTTATACATGTAGTTGACAACGCCTACTGCTAAAACAGTTGACCATGCCCATCCGTTGCCAATTTTAAATGCTATAAAAAGTACCACAAAACTATCTACCAACTGAGACACCAACGTGGAACCAGTAGATCTTAACCAAATCATTTTTTCTCCAGTTCTTTTTTTAATTTGATGGAACACTGTCACATCAATCAACTGACTCACCATAAAAGCAATGATGCTTCCAATGATGATCCACATCCCTTGTCCAAAAATGGCTTCAAAAGCCAATTGCATACTTGGGACACCATTTTGCATTTTCGACTCTACCCAAAAACCTGCTGGAGCTACAGACATGGCAAGATAAAACATGATGAAAGCATAACTGATTAACGCCACAGCAATTAAACTAATTCTTCTTACTGCTTTTGGACCATAGTATTCATTGACAATGTCTGTGATGACAAATTCTAAGGGCCATAACAAAACACCACAGGTTAAATTAAACGCTAATCCAGATTCACCAAATAAAGTCAAGTTCATTGGTTTAAAGCCAAAAACAGATTCTAGTGAAAAAATCTTGCCTCCTATGCACTCTGCAATAAGCGCATTGGCAACAAAGAATGCGGTGATTCCTAAAAATAATTTGGTGGGCTTGTCTTTTAAAATTTGATGTATCATACTTAAGTTTAAATAAATAGAAGGCCTATTTGAATCAATAACATACTAAGGTTGAAAATAGTTTGCCAAGAGGGTAAATTAATTACTTTTTTTTGAAGCACTTGAATTAAAAGGACCAACGCGAAAACAAGGTTAATCAATGGGGCCAATTCCAAACCCATCACGGCAATAAATTGTGCAATGTCACGAGGTATCTTTAACCATGTAATGAATAAAAATAAGGTTGAAACCAGGTATCCTAGGTTAACAAGGACTGCTACTTTAGAAAAAAAGGCCAATGGAGCGCGTGGGGACATTTGTTGATATTTACAAGGAGCTAAAAGTACAAAAAAGCCTATTTAGTTGTAGGTTTGTTCCTATAAAATAATGCATATGTTTAAGTCTCTTTTTAAGTCTGCACTACCCCATCTTATTGCAGTAGCCGTTTTTGCTATTGTGGCTATTGTGTATTGCAAACCTGCATTAGAAGGTAAAGTATTGCAACAGTCGGATATTACGCAATGGAAAGGGATGGCGCAAGACGCCTTGAATTATAAAGACCAATATGGCAAAACACCATTATGGACCAATAATATGTTTGGAGGGATGCCTGCCTATCAGATTACTGGTATTCCAGGAAATGCATTCTCTATTGGCATGTTAGATCGATTATTTACCTTGAATTTGCCTGAACCAATTGGCTTATTTTTCTTAGCTAGTATTTGCTTTTATTTTTTAGCACAAGTACTTGGATTCTCCACAATCATTGGCATTGTTGGCGGATTGGCCTATAGCTACGCAACCTACAATCCAATTATTGTGGTGGTTGGACATATCACCAAAATGCACGCCATTGCTTATCTACCTTTCTTTATTGGATCCATCCTTTTAATTTTTCAAAAGAAGTATTACTTGGGTGCTATCTGTACTGCCATCGCAACCACTTTATTTGTTCAAGCAAATCACCTACAGATAAATTATTATGGCCTAATCATCGTTTTAGTGATGTCTATCTTTTATCTAGTGCAATGGATCAAAGCAAAAGATTTTACACATATTTTTAAAACAGTTGGATTTAGCTTGGTGGCTGGTTTAATGGGATTGGCTGTTAATGCTGTCATGCTTATTGGCACCGCAGAATTTGGAAAATCTACCATCAGAGGCGGAAGTGCTTTGGCGACAAAGGATAGCAGAATTACCAATACTGGATTGAATAAAGATTATGCATTAAGTTATAGCATGTTCTTATCAGAACCATTGGTGATGATGTTCCCTCATATTTA
>CAMDNL010000140.1 GCA_945902975.1 Chitinophaga pinensis
AGGTTCAACACATCAAAACCAGGGTAGCGAGTAGCGTTGATCTCGTCCATAAAATAACCAGATTGGTGTTGCCATTCTAAGGATGAGCTTAAAGCACTATTCCATTGACTTAATACAGTAAGGTTACTAAAAAAACGAGGTGCGGCTACCATTTCTTTATTGCTAATATCTGTTCCCTTTAAAATTGTATTCACATAGAGGTGCTTTGCATTGCTGCCATTAAAGTTGATCTGAAATAATTTGCTAAAATTATATTTCAGTTGGTATTCTATTCCATAGTGTTTTGTTTGGCCTGTATTTTGATTCAGGTTCACGCCGTCTGCTTGTCGGACAGATATAATTTCATTGCGACCATTCAATTGGTATAAGGACCATTCGAAGTATCCATTGGGTATCCTAACCCAAGATCCAATTTCATAATTCGAAAAACTTTGAGGTAATAAATAAGGCACACGAATGGCATTGTAGATTTCCGTGATTTGAGGAGGAACAAAACCCTCGCTATAATTTACATAACCACCCCAGTTCAATTGATTGTATGTCATACCAATTTTAGGTGCCCAGTTGGTGAACAAGTTATTTGCAGATGGCGTCCCAGTCGCTAATTTATTTTTAAATTGGTAATTAAATTGGTCGTACCTCAATGTGGCATTGACACGTAGACGATTGGTAATTGGTTGAATCCAATTTAAATAGACTGCTTTATTATAAATAGTTGTTTGATAGTTGGTAATTAAACTGTCAATGGCTTTTCTTGTATAGCTTGTAAATTTATTGATGTTTGTGTCTTTAAAGATATCAATATAGTTTGCGATTAATCCTTGCTGAGTCGCATCCATATAACCACCAATTAGAATTTTTGATTTTAATTTTTTCAAATTAATTTGATGTTGTAAATCAACAACGTAGGCGTCAAAACGATTTGAATTAATTTGTCCTCTAAACTTTGTAGGATTCGAACTTGCAGCAATTAAATAGGCTGGATTTTGACCCATTGTATTGCCTCGGTATAAAAGGTTCAGAGTTGTTTTTTGTGTTGCACTCCATTCATAGGCTAAGTTTTGTCTAATACGAATCAAGTCCAATTTTCGATAGGTAAAGCTTTGCTGCGTCGTATAATTTCTTGCTTGAAATTTTAAGCTATCCACCGTTCCAGTCATCTGGCCATCATAATGGATGTATTGCAGTTGTTGGTATCCTGTCCAATTTTTCTTAAATGTAAAATCCCTTTTTATGCTCAACGCAGTTTTAGTATAATCACTGTATTCAAGTTGCCCATTTTTTTGTCCAATCTGACTGAGGTTGACAGACCAGCCAGAATTTTTACCAGCTTTGTTCCATACTAAATCAGTTTTTAATAGCCCGTTGTTATTGATATGATTGCTAATAGACAATTGATTTTTGATGGGTCTTGGTGCATGTATAAAATTCACTACACCGCCAATGGCTTCTGCGCCATACAATGCCGATGCAGGCCCTTTGATTACCTCAATTTGCTGAATGGCCGCAGTATTGATTTCGATGAGGGCATTGTTGCTAAATAAACCGCTAGTTCTAATTGGCAGGCCATCCTCTAGGTAGAGGTACAACCCTTTTAAAGAAACTGGTTGTCTTATAGACATCATATGTTGTTCGTTCCCAATGCTTGGCATAAAAACCCCGCTGACCTTATTCAATAAAAAATCTAATCTTACTGCTTTGGCTTCCTGAATCTGCTGCTTACCCAACACACTAATAGCAATGGGTGATTCAATCCTTTTTTCTTTTGATTTATTGGCAGTGACAATCACCGTTTGCAAACTCGTATCAGACAGTTTATTTGATTTTTCTTGGCTTGAGGCTATAATAGGCGTGGAAAGTGATAAAAAAAGAAAAATTTTAAAATGAATTTGCATAGATGCAAATTTAGTAGTTAATTTATTCTAGATTCAATATCGCATCAATATTTATTCATTTTAATGACACCCAATATGAAAGGTTTAATGATTGCCTCCACGCTATTCTTTTTTGTAATAAACACGCAGGCACAAGTATTGTCTGTAAAAGAACAAGCTGTCACCATCAATGAGGTATTGACAGACAGAATAGATAATTTATTACCTAAGTTAATGGATGAGGCCAATATAGATTGTTGGCTCATTATTGCAAGAGAATACAACGAAGATCCTATCTTAAAAACTTTTTTACCTGCAGAATGGCTTTCTGCTAGAAGAACTACGATGCTTGTTTTTTATAGAGATAAAAAAAAGGGTGCCTTAAAAAGTTATGCGATAGCAAGATACCAGGTAGGCAAGCGTATTCAAGCTGCATGGAATCCGGAGAAAGAGCCCAATCAATGGCTGGCGCTTTCAAAGCTCATTGACAGTTTAAACCCCAATCAAATTGGCTTAAACACTTCTATGGATTATGGACATGCGGATGGACTGCATTTGACAGAGTATAACGAACTTAAAAATACCATGTCACCGAGTCATTTAAAAAAAATTGTATCAGCAGAAAAACTAGGTGTGGCTTGGCTAGAAACTAGAACCGAAAAAGAAATGGCCTTCTTTCCAACCCTGCTTGCAATCAGTCATCAAATTATTAAAGAAGGCTTTAGCAATCGAGCGATTCAACCCAATAAAACAAGTACGAATGATTTAGTTTGGTGGTTTAGACAAAAAGTAAGTGACCTTGGTTTGTCAACTTGGTTTCATCCTTCTATAGAAATTCAAAGAAGAGTGAGCAATGAAAAGGATGATATTATACGCCGCGGTGATTTATTACATGTAGATTTTGGCATCAGCTATTTAAGACTTAATTCGGATGTGCAAGAGCATGCTTATGTTTTATTACCAAATGAAACTTCTGCACCTGCAGAATTAGTTGCAGCATTTAATAAGACCAATAGACTACAAGATATTTTAACTTCTAATTTTAAAACTGGCAGAACCGGAAATGAAATTCTAGCTGCTTCTATTCAACAGGCAAAAGCAGAAGGCATACAACCAAGTATTTATACGCATCCAATTGGATTTCATGGCCATGCAGCAGGCACAACGATTGGTATGTGGGATATGCAACAAGGCGTGCCAGGCTCAGGTGATTATGCAATGCGTCCAAATACTTGTTACTCGATTGAATTGAATGCCACACATACTATTGCGGGATGGAATAAACCTGTAAGAATTGCATTAGAACAAAATGGCTGTTATAATGGAACCAATTTTGATTATCTTGATGGCCGTCAAAAAACAATACTTTTAATTCAATAAAAAAAAGACGCTACTAGGTAGCGTCTTTTTTTTATCATTCCGTTATCACCTATTCGGTTTTTAAATTATCCTAGGAAGAACTTTACAATAAAATAGGTGATTGCAGCAAGTCCAGCACTCACTGGGATGGTTAATATCCATGCCCATAGTAAATTGGTGGTCACACCCCATCTAACTGCGCTTAATCTTTTTGTTGCACC
>CAMDNL010000141.1 GCA_945902975.1 Chitinophaga pinensis
ATGATATTGCATTGGATAATTTAAACGCATTCATGCAAAGAGATGTGTTATTTAAAGAATCAAAACCATGTTATTATATTTATCAATTGATCATGGATGGTCGCGCGCAAACTGGATTGGTTTGTGTGAGCAGTGTAGATGATTATGAAAATGGCATCATCAAAAAGCATGAGTTTACACGTCCCGAAAAAGAGCTGGACAGAATCAATCATATGAAAACGATTGGTGCACAAACAGGCAATGTTTTTTTAGCGTACCGCAATCAAGCTGCAATTGACACTTTGATAGAAAAATGGAAGACGACCAAAAATGCAGTCTATGATTTTACGGCAGACGATGGCATTCAACATACTGTTTGGGCAGTGAGTGATACGGATACCATTGCACAGATTACGCAATTATTTGAGACCCAAGTGCCATGCACTTATATCGCAGACGGGCATCACAGAGCAGCATCAGCTGCAAAAGTGAGAACAGCGATTGGCAAACAAAATACAAGTGCAGACTATTTTTTAACGACTTTGTTTCCATCTAACCAATTGGCAATCATGGATTACAATCGAGTGGTGAAAGATTTGAATGGACATGAAGCAGCCGCATTTTTAACTGCATTAGCACAAGATTTTGATGTTCAAACAATGGATATAGCATTTAAACCAGATGCTTTACATCGTTTTGGATTGTATATGAATCATCAATGGTATGCATTGACTGCAAAAGCAGGCACTTACAATGATGCAGACCCAATTGGCGTTTTAGATGTCACTATTTTATCTAACAATATCTTAGACAAATTATTAGGCATTAAAGACCAACGTGTCGATAAAAGAATTGACTTTGTGGGCGGCATTCGTGGAATGGAAGCGCTAGAAGCGAGAGTGAATAGTGGTGAAATGGCATTGGCAATTAGTTTATATCCAGTGACGATTGACCAATTATTCAATATCTCAGATGCGGGCGAGGTGATGCCACCAAAAAGCACTTGGTTTGAGCCAAAATTAAGAGATGGTTTATTGACCCATTTGATTTATGATTCAAAGGATTAAATAATCAACTTAAAAAGTTTTATCTAAACGACGAGTAGCGTATAATTCCTTTCTAAAACCAGTCAAAAGACTGGTTTTTTTTGTATTTTGTTGGACAAATCACTTGACATATGGAATCAAAAAGACTCTTTGATTGTATCGAACACCAGTTAACACAATTTCCTCAAGAGGTGATGTTGGCTGGAAAAGAAAACGGTGGATGGAGAACCTACTCCACTGCCGAAGTGGCTTCAACTGTGAATGCCTTGAGTGCTGGCTTATTAAGCCTTGGCTTGTCTGGGCATGATTTTACGCCAGAAGGCTCAGATAAAATTGCCATCATCAGTAACAATAGACCAGAATGGCTGATGGCGGATATGGCCACGCAACAAATTGGTGTGATCTGGGTGCCAGTGTATCCAACTACCAATCCATTAGAATTAACTTTTATCTTGAATGACGCATCTGTACAATACATGTTTGCGAGCAATCAAGATTTATACAATAAAGTGATGTCTATAAAAGACAAAGTACCTTGTCTAAAAGAGGTCTACACTTTTGATCATATCCCTGGTGCAAAGCACTGGAGTGAATTGTGTTTACAGGATGCAGATTTATTGCAACAAGTGGATGTGATTAAAAAAACAATTCCAGTAGAACAGGTGGCCACTTTTATTTATACAAGTGGAACAACAGGCACACCAAAGGGCGTGATGTTAACGCACCATAATATTTATTTTAATTTACAAGCAGGTAAAAAAAGTTTTCCTTTTCCAGATTCACCCACTCAAAAAGTATTGAGCTTCTTGCCATTGAATCATATTTTTGAAAAAGTGGCTTCTTATATTTATTTGTATAGTGGGATGAGTATCTACTATGCAGAATCCATGGAGACCATTGGCGATAACTTAAAAGAAATTGCGCCAGACGGATTTTCTACTGTACCAAGATTATTAGAAAAGGTATTCGAAAAAATCATGATGAAGGGCGAAGAGTTGACAGGCCTTAAAAGAAAATTATTTTTCTGGGCAGTGTCTTTAGGCGAGCAGTATGATAATTTAAATCCAGGGTCGGCATGGTACCAGTTCCAATTGAAGTTGGCGAATAAAATTATTTTTAGCAAGTGGAGAGAGGGATTAGGCGGTAATGTAAAATTCATTGTAACAGGCGGTGCGGCATGTCAGGTAAAATTATTGCGCATTTTTAATGCAGCACAAATACCGGTGTATGAGGGATATGGTCCAACAGAAAATAGCCCTATCATTAGTATTAATTTTAGAACCCCTGGTGGTACCAAGTTTGGAACAGTGGGTATGCCAATTGAAGGTGTTGAAATGAAATTAGAAGCAGATGGAGAAATTTGTGTAGCAGGACCAAGTGTGATGAAGGGTTATTATAAGCGTCCCGATTTAACTGCAGAAACAGTCATCAATGGTTGGTTGCATACAGGAGATATAGGTGAGATTATTGATGGCAAGTATTTAAAAATTACAGATCGTAAAAAAGAATTGTTTAAAACAAGTGGTGGAAAATACGTTGCCCCACAGCCAATCGAAAATAAGATGAAGGAAAGTCCTTTCATCGAACAGATTGTTTTAGTTGGAGATAATAAAAAAATGGTGACTGCTTTGGTTGTGCCAAGCTTTGCTAAATTGAGAGAATGGGCAAAACAAAATGGTACTGAATATACAAGCAACGAGGCCATCATTCAGAATGCCACGGTACTTTCGACTTTTGAATCTATCATTGCCGAATACAATCTATTATTCAATCAGGTAGAGCAAGTGAAAAAGTTCACTTTATTACCTAGAGAGTTGACTATTGACCAAGGAGAGATGACGCCTAAGTTAAGTATACGCCGCAAGCAAGTACTAGCGAATTTTGAAAAAGAGATAGATCAAATGTACTTATAGAAAGGGCTCAATGCATCTTTGTCAAGTCTATTGAATTAATAATTGATTGAACGAATCAAATTCAAGCTCGCTTTATGAAAAAAATAATTTTACTAAGTGGCATGCTTTTTTTAGCTGTCTTTCATGTAAACGCACAGTCTACTAAGAATCCTTATTTTAATTACAAGGGTAAATTAATTATCATTGGAGGAGGTTCTATTCCAGATTCTTTATTTGAATTTTTTGCAGCCCATTGTGGAGGTAAAGATCAGCCTGTGGTATACATTCCAACTGCTACATCGGATGAAAAATATATTCAGGAGGGAGGGCATTTAGAAAAGTTTAGTTCCAGAGGCTTTACAAATTTGGCGACCATTCACACAAGAGATAAAGTCAAGGCAGACGCGCCAGAAAACATTGCATTAATGAGAAAAGCAAAAGGTATTTTCTTTGGAGGAGGCGACCAGGATTTAATTGCTGAAG
>CAMDNL010000142.1 GCA_945902975.1 Chitinophaga pinensis
TATATCTTATCAGAATTGGACTTGTCCGTATTACAAGGATTGACTGCCATGCAAAATCAAGCTTTGGCTGGAGATGCATCCAAACACCTAGCCGATGTTTTTAGTACGGACGTAAATAGTAAATCCTTTTTCTTAAAGCAAATTATTGGTGGTGCATTTGTTACATTAACCATGACTGGGCTGGATCAAGAAATGATGCAAAAAAACATCTCAGTAAAAAATCTTAAGGATGCACAAAAGAATATGGTCACTATAGGGTTCACCATGTTAATTGCAATTAGCTTATTCCTTTATTTAGGTGGGTTATTACATTTATACGCTGCTCAAAATAATATCACTGCCACAGGCGATGATTTATTTCCAACTTTGGCTTTAAACCACATGCCTCCTTATTTATCCATTATTTTTATTCTTGCTTTAATTTCTGCCCTATTCCCAAGTGCTGATGGTGCGATCACCGCTTTAACTTCTAGTTTCTGTATTGACATATTGGGATTACAAAGAAATAAAAACTGGTCCGAAGATCAACAAAAGAAAATTAGACAAAGAACCCATTTAATTTTTGCCTTGATTTTTTTAATCATGGTGATGGCATTTAAATGGATAGATAATAAGAGCACCATTGATTTATTATTAAAAATCGCCTCTTATACCTATGGTCCATTATTGGGTCTATTTGCATTTGGAATTTTAACCAAAAGAAGCATCAACAATACACTTGTTCCAGTTATTTGTGTTTTAGCGCCAATCCTTTGTTTGGTACTTGACTATTACCAAGCACAATTATTTGGAGATTTCCGTATTGGTCAGGAACTATTGATCATCAATGGAGGAATAACTTTTATAGGATTATGGCTCATTTCAAGGGCTAATAGCGAAAAAAATTAGACATTTGCAGCATGGATTTTATTCAACAAGCTGCCAACGACTATGTAACGCAATATAGTGATGCCACACCAGCCTATTTAAGGCCTATGTATGAGCATACTTTACTAAGTCATCCTCATGCGCATATACAAAGCAATTGGAACCAAGGAGGCTTTTTAAGCTTTTTTAGTAAGCTACTGGCACCACAATCCATTTTAGAAATTGGTACATTTTCGGGCTTTAGTGCATTATGCTTAGCAGAAGGATTAAATCACACTGGTACGATAGATACCATTGAACTTAGAGCAGAGGATGCCAATGCAGCCAGAGTACATTTTGATGCAAGCCCAAAAGCACATCAAATCATCTCACATATTGGAGACGCCAAAGCAATCATCCCTACCCTTCATAAACAATGGGATTTAGTGTTTATTGACGCAGACAAGACTGGTTATATTGAATACGTTAATTTAGTACTACCTATGCTTTCGGATAAAGGCGTGATTATTGCAGATAATGTATTGTTTCACGGGCAAGTATTTGATGAAAACATCACAGGAAAGAATGCATTAGCAATACATGCATTTAACGAATTTATTTTAGCACATGAAGGCATTGAAAAAATTATGTTGACTATTAGAGACGGATTAACCTTAATTAGAAAAAAATAATATGAAGCAAACCCTACTCCTCATGTTGACTTTATGGACGGCCATTCAAATTGGTTGGACACAAAATAATGCAACAACCATAGCATATATCGCGCAGTATAAAGCTATTGCGATGAAGGAAATGAAACGCACTGGGGTACCCGCTTCCATCACCCTTGCTCAAGCAATTCTTGAATCCAATAGCGGTGAAAGCAATTTGGCAAAGAACCATAATAACCACTTTGGTATCAAATGCAAATCCGATTGGACTGGTGCTAAAGCCTATCAAGATGATGATGCAAAACAAGAGTGTTTTAGAGCCTATGATAACGCTGAGGTGTCTTTTAAAGACCATTCTAATTTTTTAAAAAATAGACCAAACTACGTGGATTTGTTTTTACTGGATCCGGTAGATGATACCGCCTGGGCTTATGGACTTAAAAAAGCTGGGTATGCTACCGCTTCTGACTACCCTAAAAAATTATTAAAAATCATAGACGACTATGAATTAGCACAATACAATTTTCCAGAGCTCGCAAACGAAATTGAGGAGGAAGAAGCACCAGTAAACAAGGTGCTTGCTGATACACCCGTAATCAAGGTGGTTGTTGATACGCCCGTGAAAAAGACACCTTCTGATACGCCTGTAAACAAAGTGGTTGTTGATACCCCTGTTAATAAAGTGGTTGTTGACAAGCCTGTAAGCAAAGTAATTGTTGACACCCCTGTAAACAAGGTGATTGTTGAAACTCCCGTAAAAACTTTAAATAAGCCTTTAGGTATTGCTCAAAAAAACTCAAATGATAGTTTAGCTCCATTGCCTGTAGTTGCATTAGATACCATCAAAAAAGAGGTCATTATTGCCGTTCAAACGACTAAAAAAGAAACTATAAAGATAGACACGGCCAAAGCAACAACAATGACTGAGCCTATCTTACCTAAACAGCCAACCTACAATTACCCTGAAGTTAAATTTAGAATCAATCAAGTGCCAGTGATTCTCGGAAAAGAAAATATGTCTTTTATTGAAATTGCACTTAAGTACAATCTGCCATTGTACAAGCTATTTGAATACAATGAAATTGAAGCTTCAAATCTTTTAAAAAGAGATCAATTGATTTTTCTTGCGTCAAAAAAGAAAACAGGTGCCACCTCCTTTCATACGGTCAAATACAATACTAGTTTACATGAGATTAGTCAATTAGAAGGTGTGCAACTTAGCGCTTTAAAATTATACAACCCTCAATTAACAGATCCTATTAAAGAAGGCACACAAGTATTATTGTTCAAAGAAAAAGAAAATAGTACCATAATAAAAAAAGACAATAGCTTATTGTTTAATAAAAGAAAAAAATAAATATTCATCTACTCCAAAATAATAGATATGTCTACCATACAAGTTTTAGATAAAACATTTGAACCTTATTTAAAAGAAGCTGCAATTCAAGAAAAGATTACCGAGCTGGCAGTACAATTAAATCAAGACTATGCAGGGAAGCGTCCTCTATTCTTATCCGTTCTTAATGGCGCTTTCTTATTTACTGCAGACCTATTTAAGCAAATCACCATAGAGGCCGAAGTAAGTTTTATAAAATTAGCCTCCTATAAAGGAACTAGCTCAACGGGCAATGTGATTACCGCAATAGGATTAGATATCAATGTAAAAGACAGACATATCATTATCTTAGAAGATATTATTGATACTGGTAAGACCTTGCATCACTACCTACCTCAATTGGAAAGTATGCAACCTGCCTCGGTTAAAATTGCAGTATTACTCAATAAAAAAGAAGCATTAATATATCCCGTTCAAATTGATTATGCTTGTTTTGACATACCTAATAAATTCGTGGTGGGCTATGGACT
>CAMDNL010000143.1 GCA_945902975.1 Chitinophaga pinensis
TCGGCAAATTGAAGCGGAAATAAGACGTTTAATAGATTAGGTAAAAAATTATCTACCCAATTGAATAGGCTCACCACCACCCAAACGGTCACGCCAATGGGCGCCAGTACGACTACCCCTTGAAAGAACAATTGAGCCAAAAAGCCCAAAATCTGTTTTCTGTTTAGTTTTTGCCTTAAACTGGCCATTTTCTGCTGGTTTAGTTACAAATTTCACTCATTTTGACCATTTATCAAGAATTAATACAAATTTCATGCTTGGAAACTTTGCAAACTTATAAAGTTTCCTTAGTTTTGCGCCTTCAACTGCAACTATGGAAACAAGAATATTATTAAAGTCGAGGGATTTAATGCTCCAGTCTGGTTTAAGACAGGTGACAATGGACGACCTAGCCCATCAATTGGGGATTAGCAAAAAAACCATTTATCAATACTATAAGGATAAGGATGATTTGGTAAAGGCTGTGGTGAACCTAGAATTAAAAGAACATGAAATGACTTGCAAAGACTGTAAGTCAAAAGCAGAAAATGCGATTCATGAAATGTTTTTGCTAATGGAGAATATGAAGGCTATGACGCAAACAATGAATCCAAATTCGATGATGGAATTGGAAAAACATTTTTCGAATGCTTTTGATATGATCAAAAATCATAAGGATGAATTTTTATTTTCATTGATCAAGCAAAATTTAATGAAGGGTATTGAGGAAGGATGTTATAGAAAAGATCTTGATATTGACATCATTTCAAAATTTCGATTAGAAACTGTATTTATTCCATTTAATCTTCACCTATTTCCATTGAGCAAATTCAACTCTTTAGAAGTGCATACACAATTGATGGAACATTTTGTATATGGCCTTATGACCATTAAGGGGCATGAACTAATGGATAGATATAAACAATTAAGTAAACAAGCAATTTAAATATACACATGAAAAAAAACCTATTCCTTGTAACGGTATTTTTTGCATCTACAGCATTTGCGCAGGAACAAAAAACGATACATGCATTTTCACTAGCAGATGCAGTTGGTTATGCGCAAAAAAATAATCTACAAGTAAAAAATGCTTTACTAGATATCGATATTCAGATTCAAACCAATAAAGAAATTGCATCTGCAGCATTGCCTAGTTTAAATAGCAGCTTAGGGGGAACAGACTTTCTAACCATCCCTACTTCATTATTGCCTGGACAAATTTTTGGGGGCGCTGCTGGAACCTTTATTCCTGTTCAGTTTGGTACTAAGTTCAATGCTAATTATGGTGCAAACTTTAATCAAATATTATTTGACGGGCAGGTATTCATTGCATTACAAGCAAGGGCAACATCTTTAGACTGGAAAAGAAAGAATGCTGCTTTAACCGAAGAAAATATCAAAGCAAATATTTATAAAATTTACTACCAGCTTTCTGCTAGTAAAACACAATTAAATATTTTAGATGCCAATATTGAACGTTTACAAAAATTAGCAAATGATGCTGCAGTAATGTATAAAAATGGTTTTGCAGAAAAATTAGATGTAGACAAAGTGAATGTGCAACTAAATAATTTAGAAACAGAGAAATTAAAAGCAAACAATAGCGTAACTATTGGCTATATGGGTTTAAAGATGTTAATGGGCATGCCTGTTAAAGACAGTCTTGTTTTAACCGATGTAATTAATGAAAACAATCTTAGTTCAGATGTACTTTTTGAAGACAATTTTGAATACGACATTCGTAAAGATTTTCAGTATTTGACAACGATCAAAAAATTGAGCGAATACAATATCAAGCGCTACCAATTGAGTTTTTTACCAACCATCACCATGAACGGTGCTTATACTAAAAATGCACAAAGAACCAAATTTGATTTTTTTGATAAAAACGGAAGCTGGTTTGAAACTGCACTCATTGGATTAAATCTAAACTTTCCTTTATTCAACGGAGGTGCAAGAGTCGCTAAAGTCAATAAGGCGAAACTTGAACTAAAGCAGGTAGACAACCAAATGACTGCTTTAAAGAACAATATTGATAACGAACTAAGTCAAGCTAAATTAAATTATATGTCTTCTGTGGCCACTGTGAACTTTCAAAAAAAGAACATGCAATTAGCAGAAACTGTCTACAGCCAAACCAAAAAGAAATTCGAAGCAGGTGCCGGTTCTAATACGGAAATCTCTGCTGCTCAGGCAGATTTAGTAGCTGCACAAAATAATTTCATGAATGCCCTATATACTGCCTTAATTGCTAAAGTAGACTTATTAAAAGCAAGCGGAAAACTATAATTAAACAAATACACAATTAATATAAAATTTAGATACAATGAAATCATTCGCAACATTATTTACCCTTAGCTTACTTGTTCTTGTAACTGCCTGTGGTGGCGGTGACAATACTGTAGAAGCAAAACAAAAATCCTTGGCTAGCTTAAAAAAGCAAGCACTCGAATTAAATGCACAAATAGTAGCATTAGAAAAAGAAGTAGAAAAAGCTGGAGGCGCTTCTGCAGCAAAAGCCATCTTGGTTGCTACAGATACCATCCAAACAGAAACATTTACACACTATATCGAACTGCAAGGAAAAGTAGAGTCTGAGAGTGTATCTTATATTACGCCTCGCGCAGGCGGTGGTCAAGTAAGAGCAATCTATATTAAAAGAGGCGACAGAGTAAGAAGAGGCCAATTGATTTTACAATTAGACAATTCCATGATTAAACAAAGTGCTGCTGCTGCAACACAAAATATTGAGACTTTAAAATCTCAGGCGGCTTTAGCAAAAGCAGTTTATGAAAAACAAAAGAACCTTTGGGAGCAAAATATTGGAAGCGAAATTCAATTGATGACTGCTAAAACCAATGCAGACGCATTGGCTAGCCAATTAAGAGCAGCGAATGAGCAACTTGGTATGGTAAAAGACCAATTGGCATTTACTAGTATTTATAGCGATGTGGATGGCGTGGCCGAAGAAGTGAATGTGAAAGTAGGGGATTTATTTATGGGACCTGGTCAAATCAAAATAGTGAATACCACTAAACTTAAGTTAACTGCAGAAGTACCAGAGAATTATGCTGGTAAAGTAAAAATAGGTACTGAGCTAACTTTAACCTTCCCTGATATTCAAAAAACAATTTATAATAAAGTGAACGTATTAGGTAATGTGATTGATCCTTTAAGCAGAAGTTTTTATATAGAATCTAAATTACCAGTTGACAATAACTTTAGACCAAACTTATTGGCACAAGTAAAAATCAAAGACTACGAAAAGAAGGATGCTATTAGCATTCCAGTGAACTTATTACAAAACGACGAGAAAGGTAAATTTGTTTATGTAGCGGTAACAGAAGCTGGTAAAATGTTTGCACGTAAGAAAATGGTTTCAACTGGTGAATTCTA
>CAMDNL010000144.1 GCA_945902975.1 Chitinophaga pinensis
TTATAATTAACATAACAATCATACATTAAATAAGTATTTATGGTGGACATTAAACCTGATGAAATATCTGCAATTCTTAGACAGCAATTAAGCAATTTTAATGCTTCTGCTGATTTAGAAGAAGTAGGAACTGTATTACAAGTTGGTGATGGTATCGCTCGTATATATGGTTTGAACGGTGTAAGTAGTGGTGAGCTAGTTGAATTTGAGAATGGCACCAAGGCCATTGCATTGAACCTAGAGGAAGACAATGTGGGTGTGGTAATGATGGGTCTTAGCAAGGGCATTAAAGAAGGTGATAAAGTAAAGCGTACTGGTCAAATCGCTTCTATTAAAGTAGGAGATGGTTTAGTAGGTCGTGTAATCAATATGTTGGGTGAGCCAATTGATGGCAAGGGTCCAATTAAAGGCGAATTGTATGAGATGCCACTGGAGCGTAAAGCGCCAGGTGTGATCTTCCGTGAGCCTGTAAAAGAGCCATTACAAACTGGTATCAAAGCGATTGACGCAATGATTCCAATTGGTCGTGGTCAACGTGAATTGGTGATTGGTGACCGTCAAACTGGTAAGACTGCCATTTGTGTGGATACCATTATCAATCAAAAAGAATTTTATGATGCTGGTGAACCAGTGTATTGTATTTATGTTGCGATTGGCCAAAAAGCATCTACGATTGCAGGTGTGATGAAGACTTTAGAAGAGAACGGTGCAATGGCTTATACCATCATCGTAGCTGCTTCTGCTGCAGATCCAGCACCTCAACAATTCTACGCTCCATTTGCGGGTGCAGCTGTTGGTGAGTTCTTCCGTGATTGTGGTAAACCAGCATTGATTGTGTTTGATGACTTATCAAAGCAAGCAGTTGCTTATCGTGAGGTATCATTGTTACTACGTCGCCCACCAGGACGTGAGGCATATCCAGGTGATGTATTCTACTTGCATAGCCGTTTATTAGAGCGTGCTGCGAAAGTGATTGCAAACGATGAGATTGCTAAGAACATGAACGATTTACCAGCTTCTATCAAGCATTTGGTGAAAGGTGGTGGTTCATTAACAGCATTACCAATTATTGAAACACAAGCAGGTGACGTATCTGCCTATATTCCAACGAACGTAATCTCCATTACAGATGGTCAGATCTTCTTAGAAGGTAACTTGTTCAACGCAGGTATTCGTCCAGCCATCAACGTAGGTATTTCTGTAAGTCGTGTGGGTGGTAACGCGCAGATCAAATCAATGAAAAAAGTTTCTGGTACATTGAAATTAGACCAAGCTTTATACAGAGAATTAGAAGCCTTCTCTAAATTCGGAGGTGACTTAGATCCAGCAACAAAGAATGTAATTGATAAAGGAGCAAGAAACGTAGAGATCTTGAAGCAAGCGCAGTACACGCCGTTTACGGTTGAAAAACAAGTAGCCATTATCTACTTAGGTACACAAGGTTTGTTAAAAGAAGTAGCGGTTAAAAACATGAAAGATTTTGAAGCACATTTCTTGTTAGAGATGTCCAATAAATTACCAAATGTATTGGCTGAATTCAAAAAAGGTAATTTACCTGAAGATGGATTAAAGCAATTGGTTGAATTGGCGAATGGCTTAATTCCTCAATATAAATAAGTGTATACTTGAATATAAAAAACCCCGAAAATTCGGGGTTTTTTTGTGAATAGGGGAATGGATTCGCAACAAATAATTCAAATGATTGTTATAGTTATATGTCAGTGATTAAAGTACAAGCATTAAGTAAAAACTTTGGAGCCATCAAAGCCGTAGACCAGCTTTCTTTTGAAGTTGAAGCAGGTCAGGTATATGGTTTTTTAGGACAAAATGGGTCTGGGAAAAGTACCACCATTCGGATGTTGCTTTCCTTAATCCATCCCTCCGAAGGGCATATTGAAATCTTTGGCCAATCTTTAACAGACAATCGATCTGCTATTTTAGAAAAGGTTGGTGCAGTGATAGAGCGTCCAGACTCATATCCTTATTTAACTGCGCATGAGCATCTAAGTTTATTTGCAAAATTACGTAAGCAAAAAATTACTGCCGCAAAAATTGAATCGACTTTGTCACAAGTAGGATTACTTGCAAGGGCCAATGACAAAGTACAGACCTATTCATTGGGAATGAAACAAAGATTAGGGATTGGTATTGCACTGCTACATGACCCTCAATTGATCATTCTAGATGAACCAACCAATGGATTAGATCCTCAAGGCATTGCAGACATTCGCCAATTGATTCAGTCCCTTTCCAAAGAGGAGGGTAAAACCGTATTGGTATCCTCGCATTTACTTTCAGAAATTGAACAAATAGCAAGCCATATCTTAATCATCCACCAAGGTAAAAAAATGGCAGAAGGGCCTACCTCAAGTTTATTGGATCCCAACAAAACCATTGTTCAGATTAAAACCTTGGACGACTTTGGCGCAAAGCAAAAATTAATCGCTTCTGCATATCATTCTAATTTATTAGAAAGAGCTGAGGGGCTTTACCTTCGTATTCCTAAATTAGAGATCCCTGCGTTGAATGCTTTTTTAGTGGCATCTAATATTGACCTTGTATCCTTAGAGGCAAAAAATTCTTTGGAAGATTATTTTTTACAACTTACCTCAACTTATTAATATGTGGCCCATTATACAAATCGAACTTTTTAAAATCTACAAAAGGCCTAGAACGTATATTGCTTTTGGTGCGATTGCTGCATTGATTTTAGTGATTCAAATGGGATTAAAAATTGACGGAGAAGCCTACGCTGGATTTTTGATGAAGGATATCAACGACACTTTAACGGTGGATGGTAAAGTATTAAATGGCTATTTGATCTGTTATATTTTATTGCAATTATTACTGGTGCATGTGCCCTTGTTAGTTGCTTTAATTGCAGCCGATATGCTTTCGGGAGAAGCCAATTTAGGGACTTTGAGGTTGTTGTTTACCACACCATATAGTAGAACGCAGTGGGTCTTGGCTAAATTTATAGCCGCTAGTTTGTACACTATTCTGTTATTAATTTGGTTGGCCTTTCTTGCACTATTTCTAAGCATGTGGATTTTTGGTACGGACGATTTATTCCTGATGAAATCTAATTACGTGGTTTTAATACAAGAACAGGATGTTTTTTGGAGGTATATAGGTGCATTTATTTTTGCTAGTTTCTCCTTATTAACAGTAGCGGCTTTAGGTTTCTTGATGTCAAGTTTAGCCAATAATTCAATTGGTCCAATTGTAGCAACCATTAGCGCGATTGTTTTCTTCACTATCCTAAGCACTTTGAATATCCCTTTATTCAATGTAGTGAAGCCCTATTTATTCACTACCCATATGAATAATTGGAAAGAATTTTTTGATATACAAGT
>CAMDNL010000145.1 GCA_945902975.1 Chitinophaga pinensis
ATCACCGGTACTGCAGGCTTTATTGGTTCTGTGATGGTGCAGTATTTAAATGAAAATGGGTTGACTGATTTATTATTGGTAGATGATTTTGGTGTAGAGCAGAAAAGAAAAAACTGGGAGCTAAAACAATATACAAAGGTCATAGAGCGTCAAGCTTTTTTAGACAAATTAATGCATGATGAATATGAGATTGACATCATCATTCACTTAGGTGCAAGAACCGATACCACTGAATTTGATTATGCCATTCACGAGGAATTGAAGCTAGAATATTCAAAATCACTTTGGCATTATGCGACAGCAAAACAAATCCCTTTTATTTACGCTTCTTCTGCTGCCACTTATGGAAGTGGAGAACATGGTTATGAGGACAGCCATACCATCTTAGATCAACTACAGCCGCTCAACGCATATGGTATTAGTAAGAATGAATTTGATAAATGGGCGACTACTCAAACTCAGCAACCTCCTTTATGGACGGGCTTGAAATTCTTTAATGTCTATGGTCCCAATGAAGGGCATAAGGCTAGAATGGCCAGTGTTATTTTCCATGCCTTTAATCAAATCAAAGAAACAGGTGTTGTCAAATTATTTAAAAGTCACCGCCCCGATTTTAAAGACGGAGCACAATTACGTGATTTTATTTATGTAAAAGATTTAGTCGCAGTGATTCATTGGATGATGCATCAAATGTTATCCCATGAATGGGTGGCATCAAAAAATGGATTGTATAATTTAGGCACAGGAAAGGCTAGAACCTTTTATGATTTAGCTGCCAATACTTTTATAGCGCAAGGTTTAAAGCCCAATATTGAATTCATTGATATGCCCGAAGATATCAGGGACAAGTATCAATACTTTACCGAAGCGAATATGAATAAGCTTCGCGCTGCAGGCTATGCAGAACCTTTTAGTAGTTTGGAAGAGGGGGTTGCTGACTATGTTAAAAATTATTTGCTTCCTTCAAAGAGTTACTAAGTTTCCTATTTATTAAAATAAAAGAGAAAATATACTATTCCGTAGCGAACGTTTTTAGAGAGCCTAGGGATAGATATATTTTCTCTTTATTTTTTGAGAAAAATCTATTGAATTATACGCTCATTAATCAAAATCAAATGAGAGCCAAGGGATAGATATATTTTCTCTTTATATAAATTTAAACTAGTGTGATTTTAAGAAAGCAATTGCTTTACTATAAGAGTCTGTTTTAGCTGCAGCATTATAAGAAGGATTGCTAGGATTCGCAAATCCATGACCAGCTTCGTATTTATAAGCAGTCAAGTTTTTCCCAGCTAATTTCATGTTGGCTTCAAATGTATTCACCATCGCAGGAGAAGGCGATTGATCTAAATTTCCAAAGAAGCCAATGATATCACACTGAATTGATTTTAATTTTTCCATATTGGCTTCTGGACGACCATAATACATCACAGATCCTTTTGCCTGAGGTCCAGCAAGGATGGCAGTTTGTAAACTCCACATCCCTCCAAAACACCAACCCACACTATAAATAGAAGCTTTTGCTCCAGCATGCTTTACTGCACCTTGAATCAAGGCCACCATTCGGTTCATATCTGCACCACGCATTAATTTCATTGCGCTATCTGGGGTAGCAGCCACTTTGCCGTCATACATATCCACCGCCATCACATTCACATCCCCTAAGTCCTTGAAATATTGGTCTGCTTACATTTTAATATTGTCGTTCAAACCCCACCATTCTTGAATCACAATCAACCACTTGTCTGATTTCTTTTTAGCAGGAATAAAATACGCTTGACCTGGCTTTCCATCTGCAGCATTAAATGGTACAATCGTACCCAATAAATCTGCCGGATTCACTTTCATAGGAGCTATATGCATATTCGCAAATTTTGACTGGCTTGCCTCTAATTGATAAGCTTGCTGGGTCTCCATATTAAGACACTCAATGACCTCGCCTTTATCCAGGGTTGGATGCTGTGTTTTTTCCCATTGCCAGCTGATTAAACTTGCCGTTAAAAGCAGTGCAAATAAGGTATAAAGGGTCTTTTTCATAGAATTAAATTTATTTTGATTTAAGATGTTCACTTTTATGTAACAGTTATAAACATTTATTGTTTAGGGCGTTTTATACATTTTGTAGGCGGTGTTTTTTAGCTTATTTTTGTATGACCTCTAAGCATTTTTCCAACAAACAAGACGGTCACATTAAAAACCATTTGAATGGGTACTCCTCAATAGGCAACTATTGCTGGAATTCCTTTTTCAATATTAGATGAATTTAAAGTTATGGCAAAGTATATTTTTGTTACGGGTGGCGTTACAAGTAGTTTAGGAAAGGGCATTATTGCTGCTTCTCTAGCTAAATTATTACAGGCACGTGGCATCACTGCAACGATCCAAAAGTTTGACCCGTATATTAATTTAGATCCAGGTACTTTAAATCCATATGAGCACGGCGAATGCTATGTCACTGAAGATGGTGCCGAAACAGATCTTGATCTTGGTCACTATGAGCGTTTCTTAAATACCCCTACCTCACAAGCGAATAATGTCACTACTGGTCGTATCTATCAAACGGTGATCAATAAAGAAAGAGCGGGTGAATTTCTTGGTAAAACAGTGCAGGTGGTGCCGCATATTACAGATGAGATTAAGCATCGAATGCTTTTATTGGGTCAGGATGGTAAATACGATGTAGTCATTACAGAAATTGGTGGCACAGTGGGTGATATTGAAAGTTTACCTTTTGTGGAAACCGTGAGACAGATCCAATGGGAATTACCAGAGGAGGATGTGATGGTTGTACACTTAACTTTAGTACCTTATTTAAAAGCGGCGAAAGAATTAAAAACAAAACCAACGCAACATAGTGTGCGTATGTTGAGTGAAGCAGGCGTTCGTCCAGATGTGATTGTTTGTAGAGCAGAAGAGCCTTTAAATGATGATATCAAAAGAAAAATTGCCTTGTTTTGTAATGTGAAAGCTGGAAGAGTGATAGAAGCAGCAGATGCATCTACCATTTATGAAGTGCCATTAAAAATGCTAGAAGAAAAATTAGACTTAATTGTACTTGAAAAATTAAAGATCACCAATTTCAAAGAGCCAGATTTAACCAAGTGGAAGTTATTTTTAGATAAATTAACAAATCCTAAGGCGACTGTTAATATTGGTTTAATTGGTAAATACATTGAGTTACAGGATGCTTATAAATCTATCTTGGAAGGGTTTATTCATGCAGGTGCTATGAATGAAGTGAAAGTGAATGTAGTGAATGTGCATAGCGAAGACATTACCCAAGAAAATGTGAAGGAATTAGTGGGAAGTTTAGATGGATT
>CAMDNL010000146.1 GCA_945902975.1 Chitinophaga pinensis
CGTTCTTCTTTAATACTGGTTCTAACATACTATTTTATTTATTATTTAAAATATCCTTCAGGATTCTGTAAGCCATTGTTGCAATAAAAACAATCAAACCTACTCTAATTTCTTGTTTATACTTAGTTTTAAATTCATTCCAATTCATACAATGAATATTAATTTTTTAATCTTGTCTTTGTGAAATAGTAAACAAAACTAGATACCATTAACGCAATCACCAACCACAACCAACTCAGGTCAACAATATCTTGAAATACTTTACTCTTTTTAGTTTTGTCTTTCTCTAACATTAAGTAGCCCACATCTTTTGCTAGTTTTAACATTGCTGCAGAATCCAGGCCATTGTAATAACCACGCACTTGCATTTTTTTGTCTATCAAAACAAAGCGACTAGTATGCACAAAATCGGGAGAGACAGGTTCTGTACTAAATTGATCTACTTTCATTTCCTCAAATGCAAAATTATAAATAGAATCCCTATTACCAGTAAGCAACCACCAGTTATCAGCAGACACACCCATCTTATTGGCGTATTCTCGAATCACTGGAACAGAGTCACGCTCAGGGTCTACAGAAAAAGAAATGAATTGTATAAAATTGGTGTCCAATACTTTTTTACGACTATTGCCCCCTCTTGTGAAAGATTGTTGCAACTTAGCCATATTCGTCGTTAGCTTAGGACAGATACTTCCGCAACTTGTGAAAAAGAAATCGGCAATAATGATCTTACCAGACTGTTGGTATAGATTCACTGAATCACCTAATTGATTCACCAAGCGAATGTCTTTTGTGGTATGCCAAATACTATCATCAATGGTCTTGCCTTTTTCTACCCTGCTCACCACCGTATCCAATAAATAATGTCTTGGCATAGTCACCGCAGTATCGCTTGCAGACTTAAGCCATAAATAACAACCAATAGGTATGACTAGGGCGATAAATAAACCGTATATAGATTTTTTAGACATGCTGGTGATGAGGTTAATAGGATGTAAAGTTACAACAAAAAACCACCCCAAATAGTTGGAGTGGTTTCGAATATTGTAAGAAATCAAGCCAGAAAAGGCGAAATTTCAAGACCCAGATGATTTAAAGATTAGTGCTTAGTCTCTTCGTTCTTAGTCTCGTGCTTCGCGTCTTCGTGCTTTGCAGAAGAATCAGTCTTGTGCGCCGCAGAATCAGTATGTGCTGCACCAGCCGCGCCTGCAGCTTCGTGTCCACCACCGTGTGATCCGCCATGTGCTGGTTGCTCTACCTTAATTGTTGACTGCTCTTTAAAATAAGGATTATAGGTATTGCGTAAGTTTCTGAAAGAATTACCGTCTGCTAAAAAAGCAACGATGAACCAGATAAATAAAGTAAGTGGCACCACAATCGTCATAATTAAGTTCTTTACTTCATGTTTTAAGTGCATGAAATAAGCAACAATGTAAAATGCCTTAGCCATCATTAAAATCACAATAGTGCCTTTAATACCAAGTACCAAGGCTTTGCTTTCCATTCCAATCATCCAGAAACCTAATATCAATTCGACAATGGTTAAAACTGAAAGGATGATCGTAACTTTTTTAATTTCTGCAATAGCACCACCATCCTGCGCTGCGTGTGTATCGTTTGTATGTGACATAGTTCGTTAGTTAGTTAGTTCAAAATCAAAATAGGTTTACAATAAGTAGAAACAAGTAAATACAAATACCCATACTAGGTCTACAAAGTGCCAGTAAAGACCTGCTTTTTCAATCATATTGTAATGACCTCTTTTCTCAAATTGATTGGTCAATGTCATGATCAACATAATAATATTAATCAACACCCCACTGAATACGTGGAAGCCGTGGAAACCAGTAATTGTAAAGAAGAAGTTGGTGAAGTTGCTCGAAGATGCTGTTCCATCTGCATTGATGAAAGGATTTCTTCCCCACCATGCACCTTCATGGAATAAGTGATTCCACTCCCAAGCTTGACAGCTTAAGAAAGCGATACCACCAATGATGGTCCAAATCATATTTCTAACAACCCCTTTCTTATCCATATTGTGACCAGCATGTACTGCTAAAACCATGGTCACAGAACTTACAATCAAAATAAAAGTCATTACCGATACAAACACCAACGGCGCATTAATTCCTTCTGGTGCAAATGGGAAACTTTTAAAAACCACGTTTGGGTCAGGCCATCCGTTCGTAGAAAAACGAACCGTGCCATAAGAGATCAAGAAAGCGCCAAAAGTAAATGCGTCACTCATTAAAAAGTACCACATCATTACTTTTCCGTACTCTACACTAAAAGGGCTTTTTCCACCACCCCATAATTTTGCTTCAGTTGGCGAAGCGGTTGTTGTTGTTGACATGTTCAGTTTCAATTTCAGTGCAAAAATATTGGTTTTTAGTCTATCCTACAAATTGTAGGAACACAAAAAGATAAATCCATAGTATATCTACAAAATGCCAATAAATGGACGCTAATTCCACCGGTAAGGCATTGTAAAATTTTGTCTTCACAGAATAGGCTCTTAAAAAGATGATTGCAAGGGCTATCACCCCACCCACCACGTGGAGGATGTGTAAGCCAGCGATCACCAATAAAAAAGAACTCGCTGAATTGCTTCTAGGACCGGTTAAGGCGATACTATTGGCCTCTAAAGCGCTAAAGCCCATGATTTGTGTCACCACAAAGACAAGACCTAAAATCACGGTTAAAGTAATGAACCCACGATATTGACCCATCTCACGTTCTTTGAACTTCTTCAAAGCCATTTGCATGGTCACACTACTTAATAGAATGACTAATGTGGAGTACCAGAACACCACCGGTAATTCAAAGTCCAACCAATTGGCCTGTCCTTTTTTTACAATATAAGCACTGGTCAAGCCTGCAAAAAGCATGATGATACTTCCTAAACCTACCCAAAGGATAAATTTATAAGGATGTGCCTTTTTTATTTCTGTACTCATAATTGTTTTTTAAATTTTATTTGCCATTAATGCCAAATAAACAATTGGTAAATAAATGTAGCTGCTAAACATCACGCGACGTGCCGCAGGCACACCCATGTTTTGATATAAACGCACACATTGAACCACCATAAAAATATTCGCCACCATAACCACCCACATACTCCACTCTCCCGTGATTTTAAAATAGTTTGGTAAGAAACCAATTGGCACCATCAACACCGCATACATCACCGCTTGTAAAGCAGTGAACTTAGTAGGCCCTTTATCTGCTGGCAATAATTTAAATCCCACTTTAGAATAATCTGTATGTGATACCCA
>CAMDNL010000147.1 GCA_945902975.1 Chitinophaga pinensis
TATATCTCCTTTTTAACCTTCGGATCACCAGTCATCATTTACATGGTTTTGGCATTCTGGAGAAGCATGAAGCACTATATCCTTTTAGGAAAGCGTAATCCATTAAAGTACTAGATCACTGCTTTTCGTAAGCGTACTAATTTCTCTAATAAGGGTTCCAATAATTCCAATCTTAACATATTTGCGCCATCACTTTTTGCATTAGCTGGGTTAGGATGTGTTTCAATAAACAATCCGTCTGCTCCTGTTGCAATAGCTGCTTTTGCGATGGTTTCAATTAAACTTGGATTACCACCAGTGATACCTGATGTTTGATTAGGCTGTTGCAAAGAATGCGTACAATCCATAATCACAGGTACTTTATTTTCTGCCATAGCAGGGATATTTCTATAATCTACTACCAAGTCTTGGTAGCCAAATGTATTGCCTCTTTCGGTTAACATTACTTTTTCGTTGCCTGCTAATTTAATTTTATCTACTGCAAATTTCATAGAAGCGCCACTTAAGAATTGTCCTTTTTTAACGTTCACAATTTTACCTGTCTGCGCTGCAGCGACTAATAAATCGGTTTGACGACATAGAAATGCAGGAATCTGTAAAATATCTATGAACTGCGCAGCAATCGCGGCTTCTTCATGCGCATGAATATCTGATGTGGTGGGCACATTAAATTTTGCACCTACTTTTTTAATCAATTCCATTCCAGTATCATCCCCAATACCTGTAAATGAATTTGCACTGGTACGATTTGCTTTTCGATAGCTTGCTTTAAATACATAAGGAATACCTAAATTCTTACAAATCGTGGATACTTTATCTCCAATCTCCATCACCAATGCCTCATCTTCTACCACACATGGTCCTGCAATTAAGAAAAATTGATTGGGATCGTAAGATTGTGCTTTAAATAAATCTTGTAAATAGTTAGGTATCATAAGGATCGTTTTGCAGGAACAAAGTTAAAGAAATTGAATGAAGTATTGGTCACTTAAAAACGCAAGCCCAAGCTGATGCCTAAGCCTCTAAAGCCTGCCCAAGGCCCCTTCATGTCTGCAGTCGCACCATTTTGATCTACTTTAGAAGTTAAATCAAATGGATTCAATTTGATATCGTCTAATGCCTTTTGAAGTGCATCAACAGCTTGTGTTGGTAATTTTTCTGGCGAGACAAAATTTAAAGCACCATTTGAACTACCATAGTGCCCTCCTATGAACCAGATATCCAGCACCAATTTTGTAAGTAATTGTTTTTGAAGTCCAATATACGCACCATAACTGCTTGACTTGATTACACCATTTAAATCAGCGGTTTTTGTGATGGGTGTTGGTGCAATAAAGGATCCTTCTGGTGTATACGTATATGCTAGAGGAACACCTAAGTCGAAATTGGCAAATCTGGCATAAGGTGCAATATAGAAGCCTGACATTTTTTGCAAGCCCAAATAGAATCTACCTTCAAAAGTTAAGGCATTGTTTCCCATTTGGAATAAGTCATAATTGATAGCCGAATTGTCTATGTATTTTTCTACGATGGATTTTATTGGCAGACTTCCTTTTGGCATATAGCGATAACTTGCCGAAACAGACATAAAATGATTTAAACTTCGCTCATATGTCAATTGATAATTTTTCAAAACAAAGCTGGTTAAATTTCCCTTGATAATATTATTTCCGCCAATTAGTTTTTGCGCATGTACTTGTAGCGTAACTAATAATGCTAAGAAAAGGCATATTTTTTTCATGGTGTTTTTTATTTTGTGTATTTCCACTTGAATTGTAAAGATACTCCAGCTTGTTGATACAGATCTGATTTCATTGGAGCCACCTGCATTATTAAATTATTACTCACATCAAATTCTTTTAAGTGACCAGATACAGAAGCATCCACCACATTGATTCCCCAGCCTATGATAAACCACATAATAGATACGTCTCTATTTTTTCTAAATATATTACGGTAACTCTGAAGGGAGCCTGCGCTTAAATTTATTAAAACAGGGTCAATCTTGCTCACATTGGAATTGTCTCCATTGGCTTCTTGAATCCTTGCTTCATAGGCAAATTTTGTTTTTGCGTATAAATCGTTATTGTATAAATAAGTGACAACAGGTACAGAAAGAACACCGTATACTAAAGGAATTTTCCAATATTGTTTATTGTATGCTTGACCAAGTCCAGGTAAGATAGCAGAACGATTGGTTGCTTTTCTTGGGGAATGTTTTAGGTAATTGATAGTGCTATCTTGCGCCCACAAGGTTTGTTGCAAACACAACAAAAACAATATGGTATAGAGGCATTTCATCTAACTAATACTTACTTGCATTGCTTCAAGGATCTTATTCAAAGCGTTTAAATCGTTGTAGCTAATTGTGATTTTACCCGATCCGTTTTTTTGATGCTGTAATTGAACTTGAGTTCCAAAATGATCCTTTAATTTATTCTCCAATCTCTGGTAAACAGGAGAAAGCTGATTTTGAATTTTACTATTGGATGGATTTTTTGACCCAGGTGTTGGTGTCAAATTTTTAATCAGTGCTTCTGTTTGGCGCACTGTTAATCCTTTTTCTATAATTTCTTTTAATAAGAAAAGCTGTTTGTCTACTTCTTTGCCTATTAATAATTTTGCTAAACTTACACTTAAGCTTCCGTTTCTGAGTGCAGCTTGAATTGCAGGCGGTAATTCTAATAATCGAATATAGTTGGACACAGTGGAACGATCCTTACCCATACGCTCGGCGACTTGTTCTTGGGTATAGTTGAGTTCGTCCATCATTCTTTGGTAACTCAAAGCCACTTCTATTTCGTTTAGATCAACTCTTTGTAAGTTCTCTAATAATGCTAGTTCTAATAATTCCTTATCATTACCCAATCTAATATAAGCTGGCACATCATTTAACCCAGCAATTTTAGCAGCACGGAATCTTCTTTCTCCTGCAATCAATTGGAATTTACCATTGGTTAATTGTGCAACTGTAATGGGTTGGATTAAGTCGTGCATTTTCAATGACTGAGCCAGTTCTTGTAACGCCTTTTCGTCAAAGTCTTTCCTTGGATTCTTAGGGTTAACAATAATATTTGTCAATGCAATCCTATTGATAGCTATCGCTTTTTCAATTGCAGCTGGTTGAACCTTTCCTGCAGGGTTTTTAAACTCTGCATCCATATTCTGTAATAAAGTGCGAAGTCCTTTACCAATTAAATCTTTGTTGGGTGTGCTTTTACTCATTGTACTAATCTATTATTCTCTCGGCATTACTCATTTTAGTCATGC
>CAMDNL010000148.1 GCA_945902975.1 Chitinophaga pinensis
CCAGTGGTTTCTATGTCTACAATTGCAAATTCCATGAGGCTCCAAGTTCGCATTTTTTTGTCAATAATAGCTAGCGGCTTTTCCTTATTTTTGTAACTCATTATAGGAAAAGCAATTAGCATGGAATTGAGTAAAAATTTTATACCGGGAGCAGTAGAGACCAAATGGTATCAGCATTGGATTGACCAGGGCTATTTTCACAGTGTGCCCAATGAGAAGCCAGCTTATACCGTGGTCATCCCTCCTCCAAACGTGACCGGTGTTTTACATATGGGCCATTGCTTGAACAATACCATTCAGGATATTTTAGTGCGTCGTGCACGTATGCAAGGGATGAATCCTTGTTGGGTGCCTGGCACGGATCATGCTTCTATTGCAACTGAAGCAAAAGTGGTTGCAATGTTAAGAGAAAGAGGGATTGCTAAATCTTCCTTAAGCCGTGATGAATTTTTGAGTTATGCTTGGGAATGGAAAGAAAAATACGGAGGCATTATTTTACAGCAATTAAGAAAGATGGGATGTAGTTTGGATTGGGAGCGCACTTCTTTCACCATGGATCCAGACTATTATGAAACTGTAATTAAAGTATTTATTGATTTATACAAAAAGGGAAAGATCTATCGCGGCAAAAGAATGATCAATTGGGATGTAAGAGCAAAGACGGCATTGAGTGACGAAGAAGTGATTCATAAGGAAGTCAATGGAAAGATGTACCATATTAGGTACAAATTAGATATACCGGGAGATGAATTTATTACTATCGCCACGGTGCGTCCTGAAACTATTTTTGGTGATACCGCTATTTGTGTGCACCCAAAAGATCCTAGGTATACGCATTTAGTTGGCAAGCATGCATTTGTGCCAATGATCAATAGACGCATTCCTATTATCGCAGATGATTATATTGAAATTGAATTTGGAACTGGTGCCTTAAAAGTGACACCAGCGCATGATATCAATGATTTTAACTTAGGACAAAAACATGGTTTAGAAGTGATAGAAACCTTGAACGAGGATGGCACCATGAACGAAGCTGCGCCAATGTATATTGGTAAAGACAGAATAGAAGTTCGTAAAATCATTGCCGCAGATTTAGAAGCATCGGGTAATTTAATGAAGATAGAAGACTATGTGAATCAAGTTGGTTTTAGCGAAAGGACAGATGCCATTGTGGAACCAAGATTGAGTTTGCAGTGGTGGGTGGATATGAAACAATTAGCTGCACCTGCTTTAGAAAAAGTGATGTCGGATGAAATTCATTTTCATCCTGCTAAATTTAAAAATGTCTACCGTCATTGGATGGAGAACATCAAAGACTGGTGTATTAGTAGACAATTATGGTGGGGACATAGAATACCGGCATGGTATGATCAAGAAGGCAATGTGTATGTGGAAGCAAGTCTTGAAAAAGTGCACGCAACTTATCCAGAAACAGTTGGTAAAGAATTGTATCAAGACTCCGATTGTTTAGACACTTGGTTTAGTAGTTGGTTATGGCCTATCGAAGTTTTCAAAGGCATGTCCAATCCTAACAATGCAGAAATAAATTATTACTACCCTACTAGCACATTGGTAACTGCACCAGAAATTATTTTCTTCTGGGTGGCGAGGATGATCATGGCAGGCGAAGAATACATGGGGAAGATTCCATTTAAGGATGTGTACTTCACAGGTATTGTACGTGATAAACAAGGCAGAAAAATGAGTAAGAGCTTAGGCAACTCTCCAGACTTACTAGGATTGATAGATCAATATGGCGCAGACGCAGTTCGTTTTGGTATCATGATAGCCTCTCCTGCTGGAAATGATCTATTATTTGACGAGTCCACTTTAGAGCAAGGAAGAAATTTCAATAGCAAACTTTGGAATGCCACCAAACTATTAAAAATGTGGGAGCCGCGTCAAAGTCAAGAGGGCCCTATTCCTGATGATGCAGCATTCGCAATGGATTGGTTTCAAGCAAAACTAAGTGCTACGCAAATAGAGGTAGATGAGATGCTTAAAACATTCCGATTAAGCGAGGCCTTGAAAACAATTTACGGTTTGATATGGGATGATTATTGCAGCTGGTATTTAGAGTGGGTTAAGCCAGGCTATGAGCAACCTATCCACGCAACGGTGTTTGAAAAGAGTATTGCATTCTACGATGATTTGTTACAACTATTACATCCCTTCATGCCCTTTATCACAGAAGAGATTCACCATATGCTAAAAACCCAATCGCAGGATTTATGTGTGAAGGAGTTAGCAACAGTGAGCAAAGTAGACGAAACAGTATTGCATGCTGGCGTCCTATTAAAGAATGTAATTTCTACATTACGTGACGCTAGAAATAAAAATCAAATTAAGCCTAAGGATGCGATTGAGATACATATCCAATCCGAAAATAATACTGCCTACCAAACCATACAAAATATTTTAGCAAAGCAAGTCAATGCTAAAAGCGTGTCCTATACCAATGCAGCAATTGGTTCAAGTATTGTGGTGGCATTAGAAAAAGATAAATTTTATTTAGTAGCAGATCAAGCAATTGATACAGCAGGTTTGAAAGAAAACTTATTGAAAGATCTAGCACACCAAAAAGGTTTCTTAGAAAGTGTAGAAAAGAAATTGGCGAACGAGAAATTTGTTCAAAATGCAAAACCCGAAGTTTTAGCAATAGAACAAAAAAAGAAGGCAGACGCATTGGCTAGAATTAAAACCATTGAAGAAAGTTTAGCGCAATTAGGTTAATTCATTTATCATATTCTAATTCAGCTTTACCAATTAAACTCAGGGTAATAAAAATTAGGCTAGTCAATAAAATCTAATGACTGAAATTCAAATAACACTTGCCGGCTTAACTGACAGAGATTTTATTAGATCTGTTTCCGAGCGCACCTGGCCCAGCACTTATGGGCATATCATCTCTCAGGAGCAAATTGATTTTATGTTGGACTGGATGTATAGCGATGAATCATTAGAAAAACAAATGGATTCGGGTTGCGTATTTTATATTGCAAGTATCAAAAAAGAAAACGAGCAATGGGAGGCGGTAGGATTTTGTTCTGTGAGCCCCGAAGCAGAAGAAAATAATAGTAACGAAGAAGTCATATGCGCAAAATCGCACAAACTCAATAAGCTATACGTCCTCCCAACTGCACAAGGCACAGGTGCAGGAAAGGCCTTATTAAATAAATCTATTGAGGTTGCCAAGGCATCTGGCTCAAGTTCCCTCT
>CAMDNL010000149.1 GCA_945902975.1 Chitinophaga pinensis
GGTCTTATGATGGCTAATGCAAAAATAACTACCGGTATCAATATCGCAATTGGCTCGTATAATAAAATGGAACATCCAACAATCATTCCAATATTAAATTCTAGTGTTTTAGGCTGCGTCTGATCGTATAATCGATTCAACTTGACTAAGATCCAAATGATAAAAGCATTTGCAATTAAACCAGAACTAATGGCATCCCAAAAAGGAAACAAAGCGGTTAAGACAACAAAAGTAAATGCTGGTAAATAACTCACATGTTGAAACATCTTAAATCGACTCACTAAAATATTCAATCTCAGTGCTTGCACAATCACAATCAAATGAAAAATGACTATGAGCGTTAAAGGCGGCAAAGGTTTTACATAGTGAAATAAAAGATAAGCTAGTAAACCATCCGTTGGATTCGCAATTACAATTGGCGGTTCCAAATAAAAATGAAAATGCACTGCAACACTTAATAGTACTAAAAAAAGCACATTAAGATCAGACCTATCTCTAAATAAAAAAACCATGCTTACTGAATCGTGATTTTAGCAAACCCTAATTTTCCTTTTGATTGATAAGGCAGGATGGCTTCTTTTTCACCCACTTGCTTTAATGACCTTGGCATCCACTCCACTTGCTTTTCATTGATCATGATAGGATTGCCCTTGACGATCGTGCCAGACGCACTCAATTGTTGGTGTACCAATTGTTTTACGCCTTTTGATTTTTGATAATATAGAAAATTGGTGCCATCAGCATTGTTGATTTGACCATACCCAATGAACTGATCTACATTCAGGTCGGATTGTTGTTTATCAATTGTTTTTACAGATTGAATATTTGCATTTGCATCAAAATTTAAGATGGCTACTTTGCCTGCAGAATAAGTAACAGACGGATATCCAAAATTAGCAAATGGATTCATCATCCAACTATTCCAACCCCAAGGACCCATGATACCCCAGCCACCCATGCCGCCCCATCCCCATGGTCCCATCATGCCCATGCCACCCCAACCCCAGCCTCCTCCAAATCCACCCCAGCCGCCCCAACCCCATGGGCCCATCATACCCCATCCAAGTCTTCCCCAAGGATAAAATCCAAATGGTCGATTCCAATAATTAAAAATAAATGGGTTGTAAAATGGACCCCCCCAGAAAAAATCCCATCTTGAAAAAATATTTCTATTGGAGTTTGTTCTTGCAGCTTCTGCAATAATAGTAAAACCGCCGTCTGCATTCGGCTGCACTTGATCAAAATAAAAATCATCAAATGCATTCTTTAAATTTCTTTTATCAGTTACCGCATCTCTCAACGCATCGGTAAAGCGACTTGCATTGCTTAAACTATTTTGCTTTTTAGCGATATCCCAGATAAAAGTATACATGCCTTCAATATTACCCTTCTTTTCAGTGGCATAAAATGAATTAACGATTACAGTTCCGTTGGCATTGTTAATTTTCAAACGAATATCATCTAAGACCAAGCTATTATTTACAATCGGTGTTTCAATCACTTCAGAGCCATCTGCAGCCATATACAATAAACTTACAACTGGCGCTGCATTTGGTTGTTCCGCATTTCTTAAGCAAAATAAATTGCCTTTATTGTCTAGTGCAAAATCAGATAATTGACTTTTTTTATTTTGTGAATTAATGCTGATTTTAGCTTCGTTCAGCATAGCAAATGGCGTAGACAATGCCATCGTTTTTATTTTGATGGAAGCTGCATTGGTAGTGTTGACGCTGAAGAAAAGTAATTTTGAACGATCCTGACTTTCTATTAAATTAAATACTTTAGTGTTTGATCCTGGTCGGATTTTTTCTGCTGTATCTACTATTACTGGCGTACCAACGAGTTGTCCTTTTTCATCTAACTCCGCTACCATCGCATACACTGTAGTTGCAGCTTGAAATTGATAAAAGGCGTATACCCTATTTGATTTTGTAACAAACTCAATCGCGTTTAATTTTTTTGGCAAGAAAACTAAATCGTTTTGTTGCACCAATTGCATTTGATCATTATACTGCGCAATGGTTGAGACGCCCTCGTTGTTTTTGTAGATCCAATAACGACCTTCTACTTTTCCTAAAACTTCGTATTGCATCTGGCCCTTATCTGTCTTTTGGATACCAGACATCACATAAGATTGTGCTGCAACGCCCTGAAGGCCTGCCAAAATAAAAGCGACAAAAGATAAAAATGATTTTAGCATGAGATACAATTTTAGAATACAAATTTAATGTATTAATGTATCGTAGGCTTTAGATTTTTGTTAAAACAGTTGCATTTTCGGTAACTGCTAACTGGTAGGTAGCCCCTAATTGAACGGGCATATTGTTTAAATCGTGGCTGATTGGGAAATCAAAGCAAATTGGATAATTGGCCCCCTTGGTTATTCTTAGGATCATCTCTATTACTGTTTCTCCAAATTCTGCTGCCTCGTCTTTCATTTCTGTAAAACCCCCAACCACAAGACCCGCTAATCCATCCAACAAACCTGCGTTTTTGCATTGTATTAGCATGCGATCTACGTTATAATGATACTCCCCAACGTCCTCGAAGCATAAAATTTTACCTTTTGTATCCAATTGATTTTCACCCCCAATTAAATGGGTCATCAAGCATAAATTTCCCCCCACCAAGTTGCCTTCTGAATGGCCTAATAAATTGGCTGGATGGGCTTTTGCTTCCACCGGCAGTGCCGCTCCCTCCAACATTTGCTTTAAAGCCATGATATAAGGTAAACCGGCATCTCCTTTCCCAAATCCTGCCGACATAGGCCCGTGAATACTTTGAATACCTTGCTTTTGCAAGGCAGCATGTAAGATGGTAATATCGCTAAAACCAATCACCCATTTAGGATGGGCTTTGATTTTTGTAAAGTTTAATTCTGAAACAATTCTACTCAATCCATATCCCCCACGGGCACATAAAATTGCATGAATTTCGGGGTCATCCATCATGGACTGCAATTCATTTTGTCGGTCTAAATCGGATGCAGCAAAATGACCAAACTGAGTGCCTACCGTCTTTCCAATGCGCACCTGATAACCCCATGACTCAAGGACTTGCGCACAAATAGTCACTTTTTCTAATGGAATTGCACCAGCTGGACAAAGAATGCCAATGGTGTTACCGGGTGCCAGTTGAGGAGGTTGAATCATACCACAATATTAAGTACTTTTGCTGCAATGAACACGCCTAAAAGATATTTGATTACAGCAGC
>CAMDNL010000150.1 GCA_945902975.1 Chitinophaga pinensis
GAAATCATTGTGAAAGCATATTCTCTTTGTATACCAGTAGCCAATAAGGAATCAATTTCTGCACTATGTGCTTTTCTAAACGCCATATCTTTTTTGCTAAAATTACTATCCACAAATCCTGAGAAAAAGTTCAAACAAATCACACCACCATTTTTTCCGATGGCTTTAATTTGTTCGTCTTTTAAATTTCTTGTTACTGGACAAATACTATAGGCATTGCTATGAGAAGCAATCACAGGTTTTGTAGTGGTATTGATTGCATCCCAAAATGTTGTTTCCCCTATATGTGAAACATCTACGATCATACCAAGTTGATTCATGCGTCCAATAATTGTCTTACCAAAACTAGTCAGTCCTTTTGGGCCAGTATATGTAGGATCTTTTTCAGCGGTATGTGAACTTGCCCATGATGGTGAATTGTTCCAAGTCAATGTCATATAACGTACTCCTCGGTTGTAAAATGTATCTAACCTATTGATATCATCTTCGATCATATGTCCACCTTCTACACCATACTGCGCTATAATTTTACCTGCTTTCAATGCAGCATTTATTGTTTTCCAATCTTTAGCAATCACCATTTTATCTGGGTTTCTTGCAGCCACCGCATCTATCGTATCCATCTCCCTCATGGCCCATGCGTAAGGATTTACTTTTTCCCCATCACACCAAATGGAAAACAATTGATAATCCAATCCACCTTCCTTGAATCTTTTTAAATCGGAATGATTGATACCAGTCAAGTCTTGGTCAAAACTTACTTTCTTTTCGATACATGCCGTAACTGCGTCATTGTGTGTATCTACTAGGATGGATTTATAGTGAATTTTTTGGCTAAATCCTGTGATGCTGATTGCACAAAATAGGACAGTTAGGTATTTCATGGGTGGGATCCTTTTAATTAACAACTAAAATAGCTATTTTTGCGCACAGAAAAACGACTATGTTAGATAAATTAGAAGCCATAAAAGCTAGATTTGACCAGGTGGGGGTGGCTTTGACCAATCCAGAAATTATTAATAACCAATCTGAATTTGGCAAGTTCAGTAAGGAATACCGTTCCTTAGAGAAAATCGTCATTCCTTATGAGCGCTACGTGAAAGTTTTAGCGGAACATAAATTTGCAAAAGAGTCTTTGAATGGTGATGATGCAGACATGCGTGAATTAGCGAAAATGGAAATGCCAGGACTAGATGAAGAGAAAGATAATCTAGAAAAAGAATTGACTAAATTATTGATTCCAAAAGATCCGCAGGATGATAAGAATGCCATTATTGAATTAAGAGCAGGCACGGGAGGTGATGAAGCAAGTTTATTTGTGGGGGATTTATTGACGATGTATACAAGGTATTGTCAGAAAAAAGGATGGAAAGTTGCACTAGTAAGTGAGAGTGAAGGTTCGGTGGGTGGTTTTAAGGAAGTGATATTAGAAGTCGTGGGTGAAGATGTATATGGAACCATGAAATTTGAAAGTGGCGTGCACCGTGTTCAACGTGTACCGAGTACCGAAACACAAGGCAGGGTGCATACTTCTGCTGCAACAGTTGCCGTGATGCCAGAAGCAGAAGAAGTCGATTTTGTATTGAATCCTGCAGATGTGAAAATGGAAACTTCACGAAGTGGTGGTGCGGGTGGACAGAATGTAAATAAAGTAGAGACCAAAGTGATGTTGACGCATATTCCAACGGGTACGGTGATCATTTGTCAAACAGAGCGTTCACAGTTAGGCAACCGTGAAAAAGCAATGGGCATGATGCGTACAAAATTATTTGAGGAACAAGTGCGTAAGCAAGAAGATGAAATCTCAAGACACCGTAAAACATTGGTAAGCACCGGAGATAGAAGTGCAAAAATTAGAACCTATAACTGGCCACAGGGAAGGGTTACAGACCACCGCGTGAATGTCACTTCTTATAATTTAGATGCCGTAGTCAATGGAGAAATCGATGAATTCATTGAAGCATTACAAATGGCAGAGAACGCCGAAAAAATGTTGGTCCAGCATTAATTCTCTAAGCTTTGTTCCCATTGCCAGGCAGTTCGCATCATGTCTTCCAAATCATATTTGCAATGCCATCCTAATTGTTTAACTGCATGATCATTGTTAGCATAAATAGAAACAATATCACCTGCTCTACGTGGGCCAATCTCATAATTTAATTTTACGCCACTTACTTTTTCAAATGCATGGATGGCTTCTAATACTGTGATGCCATTGCCTGTTCCAAGATTAAAAATTTCACAACTATTTGATTGATTGTTTTTCATGGAATATTGTATGGCAAGTGTATGTGCATGTGCAATATCACAAACATGAATATAGTCTCTAATGCAGGAGCCGTCACGGGTATCATAATCGTTGCCATGAACTTGCATTTTAGGCAATTTACCAATAGCAGTTTGTGTGATGGCTGGTACTAAGTTTTGTGGTCGTCCGATAGGCAATTCTCCAATAGCATTAGAAGGATGTGCACCTACGGGATTGAAGTACCTAAGTAAGATAGTTGATAATGGATAAGCCAATGCGGCATCCTTGACAATGGTTTCTCCCATTTGCTTGGTGGCACCATAAGGAGAAGCAGCTGTTTGCAATGGCGTGTGTTCTGTAACTGGAATCGTATCAGGATTGCCATATACTGTGCAAGAAGAGGAGAAGATAAAATGTGGGGCATTGTATTTGACAGCCATCTGTAATAAATGTACTAGGGAGCTGATATTGTTCTCGTAATAATCTAAAGGTTTTTCAACAGATTCTCCAACTGCTTTATAAGCAGCAAAATGAATGATACCAACAATATCCGGGTTGGCAATAAAAACCGATTCTGTAGCAGCTTTGTCGGTTAAGTTAATTGTATAATTTGTAATCTTTTTACCAGTTATTTTTTCGATACCCAATAAAGAGGCATCCGATGCTCTAGATAAATTATCGATAGAGATCACATTGAATCCATTTTCAAGTTAATCCACAATCGTATGCGCGCCAATAAATCCACACCCACCGGTAACTAGAATAGTTTGCATTAAAAATTTTTAGAATACAAAGAAACGAAATTATTAGCGAAAAAGCATCTAATACTATTGAGCCAATGTAAACCCAACAGTGGTTCCTACATTCAATTGACTTCTTACATGGACACTTTCGCCATGGGCTTCAATAATATGTTTACAAATAGCTAAGCCTAATCCAGTGCCTCCAATTTCCCTGC
>CAMDNL010000151.1 GCA_945902975.1 Chitinophaga pinensis
ATGGATACTTTAGACTATTCAGGCGAGGGTTTAAATGCAGGCTCTAAAGTAGTGATTGCTGCATATGGTGATGTCAAAAGAACTTTAGCAAATACTGTTCCTCAAAGACTACTGAATTTAAATATAGATGCAAGCTTAGTCATGCCAGGCGTGATTGCAGTCAATGCTTCTGCTATGAATACAAGTACTTTACAATCCGCATTATTAGGGCAGGGTGAAGCTTTGTTAATGCAAGAAGGTGTGGTCATGATGATTCTTACAGAAGATCCAAAGTGGATGGCAAGTGATTTAAATAATTTCTTATGGGCTGCGTTTACAAGAACCAATCCTTCTCATGATATAGAAGCAATTGATGCATTTACGATAAATAAACATTGGGGCGCAAAAGGACCATTGGTGTTTGATGCGACTATTAAGCCACATCATGCACCGCCAGTATTGAAAGATGCAGCGGTAGAAAAAAGGGTAAATGCAATTTTAGAAAAGTACGGATATTAAATCCAAGAAATTTTAGATGAAGTAATTAGCTTAAAATACTAAATAATTAAGCTGCGACTTCGATCCAAGTGTGGTCTGCTAATAATTTTACTGTAGCAATAAATTGTGCGAAGGGTCCTGCGCCACCTCCCCACTCATGCGGTGCGACCATCGACAACACATGCGATCCGTCTTGCTTTTCATAGACATGATATACTTGACCAATTTGTGGCTTGAAAGTAATTTTAGCTTCGTAAATCATCATACTCAATTCCTTTCTTTTACGAATTTCCTGAGCTTGTCTTGCAAGTAATTCAATTTGCTCTTTAATTTGATTGAGCTGCATATTGGTTTGATCTTCCATCGCAGAGAGTGCCTTATGCTTAATGACACCTTCTTTAGTTGGACGAATTGCCACACTACCTGCAGACGATGCATAAGGTAGAACGCTTAATTGCTTATGGTAAACTTCAATATTTTTGAAAGGACTTTGGTCTTCTTTGAAGCCCTCCTGCGTCACTTTTAAAAAGCCATTTGATAAAATTTCGTGTACGACTTTAAGGTTCAAAACATCCTCCTTAAAAAATTGAACAGTTAAGCAAGATGCATTGTTGATTTCGGCGCTAATGGTATTGGCTAATTCTGTATTGTCAAAAGCCATGGGTTGGCCATTGGGATTCACTTGATATTGCGCATAGAACGCATCGTTTTCTAAGTTGACCCAATTGTGGCTAAAACTCAATAAATGGCCATTCGAAATGGTTTCGATTTTATAATTACCCGATTTGGGAACTGTTTGGTATTCGAATTCACATTTCTCTGGAAATAACTGCCAGCTGGCTAAAAAATTATAAGCTTGAACCATAATAAAATAACAATTTTAGGCCTAAATGGTTGACTTAAAAGGCCTAAAAATTAGTTTATTTCAACATAATTTGGCTTATCAACGATATTTGAATTGTACTTGTATCTAAGATTGGTGGTCAGGCTAAAATTCCATGGACTTATTTGCTGATTTGTTCTAGGAAAATAGAACCCTTTTAATTCAATGGTCCCAAAAATAAGGTTTTCGTTTCGGATCCGCAGGCCAGAGCCGACTGAGCTATAAATATCGCCTTTAATGAGGGGGTCGCCAACGGCCCTTATATAGGTTAGATTACCAAACACAAATGGGGCAGATTTAAAACCCCAAATTGGACGGTTATTATACAGCACAGTTTCCCAGTTGGCCGAAAGACGCGTGCCTCCTTTGATTTGTTCTCTATTCAATTGTGGGATGCCATAAATGCTATTGATTCTTAATGCGTCATTGTACTTATTTTTCAAAGTTTGCGTAAAGCTTAAGTTGACGATTTGACGGTAGCCATATCCATTGTTGAGGTACTTCAATTTACTAAACTGTTCCAAGCTTGCAAGGAACCTAAAGTCTTGTAAAGATTGATTGATATAACTACTTGCAATATTAGCAATGACATGGGTATAGTTATCTTTTTTTGATAATTTATATTGCTCAAATTTAAATCCAAGATATGCAGCTTTATCTTTTTCTATTTTATATTGACCTGTTGTCCATGTTAAGGATTGTCCAATAGGTAAATCCTCATACCTACCTAAGCCATATAAATACCTAGTTCTATAAACAGATTGTCGAACCAGCGTAAAGGAAATAAAGTTGGCTTTTAGATTTTGGTAGTTCCTGTCTAATTGCAACAGATAGTCAATTGGTCTTTCTTTAAAATTATTTTCAAGATATCTATACTGAATAAATTGTCTGTATGCATTTGACTTAATTCGTTTTGACTGACTTGTCAATTGATAACCAACCCAAATATCTTTATGTTTTAAATCATAGTTCAACTGCTGATCAAAGACGGAGTCCCATGTTCCAGGAAAAACATTTTTATTGAATGTTTCCAAGTATTCCATTCCTCCCAGCCACTTGCTATTTGGGTGTAGTAGGGGTCTTTGGACACTGATATAATTTTTTCTGGCAGATAAAACGTTGTTGGCTAGGTTATTTCCAAATTGGTTGATGCCCGCATTGATAGAAATAAAACTACCCATTAAATTACTCAACCCAATATCATAACCCCATCCTGATTTTGGTGTTCTTCCGTTTTCAAAATTTTGAATCAACTGAACACTATTACCAGTACCCAATAAATTAATATTATTGATTTTAGCTGCGTATGCGTCTTTATTATTTATCTGCAGTTCTCCTCCATAAGAAAATAAGTCTTTAGTCACCACAATCAAATCCACCTGATTGGTATCATAGGGGGTAATCGTTGCAGTTATTTTAGCATCTTGTATATAGCTAAGGTCTCTGAGCCATTTTTCGTTGTAAGCGATGATTGAAGGATCAAACAATTCCCATTCTTTAAAAAATAGATTCTCTCTAATGGCCCTTTTGTTAGACTTGTAGTATAACTTATTTCCAATTTTGGTAAAAAAGTCCTTCAAATTAGATTCTTTCGAATCAATTGTCATCGCGAAGTTTTGTTGCTCAAAACTGATACTATTAATTCTTTTTCCTTTATAAGAATTGAGCGTACGGATTTGATTCAGTAAAATTATTTTTGTACTATCACTCATCGATTCTGACTTCCCTGTGACAGCTTTTTTTGCTGTTTCAAAAATACTTTTTTGCGCATAAATAGCGGGTGTTAAAACGAGTTGTCCTATCACACATATGAATAAAGCAGGTAATAATATTTTTTT
>CAMDNL010000152.1 GCA_945902975.1 Chitinophaga pinensis
ATGGAAGGCTATTGGGAAAGTGATAGTTTAATGTTTGTGGGAAAGGATGGCGTGACTTACGGATACAATAAAACACTAGATAACTATAAAAAGAATTACCCGGATAAAGCTTATATGGGTACATTAAAATTCACCCTATTGTCCGTAGAGCCTTTGGATAAACAATACTATAGTGTCATTGGAAAATGGGAGCTCACCAGAACAGTCGGAAATGTGAGTGGACATTACACCATACTACTGAAAAAAATAAATGGACAATGGAAGATTATTTTAGACCATAGTAGTTAGTAGCCTGGCTGCTACTTAGTGTGAAAAATCAATCGGGTCTTTCCAAGTTTTATAGAGTAAAAAGAAGTACCCTGCTGAACTAAGTATTAAGAAAAAATAATACAAATAATTAAACCATTGCCAGTCTGCTTCCACAAATGCATAGCCTAGCATGATTCCTAATGTGGAATTGAGTCCCATCCATACCAGTGTGAAGCCAATGGTTCTGGAAATTCTATTTAAAAAGGCCAATACTTCTGGATCCATTAGTCTAAGCTTTGTTTATTTGCTGCTGCTTCTTTTAATAATCGATCAAATTGCGCAGGGGTTAAATCATTATAGAAATAGTAGACAGGGTCTACTTTAGTACCTCTCTTAATTACTTCATAATGCAAATGCGATCCAGTACTCTTACCTGTACTTCCAACATATCCAATCACTTCTCCCCTTTTTACAGACTGCCCTACATTTGCTATAACACGAACCATGTGTGCGTATAAAGTTTGAAAACCATAGCCATGGTTGATGACTACTTTATTTCCATAGCCATCCGTATTGAATCCTGCTATTTGCACCTCACCATCCGCAGTCGCATAAATTGGGGTTCCAGTTGGAGCAGAAAAATCTAATCCTGCATGCAATCTAGAGTCTTTATATAAAGGATCAATTCGATAACCAAATCCTGATGCAACACGTTTTAAATTTTTATTACTCACCGGCTGAATGGCTGGAATAGCTCTTAATAATTTTTCTTTATTCTTAACCATTGTTGTGATTTCTGCAAAGGATTGGCCTTGAAAAGACATCCTTAAACTTAAATTATTCAATTGGTTGCGTATATTATCAGTCAAGGCAGTATTGGATAAACTTTGAATTAGTCTAATTTCATTTTTAGCCAATATTTCTTTTACCCTTGCACTATCTGGAATAGGTGTTGCTTCAAAAATAGATCGATAAACTTCATTATCTCTTTGTTCTAATTCCACCATCTGTAGCTCCAATTGCTTGATCCTTTCTTGCAAAACGGCGTAGCTCTCTTTGTATGCAGTATTTTGTTGTCTTAACAACCTTTCTTTTGGAGAGTCGATGAACTTAAATAAAATAGCCACAAAAAGGACCCCCACCGCAATAGATGCGAGGATAAACCCAATTGTTTGCAAAAGCCTTACTTTAAGGGGCACTTCGATTTTTTCGAACCTTAAAGTATGGGTGTTAAAGAAATATTTAATTTTCTTCATGTAGCATGATTATTTGCCTTCTAAAGTCCCAAAAAAAGGCTCAATTGCTTACCTTTGAAGACGATTAGAAACGCTACAAAGATAGCTTTTTAATTTAGCCCAAAGCTTAAAAAAACGCCCCATGATGAAGAGTTCAGAAATAAGACAACAGTTTTTAGATTTTTTCGCATCTAAAGGACATGTCATTGTTCCATCCGCCCCTATTGTTGTAAAAAACGACCCCACTTTATTGTTTACTAATTCGGGCATGAACCAATTCAAGGATTATTTTTTAGGCAACCAAGCACCCAAGCATTCTAAAATTGCAGATACCCAAAAATGTTTAAGGGTCAGTGGGAAGCACAATGATTTAGAGGAAGTGGGTGTAGATACTTATCATCACACGATGTTTGAGATGTTAGGCAACTGGAGCTTTGGCGATTATTTTAAAGCAGAAGCCATTGCATGGAGCTGGGAATTGTTAACCAAGGTATATCAATTAAATCCAGATAGATTATATGTAAGTGTGTTCGAAGGGGATGCATCCGAAAACTTACCGCCTTCAACTATTGCTTTAGAAGAGTGGAAAAAATGGGTTTCTGAAGACAAAATTATTTACGGAAATAAAAAAGATAATTTCTGGGAAATGGGTGATACAGGACCTTGCGGGCCTTGTAGTGAAATCCATATTGACATGCGAACGGATGCAGAGATTGCGTTGATTCCTGGACGTGATTTGGTGAATAAAGACCATCCTCAAGTGATTGAAATTTGGAACAATGTATTCATGCAATACAATCGTAAAAAAGATGGTAGCCTTGAACCCTTACCAAAAAACCATGTAGACACTGGAATGGGTTTTGAAAGATTGGTTCGTGCAATACAAAATAAAAAAAGCAATTACGATACAGATGTCTTTACAGGTACAATTGATGCCGTTGCAAAAATCACTGGTAAAACTTATGACTTTGGCGATAGCAAGGAAGCGGTTGCTTTTAGAGTACTAGCAGATCATATTCGTGCAATCGCTTTTGCCATTGCAGATGGTCAATTACCATCTAATACAGGCGCAGGTTATGTGATACGAAGAATTTTAAGAAGGGCTGTGCGTTACTATTATTCTTATTTGGATTATAAGCGTCCTTTGTTATTTCAATTAATGCCTTTACTAGCGGCACAATTCGAACATGTATTCCCAGAGGTAAAACAACAATTAGAATTTGTAATCAAAGTCATTAAAGAGGAAGAGGAAGGCTTTTTAAGAACTCTAGAAAAAGGATTGAAGCGCATGGATGATATCATTCATACGCAAGCTAAAAATAGTGTAGTGGAAGGTCAATTAGTTTTTGAATTATTTGACACTTTCGGATTCCCAGTGGACTTAACCAGATTGATTGCAAGTGAAAATGAACTTTCAATAGATGAGGCAGGTTTCGAGCAAGAAATGCAACAACAAAAAGACAGAAGTAGAGCTGCAACCGCCATTGATACAGGCGACTGGATACAAGTAGGAGAAGATACAGTCACCTCCTTCATTGGATATACTTCCACAGAAACAACTACACCAATTGTAAAGTATAGAAGTATCAAAGCAAAAGGAAAAGAAGCCTACCAATGGGTATTAGCAGC
>CAMDNL010000153.1 GCA_945902975.1 Chitinophaga pinensis
TGGGAAGGCAAAAAAAGAATGCCTATTGCAGACTTTTTGAGAGGCTATAAAAAAATGGACTGAAAAATGATTGATTAATTTATTGTTGAATCTGTTTCATTAACAATCAATAATCAAGCTTCTCTTATAATTCAAACGCTTTTACAAAATCTTCTTTTGGCATTACGCCCACTTTTCTCCAAACTTCTTCGCCTTTTTTATATAAAATAAATGTTGGAAGATCGTCTGCCTTCACCGACTTCATCACCTCCATATCTTGACCTCCATCTACTGCTAAAAAATAAAATGGTTTAGGCGGTGCTTGTTTTAAACCATCCACTATGGGTTGCATTTTTCTACAAGGTGGGCACCACAAAGCACCAATTTCTACTAAAACATATTCATTGGACTGTATCAGTTTTTCAAAATCTACTACTCGCATTTGTACCTTATCGCCTGCGCCTTCAACAGGCATTTCTTGCATTCGCCAATTGCTAATGCCTCCTTCTAAATTCACTACATTAAAACCAGCTTGTATTAAAGCTGTCTGTGCAGAAGCACTTCTTCCTCCAGATTGGCAATAGATATAAATTGTTTTAGTCTTATCTAAATGTTGCGTTCTATTCTTAAATTCCTTAGGATCCAACCAATTCGCTTGTAAGGCATTCGCAATATGCCCAGACTGGTATTCGCCAGCAGTTCGTACATCTAAAATTTGCGCATCCGTTTGAGCAATTGCCTTACTAAATGCAGCTGTATTGATGGTTAATTCAATCTTAGGATTGTCTTGGTTGGTTTGGTTATTTTGAGCGCAACTCAATATTGTAGTTGTTAAAAAAAACAAACTACAAACACATTTTAATTTCATATGGATTGTTGAAAATTGACTAATACGTTACAGACACTTGAAAGGTCTTATTGGTGACACCCAAAATAGCAGCAGCAGCATCATTTAATCGATACTGAATGGCATTGCCCACTTCTGGTAATGCATTGATTACTTTAGCACAAATACTTTTGAAATCAGCAGTTGTAATTCTAACAATCGTGCCCACCGGCAATTCATTGGTTAAAATATAAAATTTATTATCCTGCCAACCACTCATACTTTTAAATACTGCAGCTGTTCCGTTTAAAGTTTGAAATGTAGCTGCCTTTTTTTGACTGGAGAATAAGCTAGCAAAATAACCTTCATTTGAAGCAGTGCTAGTTTGCACCAAATTGATTTTCTGCAAACTATCTTTGATTCTTGATTGTTCCTTATTTTGAGCAATCATTTCCCATTGAGCTGTTCTAACAACAGGTGCTACTTTTGCAACCGATTTTTTTGATTTAGAACTGCTCTTTTTTGATTTTGAATATTCACTAGATTTCTTTTGGCTTCCTTTTTTAGATTTCGAAGATGTACTAGTTGGCTTCTTTTTACTTACTACTTTTTTGGTCGTCTGAGCATTTTTAGCCACAGCTTTGGCTTTGGCACCGGTGGCATCCATTTGGCTAAATAGACCAAAAGCTAGAATCAGATATGTAATCAACTTTTTCAAGGAGGACAAATTTACAAAATCTAATTGCAAAAAAAGATATAAAATTACCTATTAAATTAATATATAATTTATAAATATCAGTAATTCAATATTCTCCAAGTATTTGGGTAATAATTATTTAATCTATTGGGTAGTATTTTAACCCATCCTAGGCGGCAATTCATATAACTGATGCTATGCCAACCCTTGGGACCGTTCAACTGAAAATTCGCTCTTCTGAGAAATTGCAGGGCATCTGAGAGCTCCACTTCGATATTTTCATAGGGCATAGCCGTCCATTGACTCATGACTAAGTCGTGCGCCGGAACTAAGTCTGATCCTTTAAGTATCCCTATGCGCATGCCAATTTTTTTGACATATAGAAGTGCCCGAATGGTTTGCAAGTCGGCATAACAATGCGCAGGCAATGCAATCAAATCTTCTTGATGTTGAATGCAAATAAATTGTTCTGGAAAGGCATATATCGCCGTTAAATTAGCAAGAACTTTTTTGGGTAATAACGTAAATTGAAAAGGCGTTGAAAAGAGACTGGTATAAGCCGCTTTTTGTTTTTGAAAAACAGCAATAAAAAATCCTTCCCCTTTTATTTTATCAGGGTAGAACCTAAATCCTTGTGCTTTATGAATGGGACTGAAGGTGGACACAATTTGTGAAGATGGAGGCAATTGAATGGATACAGATGTCATCCCCTCCATCGCAGCAATTTCATCCATGATCTTTTCATCTTCTTCAAAAGAATAGGAACAGGTTGAATAAATATAATACCCACCTTCTTGCAATGCAGCAATACTTTCTTCAATAATTCTTGTTTGTCTTTGACTGCAATGCAACACATTTTCTTCACTCCATTCTTGAATAGCTTGTGGATCTTTTCTGAACATCCCACTGCCACTGCATGGTGCATCTGCAATAATGAAATCAAAAAAATTAGGAAGGGCTTTAAAATGACTTGGATCATTTTGTGTGACTACAATATGATCACTCCCCCAGCGAATACAGTTTTCTTCTAGTATTGCGTTTCTTGATTTGATTGTTTCGTTGGCGACTACCAATCCATTTTTAAAATAATTGGCCAACAAAGTTGTTTTACCCCCAGGTGCGGCACAAAGGTCTAAGACTTTATAATATTTTTCTGTATCTGCTAATTGGCTAATGATGGTATGCAAAAACATACTACTAGCTTCTTGCACATAATAAGCACCAGCATGCCATAAAGGATCCAACACAAAACTTGGTCGACCAGTTAAATAATATCCCTCTTGGCACCAATCCACAGGCGACATTACTTGCATAAAGGGATGTGCTGCAAGGTCGAATGGTTTAAATTGATTCAAACGTACCGCAGTAAAATCTGCAGGCAGTTGGTGCGTCTTAACAAATGCCGATTCATCAAATCCAGGAAGACCTGCTAAGGATGCTATGAATTTTTCTGGTAACAATGAATACTATTAATAACGAATGATAAAATGTTCTTGTTCTTTTTGTTCTTTTCTACAAAACAGAATCACAATACTAAACAAATCAATGGTCAATCTGATATTTGCATGTTTTTTTAATTGACCCCATGCTGCTTCCAT
>CAMDNL010000154.1 GCA_945902975.1 Chitinophaga pinensis
GTGCCAAGTAAGGGTAAAAAATCTTGGTCATTCGGGTTGCTTTCCATCTTTATTATTTAATTTTTACTTTTTTGTTTTTTTACTTTCTACTTTTTCTTATTCTACTCAATATTATGTTGCCAGCTCTTATGATAATTTTCATCTTCAATTAACAATGCCTCTTCGGTAATCATGAGTGGTCTAAATGGATCTATCATCACAGCTAACTCATCTGTTTTTTCTTTGCCAATTGATTTTTCTACACTACCCGGATGTGGTCCGTGTGGAATACCGCCAGGATGCAATGTGATTTGACCTTGCACCACCGACTTTCTGCTCATAAAATCACCATCTACATAATACAACACTTCATCACTATCTACATTGCTGTGGTTATACGGTGCAGGTATGGCTTGTGGATGATAATCGTATTTACGAGGCACAAAGGAACAGATCACAAAATTTTTCGCTTCAAAAGTTTGATGCACTGGTGGTGGCTGATGCACCCTTCCCGTAATAGGTTCAAAATCATGAATCGAAAATGCCCATGGGTAATGGTAACCATCCCATCCTATAAAATCAAAAGGATGTGTGCCATAAGTATAAGGATATATTAACCCTTGTTTTTTGATCAATACTTTAAAATCTCCTTCCTGATCAAATGTTTCTAAATCACTTGGTCTTCTTATATCTCTTTCACAGTAAGGCGCATGCTCCATTAACTGCCCAAACTGATTTTGGTATCTCTTTGGAAAACGAATAGGGCTATAGCTTTCAGTAATGAATAAGCGATTGTTTTCGTCATCAAATTTTATTTGATAAATAGTCCCTCTTGGTACTACCAGGTAGTCGCCGTATGAAAATTTAATTTTACCAAATCCAGTTTGTAAAGTGCCCGACCCTTTATGAATAAAAATAACTTCGTCTGCTTGACTATTTTTATAAAAATAATCGGTCATAGAATGTCTTGGTGCTGCTAAAGAAATTTGTAAATCAGCATTCACTAAAACCGGTTTTCTACTTTTTAAATAATCGTCCTCTGCTTTAATATTAAAACCTAATAAACTTGTATGACGCAAATGTTTTTCTCTTGCAATTTTTGGCTCCACTGAATAGGGTTCACCTAATGCTTTTACAAAAGTGGGCGGATGCGTATGGTATACTAAAGAATACATACCAGAAAAACCTTCGGTAGATACAAGTTCTTCTGCATATAGTTTTCCATTGGGTTGTCTAAATGCGGTATGTCTTTTATGGGGAATCTCTCCCAAACTGTGGTAAATTGGCATAATTTAGTTTTTGAAGGAATACAATACTAACAATTATTAGCAAGTTATAAAATATTTATTTTTAACTTTGATGAACTTGAAAAAAGCACTCAATCAAAGTCGATATTTTTGAGCAAATTACATTATAAACAATTGATAATCAATGAAATTAGTTAGTTATTTAAAATCGGGTGAAATCCAACTAGGAGCGATAGTCAATGAGGCAGTTTACAACCTCCAATCTGTGAATGAAAACTTGCCAAAAAACATCATTGATTTTTTTCATTCTAGCAATGAACTCATTCAACAAACAGAAAAGCAACTTTCAAAAATTGCAGACAATAGTTTAAGTATTGAACCTGTGAAGGACTTCAGTTTATTAGCACCAGTGCCTCGCCCAACTTCATGCAGAGATGGATATGCGTTTCGTCAACACGTAGAATCAGCAAGAAGAAACAGAGGCGTAGAGATGATTAAAGAATTTGATCAGTACCCTATATTTTATTTTACCAACCACAATGCAGTGCAAGGTCCAGGCGATGTTTATTGTATGCCAGATCATTTTCAACAACTTGACTTTGAATTAGAAGTAGCAATTGTGATTGGGAAAGAAGGTAGAAACATTAAAGCTAAGGATGCAGATGCGTATATCGCTGGCTTTACAATTATGAATGATTTAAGTGCGCGAAAATTACAAATGGAAGAAATGCTTTTAAACCTAGGACCAGCAAAAGGAAAAGATTTCTCTACGGTGATTGGCCCATGGTTAGTGACACCAGATGAATTAAGTCCTTACTTAGTGCCTGCAAAACAAGGGCATGTTGGTAACAATTATAATTTATCTATGAAGTGCTGGGTGAATGATGTTTTAGTATCAGAAGGGAATGTAAAAGATATGGACTGGACATTTGCAGAGATCATTGAAAGATGTTCTTATGGCGTGACTATTTTTCCTGGTGATGTCATTGGTTCTGGAACCGTTGGTACTGGCTGTTTCTTGGAATTAAATGGAACAGGCAAATTGCATGATCCAAATTATCAACCACAATGGTTACAAGCAAATGATACTGTTAAAATGACCATCGATGGATTGGGTACTTTAGAAAATACCATTAAGGCGGAAGCAACTGATTGGTCTATCTTGGCGCTAAAAAAATAATTGGATTAAATATATTTACATGCTAACATTAAATACAGACCAACTAAGTACACAGGAAATACAACAGTATTTACAGTATGCCATTGCACCAAGACCCATCTGCTTTGCATCCACCATTGACTTAGAGGGGAATGTGAACTTAAGTCCTTTTAGTTTTTTCAATTTGTTTAGCATGAACCCGCCCATTTGTATTTTCTCTCCATCCCGTAGAGTAAGAGATAATACCACTAAGCATACTCTTGAAAATATCAAAGAAGTACCTGAATGTGTAATCAATATTGTGAACTACAATATGGTACAACAAGTGTCTTTGTCTAGTTGTGATTACCCAAAAGGAACCAGTGAATTTATAAAAGCAGGATTTACTGAATTGGCTTCTGAATTGGTAAGACCACCAAGGGTTGCTGAATCGCCCATCCAACTTGAATGCATTGTGCAGGAAGTGATTGCATTAGGTGCGCAAGCAGGTGCAGGTAATTTAGTGCTTGCAGAAATTAAAAAAATACATTTGCATGAATCTATCCTTGATGCTAGTAATCATATTGATCAAGCTAAATTAGATTTAGTGGCTCGTCTTGGAGGAGACTGGTATGCAAGAATTACAGAAGCGAATTTATTTAAAGTAGAAAAGCCAAATACAAAATTAGGGATTGGATTTGATCAGTTACCTAATGCAATAAAAGA
>CAMDNL010000155.1 GCA_945902975.1 Chitinophaga pinensis
GGGATGCGCGTGATCGAAATGAATTTCTTACCAGATGTGTATGTGCATTGTGAAAAATGTGCAGGCAAAAGATACAATAGAGAAACTTTAGAGATTAGGTACAAAGGAAAATCGATTAGTGATGTGTTGAACATGACTGTGGAAGAAGCTTGTGAATTTTTCCAAGCTGTACCATTTATTTATAGAAAAGTAAAAGTGTTACAAGAAGTTGGATTAGGTTATATCACTTTAGGGCAATCTGCTGTAACATTGAGTGGAGGAGAGGCGCAAAGAATTAAATTAGCCACAGAGTTAGGAAAAAAAGATACGGGTAAAACATTTTATATTTTAGATGAGCCAACTACTGGCTTGCATTTTCAGGATATTCAATTGTTGATTGGTGTATTGAATCGTTTGGTGGACAGAGGCAATACAGTTTTAGTGATTGAACACAATATGGATGTTATCAAAATGGCGGATCATATAATAGATATGGGGCCAGAAGGTGGAGCTGCAGGTGGTGTGGTACAATTTGTGGGTACGCCAGAACAAATGATTAAAAAATCAAAAACGCATACGGCTAAATTTTTAGCCATCGAAATGCAGTAGTGCATTTTATTTTCTGATCATTGGGATATGCTCAATCGCATCTTCATAATACATTTCACCAGCTTGTTCCCAACCTAGTTCTCCGTAGAATTTTTTGAGGTACAATTGCGCACCAATTTTAATAGGGTGCTTGCCAAATAATCTTTCACATTCAGAAATTGAATATTGCATGAGTGCTTTACCAGCACCAATCCCTCTATGTCTTGGTGATCCTACCACACGACCGATGCTTTGGTAGCCAGGGTAGCTTTGGTCAACATCAAATAATCTGGTAGTGGCAATGAGCTCGCCATTCAGCCATCCCATGGTATGGTAGGCTTTTTGGTCGTTATTATCCATGTCTAAAAAAACACAGTTTTGTTCTACTACAAAGACCTCGCTTCTTAATCTTAAGATGGCATAAAGTTCATCTACATTGAGTTCTGAGAAATGCTTGGTGCTCCATTCTATGGTTGTATTCATTGACATAGCAACAAATTTAAGGTTTTGATCAAACTCTTTGTACATATTCGCCACAATCCCAATATATTTTTGCAATTTTGCTCAAATTATAACCCTCCATGAGCAAAAAAGTAGCCATTATAGGTGCTGGTCCAGCAGGTTTAACTGCTGCTTATTTATTAGGCAAAGCGGCACAAGATGTCACTGTATTTGAGAAAGATCCAACTTATGTGGGAGGGATCTCTAGAACTGAATCTTATAAGGGATATCATTTTGATATTGGCGGTCACCGATTTTTTTCAAAGTCAAAAGAAGTAGAAGATTTTTGGACAGAGATTTTATCCGATGAATTATTAGAGCGTCCAAGAAGCTCAAGAATATTTTACAATAAAAAGTTTTTCTCTTATCCCTTAGCTGCATTTGAAGCCTTATTAAAATTAGGCATCTTTGAAAGTTTTTTATGTGTGATGAGTTACTTGAAGGCGAAAGTATTTCCTATTAAGGATCCGCAAAATTTTGAAGACTGGGTGACCAATCAATTTGGAAAACGTTTATTCAATATTTTCTTTAAAACCTATACCGAAAAAGTATGGGGGATACCATGTAAAGAAATTTCTGCAGACTGGGCAGCACAACGTATCAAAGGATTGTCTTTGAGTAGTGCAGTTTGGAATGCTTTATTTAAGCCTACTGGTAAAAAGAGTAAAGGAGACGTGATTAAAACTTTGATCGACTCTTTCCGTTATCCAAAACGTGGTCCAGGTATGATGTGGGAGGAATGTGTGGTGAAGAGCAAGGCCTTGGGTGTAAAGATTGAAATGAATACAGGCGTTAACAAGATCGAAAAAACTGGAGATACTTGGAATGTGCACACAAGCAATGGCACAATATTAGAAGGCTTTGATTATGTCTTGTCTTCTGCACCAATGCGTGAATTGATTCCTGCAGTAGCTCCTGCATTTAGTGCACCTGTATTGCATGCAGCAAGCCAATTAAAATATAGAGACTTTTTAACGGTGGTCCTAATTTGTAAAGACCAAGACGCCTTTAGCGATAACTGGATTTATATTCACGAACCAAATGTAAAAGTGGGTCGTATTCAAAACTTTAAATCATGGAGTCCATTCATGGTGCCAGATCCAGAAATGGCTTGTTATGGATTAGAGTATTTCTGTTTTGAAGGGGACGGATTATGGACAAGTAGCAACGAGGCATTAATCGCACTAGGTACCAAAGAGATTGATCAAATTGGTTTAACAAAGCCTTCTGCTGTGGTGGATGGTTATGTGGTGAGACAACCTAAAGCATATCCTGTATATGATCATGAATACAAGGATCATTTAAATCTAATTCGCGAAGCTTTAAAGCAATACAAAGGATTGTATTTAGTGGGCCGTAATGGAATGCATAAATACAATAACCAAGACCATAGCATGATGACAGCGATGTTAGCAGCTAAAAATATTATTGCTGGTAAAGAATTATTTGACCTTTGGGATGTGAATGAAGATGCTGAATACCACGAGGGAGGAGATAGAGGCGTCGCTTCAGGCATTGTTGGACGTGCGGTTCCGGAAAAGATTACAAATTAAATAGACTAGTGGTCGATGACCTATCAAAAAATAAAAAATAAAGGCCCCAATTTGGGGCCTTTATTTTTATGAAATCTTTTCTTGGATTATTCAAAAAGGTGATTGTAGTCTCTGACTAATTTCAAAGTCATGCGAATATGTAAGATGCCTACTGCGCCAATGACAAATAAGAAGTAAGCTGCAATGCGCAAGGACTTTAGTACAAATTGGCTATTCATTTCAGGCGGTAAGCCAGATTGTTGTGCTAAAAATTCATCAATAAATTTGATCAAAATGACATCGTTAGAAAGTAAGATGCTCACCGCATTCAAAAAGATCAAACAAAACATCAATAAGCTCACATAAGCATTGACTTTGATCCAGTCCTTTAATTTAGTCGTTTGAATTTGCTCCCTTTCAATCCCTAATTTTAAAAACTTAAAACTGGTGAAACTATAAAT
>CAMDNL010000156.1 GCA_945902975.1 Chitinophaga pinensis
TTGTCTCTTTTGGTAGGATTGCTGCCACTCGATATCCTGTTTTACTTTTTTGAATCAATGCAAACTGTTTCAATGCAGAACTTGGATTCGTATCTAAGATGCTATAACTATTGTTTTGCTGCTTCACAAGTTTAGGACTTGTCATTTTAGATTGAACTAACCATTCAATGGGTGCAATCAAAGCAGGGCTATGGTAATAGGTATTTTGCAAGCTATCATTCCATCCATTCGCATTGGTTTTAAAACTAGCACTACTAAAATAGGCACTGCCATGGGTATTTTTTAAGGACCTCATTTTTTTAATTTGATTTGGGATCTCATTAGGAGACTTCCACGCAGCATTACTGCCTGCTCTATAAATACCATGACCTACGTAAAAGTTTTTTCCATAGCTATTTCTATTCCACCACTCAATCAATTCATTGTAGTCCGCTAAAGCATGACCTTGCTCCCAATATAATTGTGGTGTGACATAATCAATCCAATCTTTTTCTAACCACAATAAAATATCTGCATATAAATCGTCATAGTTGGTCGATGCTTTTGTTTTACTTCCTCTTGGGTCTGTAGATTGATTTCTCCAAACGCCAAACGGGCTAATACCAAATTGTACCCATGGCTTGACTTTGTGAATGGTGGCAGACAATTGTTTTACAATGGTATCACAGTTACTTCTTCTCCAGTCCTCCTTGCTTAAGCCTCTTGCATTTTTTTGAAAAGTGGTTTCGTCTGGAAATTCTTTTCCAACAATTTTATAAGGATAAAAATAATCATCCATATGCATTGCATCAATATCATAACGTGCCACTAAATCCCCCACTACTTTATTGGTATGTTGCCATACTTCTGGTAAACCAGGGTTAAAATATTTTGTATCACCGTAGGTTAAAAACCATTCAGGATGGACTTTAGATAAATGGGTATTTGCAATACTCGATTTATTGACATCAAATACGGCTCTATAAGGATTGATCCAAGCATGAAACTCCATACCACGTTTGTGTGTGGCTTCAATCATAAAACTCAATGGATCATAATAGGGGCTAGGTGCTTCACCTTGTTTCCCCATTAAATATTCACTCCAAGGCTCTAAGGTGGATGGATACAAGGCGTCCCCTGATGGTCTTACCTGCATGATGATTGCGTTCATCCCATTTTTCTGATGTATATCCAACAATGCTTCAAACTCGTCTTTTTGAATTTGACTACTTAGTCCGGGCTTACTTGGCCAGTCGATATTAACCACGGTGGCAACCCATACTGCTCTGAATTCAAATACATTTTTATCTGATAAACTGGGTTGTGCCAAAACTGAAAATGGAATGGCTAATAAAAGCGTAAATAAAATTTTCTTCATAAATAAAATTGATGCTTAAAGTGCTTTCGGATCGGTTCTAATTTTATCAAGAATTTGATTCATTAGTTGTGCTTCTGATTCATTGATCCCTTTTAACAATGCATCAATGCGCTCATTGTACTGATCTAATTGGTCTACCAAACTAAGTCCTTTAGGGGTAAGGGTGATGTCTACTAGCCTTTTATCTTTTTCGCAGGTATTTTTTAGGACCAATTCTTTTGCAATTAAACGATCTACAATTCTACTTGTATCGCTCATCTTGTCCAACATGCGCTCTCTGATTTTTAGTGTACTCAATGGTGTAGTACTTCCTCTTAAAATGCGCAGGATATTGTATTGTTGTTGTGTAACACCTTCATCGGAAAGCATTTTTCCAATTTGTTCATTCAACCAATTTGCTGTGAAAAGGAGATTGATACCCATTTTCTGAAACTCGTTTCTGAAATTAGGTTGTTGTATATCTTGTTCTATCCCCATTGATGCATTGGTATTTGGTTTCAGTTAAAAATACAAATTATTGTCTTTTCTTCCATAATTGATATAAGGGCAATGCCAATAATACCCCAGCGGCATCTGCAATCATGTCCTTGACTTCGAATCCTCTGCTTGGTACATACCATTTTTGGTAGTATTCCATTGCAATGCCATATACAATACAGAAAATCATAGCCCAGGCTTGAACTCGGACAGATTTTAAAGCTTGTATGGTGGTATGATCAAAAAAACAATAGAAGGACCAGGCCAATGAGCCAAATAAGATGACATGCACAATTTTATCAATCGGCAAAACATGCAACCATCCAGTTCGATCTGTAAAGCTACTGCCAGGAAGGCTTAGCAATACAAATACGAGTGCTATTTCTGCAATCACCCAAATAAGGTATTTCATAAAGGTTGGTTTAGTGCACCAACTGCGCATAGGCTTCGCTCGTAAGCAATGCATCCACATCTGCCGGATTGCTTACTGTCATCTTAATCATCCAACCATCTCCATAAGCATCGGTATTCACCAATTCTGGTTGCGCTGATAAAGCTGGGTTCACTTCTAAGACAGTTCCAGCGATAGGTAAAAATAAATCACTCACTGTCTTCACCGCTTCTACAGTGCCAAACACGGCTTCTGCAGCTAAAGTAGTTCCAACAGTATTAATATCTATGTAGACAATATCTCCCAACTCGCCTTGTGCAAAGTCTGTGATACCAATCGTAGCGGTATTGCCTTCTAATTTAATCCACTCGTGGTCTTTTGTGTAACGTAAGTCTGCTGGGAATTGCATAGGTTATTTTTTTATTAGTGCAAATATTCATAAAAATTGGTAAAAAACCAATGAACTAGAACTGATTGTTATCAAAATAAAGTAAAACATGGTCCTTTAGGAAAACCTCTTGCTCTATCAAGTCCATCACAGGCAGGTTTTTGAGTTGTTTGAAATGGGGCCAACCATCTCCATCCTTACCCTCAATCACATAAAAACCACTTGACATAAGTATGCTACAAATAGCCACATGCATCAAATCCTGCTTTTGTTCTTTGCTAATTTTTTCTTGTATAAAACCAGTTTCCTGTAAGCCTATCAAAAACAGAATCGACTCTAGATCTGGCTTTTTGCCAAATTTCTCCATCAATTTTCGTTCTAAATCCCACCACCTGGTTTGAAAATCGTCCCCTATAGTTGCCATAGATTTGTTCAATTTATGTTGCAA
>CAMDNL010000157.1 GCA_945902975.1 Chitinophaga pinensis
GAGACAGTGACTAAAACATTCACGACTCCAGACGGTAAAAAGAAGGTGATGAAAGTGGAGTTATTCACTTGGGAGAAACTAGATTATGTTGCCAAGGTTAAAAAAGCCTTTGGTTTAAAATAAATCATTGATTGAATGAAGATCCCGTCTCGACACAAATTGGGACGGGATTTTTATTTTAATCCATAACTTTGACCCATGCAGGAAAGAAACAACAGACCGACTCGGTCAGAGCGACCAGATAGATCCGGAAGGCCAGACGGAAAATTTACAGGACAAAGAAAATTTAGCCCTAGGCCAAGTTTTACCACAGAACGTAAATTTATTATTGGTCGTCAACCATTGATTGAATCATTGAATGCTGGTGCGAATATTGAAAAAATATTACTTCAAAAAAATGCACAAGGGGAAGGCTTAGATGAGATAAAACAATTTGCAAAAACGCATACCATTCCTGTTCAATTAGTGCCTATTGAAAAGCTCAATGGAATGACCAAGGCAAATCACCAAGGGGTGCTTGCATTTATTTCCAATGTAAAATATTTAGACCTTCAAGAAGTGATTGATTTTGTAGTTGCAAAAGGAGAGGTCCCTTTATTTATGATGTTAGATGGGGTCACCGATGTACGTAATATTGGTGCCATTTGTAGAAGTATACATTGTTGTGGTGCGCAAGCGCTAATCATTCCTGACAAAGGCGTTGGCGCATTGAATGAAGAAGCTTTTAAAAGTAGCGCAGGTGCGTTGGAGCATATACATGTTGTTCGTGTAAGTAGTTTATTAAAAGCGGTGGATGATTTGCACATGAACGGCATTCAAGTTTTTACAAGTGAAATGCGTGCAGATAAAAATGTACATGAATTAGATTTAACCATTCCAAGTTGTATCATAATGGGTGATGAAGGGAAAGGAGTACAACCTTATTTAGCCAAGGCTGCAGATTATTTTTTCAAGATTCCAATGGCGACAAATTTTGATTCTTTTAATGTATCTGTTGCTGCTGGTATTGTCTTGTACGAATCCATGAAGCAAAGATTGTTCAAATGAAATTCAAATTAACATTAGACGCAAGGCCCTCTAAGGATACCATAGCATATGGGGATAAGCTCATGTTAATTGGCTCCTGTTTTACAGAAAATATTGGTGCAAAATTTAAGACACATTTATTTGAACTGTCCGAGAATCCATATGGTATTTTATTCAATCCAGTAAGTGTTATAAATACATTGACCGAGATCATGGATAGGAGGATGTATCAAGTGGATGATTTATTTCAACACAATGGTCTTTGGCATAGCTGGCACCATCATAGTCGTTTTTCTGCTGTAGAGAAGGTAGAGGCATTAGACAATATCAATAGCACCATTTTAGCTGCGCATGATTATTTAAAATCAGCGAATCGATTGGTGATTACATTAGGGTCTGCATGGTTGTATCATTTGACAAATGAAGCACCTTTGGGAAATGGTCAAGTGGTTGCCAACAATCATAAAGGGCCAATCAATTGGTTTTATAAATCCTTAATGGAGCCAAATACTTTATTAGAAAATCTACATGATTTGGTGAATCGTTTGCATGCTTTTAATCCAAAATTGCATATCACATTTACCATTAGTCCTGTTCGACATTTAAGGGAAGGCTTGATAGAAAACAACCGTAGTAAAGCAGTTTTAATTCATGCAGTACATGAATTAGTGCATCAATGCAATGGGGTGGATTATTTTCCAGCATACGAATATGTGATGGACGATTTAAGAGATTACCGATTTTATGCGGAAGACTTGGTGCATCCAAATTTTGCAGCCTCTGGTTATGTATGGGATAAATTGGTGGAGACCTATATGGACCCAAAAACACAAGCCATCATGAAACAAGTTGCTGAACTTCAATTAGCGATGAATCATAAACCTTTTTTCCTTGGTTCTGCAGAGCATCAAAAATTCCTTGAATCCTGCATCCTTAAAACGGAAACATTGTTAGCTACATATCCAACACTATCTCTTCAAGACCATTTAGCATTTTTTAAGGCCAGCTTAAGCAAATAATTGCTACATTAGAGGTCTAAATTACTGCCATGCGCATTGTACCATTTTTAGTGTCAGCGACTGTAACAGCTGGACTTGTTTTTACGCTCAATATCCAATTAAAATTAGGAGGAACTAAAGCACCAAGACTGGGCTATTTTTTATCGCCTCAACATGGGTTTTGGAAAAATGCAGAAAAAGTCAATACCAATTTTGATGCATCCATCCTTGCCAATGATTTGAAAGGGGATGTAGATGTGTATATGGATGACCGATTAGTCCCACATATTTATGCAGACAATGATGAAGATGCTTATTATGTGCAAGGTTATTTGCATGCAAAATACAGACTATGGCAGATGGACTTTCAAACACGAGTGGCTGCCGGAAGATTGAGTGAAGTAGCAGGGGCAGATAAATTATCCATAGATCGTTTTTTCAGAAGATTAGGCATGGTGTATGGTGCAGAGCAGACAGAAGCCTATATCAATGAAAAGAATCCAGTGATGAAAGCCACTGTGGATGCCTACACTGCTGGTGTCAATGCTTATTTAAAACAATTAGCACCTGAGGATGTAACTTTTGAATATAAGTTGATGAATTTTGAGCCAGAAAGTTGGACACCAAAAAAGACCTATTTGTTTTTAATGTTCATGTCCTATGATTTAACTGGAAGGTCTGCAAGTGCAGATTTACAATTGACCAATACAAGAGATTATTTAGGCTATGATTTATTTGATCAATTGTATACCAATCAGCAGGATTCATTGGATCCAATTATCCCAATTGGCACTGCTTATGCCGAACCAAGCATTGTTCCAATAAAACCAATGTCATCTGATATGGTTTATTTGAAAAAAACGCAACAAGTAGATATCGCAAAATTAGTTGAAACGCCAGAAGCACCGGATCCTAATAATGGAAGTAATAACTGGGCAGTTGGTGGAACAATGACAAAGTCAGGCAGACCCATTTTAGCAAGTGATCCGCATTTGGGTTTGAACTTACCTTCAT
>CAMDNL010000158.1 GCA_945902975.1 Chitinophaga pinensis
GCAGTATGCAATACAGCCCTGCCCTCGGTTTCATTGATTGGCTTTCCAGCAAACTGTGATTCAATGGCTTTATCTAATCCACATTCTTTGGCTAATTGAAATAGCAATTGAATGGTTTTATCTGAAATAATATTCTTTGAATAATCAAATAATACATTCGCTTCTTTGATTGAATAGGATTCAAATCTATTTGGATCGGCTGCAAACAAATCTTTCATTTGTCTACGGCTCATTTCTTCTTCAAAATGTTTTTTCAACACAAACCATGCTTGCGTTGTGGTTGGATTAATTCTTTCTAACATAATAATATATCTATTCTACTTAATTTTTTGAATGGTTTCAATCGTTTTGGCTAAAGCATCTGGGGAGATGTCAAGATGCAATACAAATCTAACTTGGATAGGGGTCATCACATAGGCCAATATATTTTGTTCCTTAAGTGCTTGAACAAATGCGGCAGGGGTGTATGCACCGGTCATCACTGCTATAACAATATTGGTTTCAACTGGCAAAACATGATCTACAAATGATTTTGCTTCTAAAGCTTCCTTTAATGCGATAGCATGGATATGATCTTGATTCAAACGCTCCACATGATTTTCAATGGCGTAAATCCCGGCTGCTGCTAAATAGCCTGCTTGACGCATCCCACCTCCAAAAACTTTTCTCCACCTTCTCGCTTTTTTAATAAAAGGAGCTGATCCTACTAATACACTTCCTACCGGGGCACCTAAACCTTTACTTAAACAAATAGACACAGAATCAAAGACCTTACCATAATCTGCTGCATTCTCCTTTTTGTGGACTATGGCATTGAAAATACGGGCTCCGTCTAAATGAAGTGCCAACTGATTGGCTTTGGTTACCTTTTGAATTTCGTAAAAAGTATTAAAATCATAGCAAGCGCCGCCGCCTCTGTTGCTGGTATTTTCTAAGCTCACTAAACTCGTAATGGACTTATGCACATCTATTGGGTTGATGGCTGCTTGAATTTGTGCTGCATTCAAAAGACCTCGGTCTCCGTGTAAAAGGCGGACCGAACAGCCAGAATTAAAGGCAATGCCTCCTCCTTCGTACTGATATATATGCGCAATTTCGTCACAAATCACTTCGTCTCCTGCTTGTGTATGGGTTTTAATGGCCAATTGATTGGTCATTGTACCACTAGGACAGAATAATCCAGCTTCAAAACCAAACATCTTAGCCGTTTTTTCCTCCAAACTGTTGATACTTGGGTCTTCTCCAAACACATCATCTCCAACAGGTGCAGTTTGCATATAGGCTAACATGCCAGGGGTGGGCTTAGTGACGGTGTCAGATCTAAAATCTATCATGCAACGAAGATAAATCTAGGCCGTCGATAAAAGGTTAAAAAGACCATTTTGGGTATAAATATTTCTAAAATGTGAAATTGAGGGCTATTCTAGGCTTTATTTGTATTATTGGCTCCAAAAACTTAACTTTGCAGACTCCCGAAGGGGATACTATTTTGGACTTTCCATCGTTATACCTATAAATAAATTCTTTGCATGAGGCAGCTTAAAATTGCTACACAGATTACCAACAGAGATTCTCAAGCGGTTGAAAAATATTTACAGGAGATTTCTAAAATCTCTATGATTAATCCCGAGGAAGAGACGACACTCGCTCAACGTATTAAAATGGGTGACCAACGCGCATTAGATAAGTTGGTTCAAGCCAATTTACGTTTCGTTGTATCTGTAGCAAAACAATACCAACACCAAGGTTTATCCTTGAGTGATTTAATTAACGAGGGAAATCTAGGTTTGATCAAAGCCGCACAGCGTTTTGATGAGACAAAAGGTTTCAAATTCATTTCTTACGCGGTATGGTGGATTCGTCAATCTATTTTACAAGCATTGGCAGAACAAGGCCGTTTGGTTCGTTTACCACAGAACAAAATTGGTACTTATAATAAAGCGAACAAAGCTTATATGGCATTCGAGCAAGAGCATGAGCGTGAGCCTTCAACAGAGGAACTAGCAGGTATCTTGGAGATGTCAGAAACGGAAATCAATAATATTTTCCAATCTAATACACGTCATACCTCATTGGATGCACCAGTGCATGAAGCAGAAGATGTGGCCATGGGTGATTTATTAGAAGGCGGATCTCATACGGATGAAGATGTAATGAAGGATTCTTTAAGAGAAGAAATCAAAAGAGTCTTAAAATCACTAAGTCCAAGAGAGGCGGAAATTGTAAATGCCTATTTTGGTTTAGATGGCGAAAATGGCGTTACGATCGAGCAAATTGGTATTAAATACGATTTAACAAAAGAACGTATTAGACAAATTAAAGAGCGTGCCATTAAACGTTTACAAAAAGCTCGATATAGCAATGCATTGAAAGCTTATTTGGGCTAATAAAAAATTAATAATATCATAAAAGCCCCAACGATCTTACAGATTTGTCGGGGTTTTTTTTATAACTACATTGTAGCAACAAAAAAAGGATTATGGAAACAGAAAAAGTAGACATCTTAATTATTGGATCAGGCCCAGCAGGGTATACAGCTGCAATTTATGCTGCAAGAGCAAATATGAAACCTTTATTGTACCAAGGTATTCAACCAGGCGGACAATTAACAATTACAACAGATGTTGAAAACTATCCAGGTTTTCCAGATGGCATTCAAGGGCCAGAGATGATGGTCAATTTTGAAAAACAAGCGGCAAGAATGGGTACAGATATCCGTTATGGCTTGGCAACCAAAGTAGACTTTAGTGGCTATCCGCATAAGGTTTGGATTGATGATGAAAAGATTATAGAAGCAGGTGCCGTGATTATTTCTACTGGTGCTAGTGCAAAATGGTTGGGTATTCCTAGTGAAGAAAGATTAAATGGTTTTGGGGTGAGTGCTTGTGCTGTTTGTGATGGATTTTTCTTTAAAGGGAAAGATGTAGCCATTGTGGGTGCGGGTGATACGGCTGCAGAGGAAGCACATTACTTATCAAAAATGTGTACTACGGTGCATATGA